>JALHLN010000118.1 GCA_022844545.1 Burkholderiales bacterium | reverse complement strand
CCGCCCGCGTAAACTGCGGGGGCATGGAGGCGAGCGACGAGGAACTGATGCTGTCCTACCGGGCGGGCGAGGCCTCCGCCTTCGACCGGCTCTACGCCCGCCACAAGGGGCCGCTCTTCCGCTTCATGCTGAGGAGCATCAAGGACCGCGCGGTCGCGGAGGAGCTCTACCAGGAGGTCTGGATGCGGGCCGTCGAGGCGCGGCACCGCTACGAGCCGCAGGCGAAGTTCACCACCTGGCTCTATACGATCGCGCACAACCGGATGGTCGACCACTGGAGGAAGCGCGGCCTGTCGCTGGTGTCGATCGTGGGCAAGGACGGCGAGGATGCGTTCGATCCGCCGGCCAGCGCCGCGGAGGACCCGCTGCGCAGGCTAGAGGGGCGCGGGAAGCTGGAGCGCTTTGCCGCGGCGCTCGAGGCGCTGCCCGAAGCGCAGCGCGAGGCCTTCCTCCTCAGCGAGGAGGCGGAAATGAGCGTGGCGCAGATCGCCGCCGCGACCGGGAGCAACGAGGAAGCCGCGAAAAGCCGGCTGCGCTATGCGCTGAAAAAGCTGAAACTGGCGGTGGGCGATGACTGACGAGCGCGACCCGAAGCTGTCGCAGGCCTATCGCGAATTGGGGCGCGAGGAGCCGCCGCGCGCGCTGGACGAGGCCATCCTCGCCGCCGCGCATCGCGCTGAGCGCGCGCATCCGGCGCCGCTGCTGTCCCCGGGCGTGGGGCCGTCGGCGCGCCAGCGCTGGACGTTCCCCCTGGCCGCGGCCGCCGTGATCATGCTCTCGGTCGGCGTCGTGTTGCACCTGCAACAGGAGCAGCCCGGCATCGACGGCATCCAGGGGTCCGTGGAAAAGCCGCTTCCCGTGCCGGCGCCGGCGCCGGCGCCGGCACCAGCACCTATCGCCGAAGCGACCAAACCGGCACCCCAGCCGGAGGCGCCCAAGCCGGAGGACACGATGATTGCCCGGGCGCCGGAACCGGCAAAAGTCCAGGCGGCGCCCCCGCAGCCGGCGCGGGACGAGATTCCGAGAATCTCCAGGCGCGAGGTCCCTGACGCTTCCGCAGGGCCCTTCGCGCCTGCGCCGCCGTCAGTCGCTTCCGCTCCCAGCCCGGCGCCTGCGGAAGTCGCGTCCGCTCGGGCGCGCGAACCCATGGCCATGCAACGGGCGGACAGCGCCGAGCGCCAGGTCTTGTCGGAGGCGACCGCCAAGCGCTCGCAGGACGCCGGCGAGACGCCGGAAAAATGGCTCGACCGCATCGCCGAACTGCGCCGCGCAGGCAAGCACGACGAGGCCGACAAGGCGCTCGCCGACTTCCGCCGGCACCACCCCGGCTACCGCATTCCCGAGGCGATGCTCGAGCGCGTCGAGCGCAAGTAAAACAGGGACTGTCCCTGATTTAGGTCTTTTCGCCGGAGGCCTGGAGGAAGACGGCGCAGGAATCGAGCTTGCCGTGGCTGGCGCGGCGGGCGGCCTGGTACTGGCTGCGCACCAGCGAGGCGATCGGCGCCGGGCGGTCCAGCTCCTGCGCGAGCGCGAGGAAGTAGCGCAGGTCCTTTTCCATCAGTTCCAGCTGGAACTGGGGCGCGAAGTCACGCTTGAATATCTTGGGCAGCTTGGTCTTCGTGAGGCGCGAACCCGCGGCGCCGTCGTTCAGGATTTCCATGCACGCCTCGCGGTCCAGGTTCGCCGCCTCGATCGCCTGCGCCGCTTCCGCGATCGCGGCGGTGAGCGAGGCCCCGAGCATGTTGTTGATGAGCTTCAGCGTCGCCCCGGCGCCGGAATCGCCGATGCGCTTCGCCATCTTGCCCATCGCGGACAGGAGCGGCAGCGCCTTGTCGTAGGCGGCCTTGTCGCCGCCGACCAGGAACAAGAGCTCCTTGCCCTGCGCCTGCGCGAGCGAACCGGACACCGGCGCGTCCAGGTACGTGACGCCCCTGGCCGCGGCCGCCTTCGCCACCTCGCGCGCCATCGCCGGGGTGTTGGTGCTGGAATCCACGACGATGGTCCCCGGCGCGCAGGCGGCGATGACGCCGCCTTCGCCCAGCATCACCGCGCGCGTCGCGACGTCGTCGGCGACGATGGAGAGGACGAACTCCGCGCCCGTCACCGCCTGCGCCGCGGAAGTGCAGACGGTGATGCCCTTGTCGGCGAAGGGCTTTGCCTTCGCCGCGTCGCGGTTCCAGACCCGGAGCTGGTGCCCCGCCGCGTGCAGGTTCGTCGCCATGCGCGAGCCCATCGCGCCCAACCCAATGAATGCCACCGTGCTCATGCGCTCTCCTGCGGAATGGTGGAACCGTACTGTTGATCGGAAGGTCCGCATGATAACGTCGCGCACCATGCCAAACGACATCACCCCCGAACTGCGCGCCGAACTGGCGCCGACCGGCAGGCTCCGCGTCGGCCTCAACCTGTCCAACTTCCTCCTCATCAATGGGAAAACCCCCGCGGGCGAGCCCGACGGCGTCGCGCCGGACATGGCCCGCGAGATCGCGCGCCGCCTGGGCGTCCCGGTCGAGCTGCGGTCCTACGCGGCTCCCGGCGACGTGGTGGCGGCGGTGGCGGAATGGGACATCGGCCTCATCGGCGCCGATCCGCTGCGCGCGAGCGAGATCGCCTTTTCGCCCGCCTACGTCGAGATCGAGTCCACCTACCTGGTGCCGGCCGGTTCGCCGATCCAGTCGGTCGCCGAGGTGGACCGGCCCGGGATCCGCATCGCGGTGTCGGCCAAGAGCGCCTACGACATGTACCTGCGCCGCACGCTCAAGCACGCGCAGCTGGTGCACGCCGAGGGCATCGAAGCCTCCTACCAGCTGTTCCTGAAGGAGAAGCTGGACGCGCTGGCGGGTCTCAAGCCGCGCCTGATCGCGGACCAGGCCAAGCAGCCGGGTTCGCGGATCCTGGATGGCAAGTTCACCGCCGTGCAGCAGGCGATCGGCACGCCGATCGCGCGCAAGGCGGGTGCGGCGTGGCTGCGGGAATTCGTCGAGGAGGCGAAGCGGGGCGCGGTCGCCCAGCTCATCGCCAGACACAAGGTCGTCGGCTTGAGCGTCGCCCCGCCCGCCTAGCGGGCCGGCGTCAGTGGTGCAGGATCTTCGACAGGAACAGCTGCGCGCGCTCCGAGCGCGGCGTGCCGAAGAAGTCGTCCTTGGTGCAGTCCTCGATGATCTTGCCAGCGTCCATGAAGATGACGCGGTGCGCGACGCGCCTGGCGAAGCCCATCTCGTGCGTCACCACCATCATGGTCATGCCCTCCTGCGCGAGCTCGACCATGACGTCGAGCACCTCGTTGATCATCTCCGGGTCCAGCGCCGAGGTGGGTTCGTCGAACAGCATCGCGATCGGGTCCATGGACAGCGCGCGGGCGATGGCGACGCGCTGCTGCTGGCCGCCGGAGAGCTGGCCCGGATACTTGTCCTTGTGCGCGGAGAGGCCGACGCGCTCGAGGAGCTTGAGGCCCTTGTCGCGCGCCGCCTCCTCGGTGCGCCCGAGCACCTTGACCTGGCCCAGGGTGAGGTTCTCGGTGACCGAGAGGTGCGGGAACAGCTCGAAGTTCTGGAACACCATGCCGATGCGCGAGCGCAGCTTGGGCAGGTCGGTCTTCGGATCGCCCACCGAGACCCCGTCCACCGTGATGGTGCCCTTCTGGAACGGCTCCAGGGCGTTGACGCACTTGATGATGGTGGACTTGCCGGATCCCGAGGGCCCGCAGACCACCACCACCTCGCCCTTGCTCACCTCGGTGGAGCAGTCGGCGAGGACCTGGAAGCTGCCGTACCACTTGCTGATGCCGCGAATCGAGATCATTGTCTATGCGTCCGGTGCCTCGGCAATGGGCGTGCGCGTCATCGGGAACGCTCGGCCAGGTTGCACGAAGCCGAGCCGAGCGGTTGATTTTCCACCATCCTGCATGGACCATTGTGGGATTCGCCGCGCTTGCGCGTCAAGCGCGGTGTCCGCGACGGAGGCCAGCATGAACGCGCCGGTCCGCATCGAGCATGACCTGATCGGGGAGCGCGCCGTTCCGGCGCAGGCCTACTACGGCGTGCACACCCTGAGGGCGCTGGAGAATTTCCCGATCACGGGCATCCCGATCTCCACCTACCCGGACCTGGTCGCGGCGCTCGCCTGCGTCAAGCAGGCCGCGGCGATGGCCAACGCCGAACTGGGCCTGCTGGACGGGGGACGCGCGGCGGCCATCCGCGCCGCCTGCGAGGAACTGCGCGGCGGGCGGCTGCTGGAGGAATTCGTGGTGGACGTGATCCAGGGCGGCGCCGGGACCTCGACCAACATGAACGCCAACGAGGTGATCGCCAACCGGGGGCTGGAGCTGCTCGGGGCGGCGAAGGGCGACTACGCCCGCCTGCATCCGCTCGACCACGTCAACCTGTCCCAGAGCACCAACGACGTCTACCCCACGGCGGTGAAGCTGGCGCTGCAGTTCGGCATCCGGCGCCTGGCCGCGGCCATGGCCTCGCTGGGCGCGGCCTTTTCCGCCAAGGCGGACGAGTTCGCCGCGGTGCTGAAGATGGGGCGCACCCAGCTGCAGGACGCGGTGCCGATGACCCTGGGCCAGGAGTTCAGCACCTATGCCGTGATGCTGGGCGAGGACGAGGCGCGCCTGGCCGAGGCCGCGCAGCTGGTGCGCGAGATCAACCTCGGCGCCACCGCCATCGGCACCGGCATCAACACCCATCCGGACTACGCCGAGCTGGTGACGCGCCGGCTGTCGGAGATTTCCGGCGTGGAACTCATGGTGGCGGCGAACCTGGTCGAGGCGACGCAGGACGCGGGCGCCTTCGTTCAGCTCTCCGGGGTGCTCAAGCGCATCGCGGTGAAGCTCTCCAAGACCTGCAACGACCTCAGGCTGCTGTCCTCCGGCCCCCGCGCGGGCCTGGGCGAGATCAACCTGCCGGCAGTGCAGGCGGGCTCCTCGATCATGCCGGGCAAGGTGAATCCGGTGATCCCGGAGGCGGTGAACCAGGTGGCCTTCGAGGTGATCGGCAATGACATCACCGTGACCATGGCCGCCGAGGCCGGGCAGCTGCAGCTGAACGCCTTCGAGCCCATCATCGCCCACAGCCTGTTCAAGAGCCTGTCGCATCTCGCCGCGGCCTGCAGGATGCTGGAGGAGCGCTGCGTGCGCGGCATCACGGCCAACGTCGCGCACATGCGCCGGCAGGTGGACGAATCCACCGGGCTGGTGACTGCGCTCAATCCCGTGATCGGTTACGCACGGGCGAGCGAGCTGGCGAAGGAAGCCCTCGCCAGCGGCCGGCGCGTCTACGACCTGGTGCTGGAGAAGGGCTGGATGACCCGGGAGCAGCTGGACGAGCTGATGCGGCCCGAGGTCCTGACCCGGCCGCACTACAGCACCGTGCACCGGCCCAAGGCTGAGGGATAATGCCGCCCGCCATGACACCGAAACCCGCGAAGAAGACGAAGGCGAAGCCCGCCGCGGCCGTGAGGCCGATCTGGACCCCGTCGCCGGAGGCGGTCGAGCGCGCGCAGGTCACGCAGTTCGCGCAGCTGGTCGCGCGCAAGCACCGGCTGGACCTCGCCAGCCATGCCGATTTCTACAAGTGGTCGGTGGACAACATCGAGCAGTTCTGGAGCGAGTTCTGGGACTGGAGCGGGGTGATCGCCTCGAGGAAGGGCTCCACCGTGCTGGTGGACGGCGACAAGCTGCCCGGCGCGAAGTGGTTCCCGGAGGCGCGGCTCAATTTCGCCGAGAACCTGCTGCGGCGCGGCGACCAGGGCGACGCCTTCGTGTTCTGGGACGAGCGCGGCTTCCAGCGCCGCGTCAGCTACTCCAGCCTCACCAGCGACGTCTCGCGCGCGTCGCAGGCGATCGCGCAGCTGGGCCTGCGCACCGGCGACCGCGTCGCCGCCTTCATCCCCAACATCCCGGAGACCGGGATGCTCGCGCTCGCCGCGCTGTCGCAGGGCATCGTCTGGTCGTCCTGCTCGCCCGATTTCGGCGTCGGCGGCGTGCTCGACCGCTTCGGCCAGATCGACCCCAAGATCCTGTTCGTCGCCGACGGCTACCGCTACGCGGGGCGCGAGCACGACGTGCTCGAGCGCGTCGCCGAGATCGCCGAAGGGCTGCCGGGCCTGCGCAAGGTGGTGGTGGTGCCGCAGCTCAACGCGCGCCCGGACATCTCGGGCATCGCCAAGGCGGTGCTGCTGGAGGACTGGCTGCGCAAGCACGCCCCGGCCGAGATCGAGTACGCGCAGATGCCCTTCGAGCATCCGGCCTACATCCTGTTCAGCTCCGGCACCACGGGAACGCCGAAATGCATCGTGCACGGCGCCGGCGGCGCTCTGCTGCAGGGCCTGAAGACGCTGAAGCTGCAGTTCGACGTCCGTCCCGGCGACCGCCTGTTCTACTTCTGCACCACCAACTGGGTGGTGTGGAACATGCTCTTCCACGGCCTGTGCGCGGAGGCGTCGGTGATGCTCTACGACGGCTCGCCCTTCGAGCGCGGCGGCAACATCCTCTGGGACTACGCGGACAAGGAGCGCTTCACCCACTTCGGCACCTCTGCCAAGTTCATTGACGCCATGCACAAGCGCGACCTCGCGCCCGCCGAGAGCCACCGGCTGCCCGAGCTGCGCATGATCCTGTCCACCGGCTCGCCGCTGGTGCCCGAGAGCTACGACTACGTCTATGAGAAGGTGAAGCAGGACGTCTGCCTCGCGTCGATCTCCGGCGGCACCGACATCATGGCCGCGTTCGCCGATGCGAGCCCGGTGCTGCCGGTGTACCGCGGCGAGCTGCAGTGCCGCTCGCTCGCCAGCGCGGTGGAAGTGTTCAACGAGGCCGGCGAATCCGTGGTCGGGCAGAAGGGGGAACTGGTCTGCACGAAACCGCTGCCCTCGATGCCGCTCGGGTTCTGGAACGACCGCGGCGGCGAGAAGTACCGCGCCGCCTACTACGACAAGTACCCCAACGTCTGGACCCACGGCGACTGGTGCGAGCTCACCGAGCGCGGCACCATGGTCGTCTACGGGCGCTCGGATGCGACGCTCAATCCCGGCGGGGTGCGCATCGGCACCGCCGAGATCTACCGGCAGGTGGAGAAGATCGACGAAGTGGAGGAGTCGGTCGCGATCGGGCAGCTGTGGCCGCCCGAGCAGCCGACCGACACCCGGGTGGTGCTGTTCGTGCGCCTGCGGCCCGGGTTCGAGCTCGATGATGCGCTGGTCGAGAGAATCAAGGCGCGCATCAAGGCCAACACCACGCCGCGCCATGTTCCGGCGAAGGTGATCCAGGTGCCGGACATCCCGCGCACCAAGAACGGCAAGGTGGTGGAGCTGGCGGTGCGCTCGGTGGTGAACGGGATGCCGGTGGGCAACACCGATGCGCTCGCCAACCCGGAAGCCCTGGCATTGTTCGAGGGCCTCGCCGAGCTGGCGTCGTAGGACGTTGACGGCGCGCCTGGCGCCCGGATGTAACCGATCGGTTACATTTGGGAGGCCCGGCGGCCCCGGGCCTCAGTGCAGCGTCGCGCGCCGCCCCTCGTAGATGCCCTGCAGCAGGCGCAGCGAGCCGCGGCAGATCGCCTCGTGGCTGAGCGCGTGGCCGAGGTCCTCGATGATGTCCAGCGTCACCGGCACATGCAGGCCCGCGAGCACGCGCGCGGCGCGCTCGGCGTGCACGCGCGACACCACGGAATCGAATTCGCCGTGCACCAGGTGGAAGCGCGCGCCGATGCGGCTGCCGGTGCACGGCAGCCGCGCGAAGCGCGCCGAGTAGGCCACCACCGCGCCGGCAAGGCCGGGGAAGGCCTTGGCCGTCTCCAGCGCCACGGTGCCGCCCTGCGCGTAGCCGATCAGCACGGTGCGCTCCAGCGGCACGCCGTAGTGGGTCTGCTCAAGACGCACCAGCTGCTCGATGCGCGGCAGGATCGCCGAGACGCGCGCCATGCGGTTGTCGTCGTTCAGGCCGCGGCTCGAGAACCACTGCTGGCTGTCGGCGCCCTCGCCGCGGTCGCCAAAGAGCGAGAAGCCGCTGGGCACCACCAGCGCGGCGCTGGGAAAGCGGCCCTGGAACTTGAACGCCGCCGGGATCATGGAGCGGGCGCCGGCGCCGCTCGCGTGCAGGAAGACGAAAAGATGATTCGCGCGGTGATTCGCCCGGTGGCTGGCGTGGGGCTCCGCGCATTGCTTCACAGGCGGGTCGAAGCGGTAGACCTGCTGGTGCATGGAACGATTCTGGCCCTGTTGCGGCCGTTCTGTAAACTGGCCCGCGAACCGCCGTCCTCCTGAAGAGGTAACGCAATGCCGAAGAAGCGTTTTTTCCGCACGCTGTGGGCGCTGACGCGCCCCTATTGGGTTTCGGAGGAGCGCGGCAAGGGCCTGGTCCTGCTCGCTACGGTGGTGGGCCTCGCGCTGACGCTGGTGTGGCTGGAGGTGCTGTTCAACAGCTGGAACCGCGACTTCTACAACACCTTCGAGTCGCGCGACCAGGCCGAGTTCTTCCGCCAGCTGGGCATGTTCACGCTGCTCGCGCTCATGTTCATCATCACCGGCGTCTACCGCCAGTACTTCCAGCAGATGCTGTTCATCGAGTGGCGCACCTGGCTCACCGAGCGCTACCTCGCGGACTGGCTCAGGGACCGCGCCTACTACCGCCTGCAGCTGCTGGACAAGGGCACCGACAACCCGGACCAGCGCATCGCCGAGGACCTCAACATCTTCGTCGACCTCACGCTGACGCTGACCCTGGGCCTGCTCTCCGCGGTGGTGACCCTGGTGTCCTTCGTCGGCATCCTGTGGGTCATCTCGGGGCCGGCGACGCTGTTCGGCATCGAGGTTCCCGGCTACATGGTCTGGGTGGCGCTCGCGTACGCGGTCGTCGGCACCTGGCTCACGCACCTCATCGGCCGGCGCCTGATCGGCATCAACTTCGACCTGCAGCGCAACGAGGCGAACTTCCGCTTCGCGCTGGTGCGCCTGCGCGAGAACGCCGAGGGCGTGGCGCTGTACCGGGGCGAGGCCGGCGAGTCGCAGAACTTCCGCGCCCGCTTTGGCGACGTGGTGTCGGTGTGGTGGGCGAAGATGCTGAAGCAAAAGCAACTGACGTGGTTCACCGTGCTCTACGCCCAGATCGCGATCATTTTCCCGTTCATCGTCGCCTCGCCGCGCTTCTTCTCCGGGCAGATGCCACTGGGCGGCATCTTCCAGATCGCCTCGGCCTTCGGCCAGGTGCAGGGCGCGCTGTCCTGGTTCATCAACGCCTACGGCGCCTTCGCCAACTGGAAGGCCACCGTTGACCGGCTCACCAGCTTCACCGAGGCGCTGCAGCGGGCGCGGGAGGAGGCCGAGCGCCTGGACGGCGACCGCGTCGAGGCCGATGGGCTGGCGCTGCGGAATCTGGAGCTGTCGCTGCCCGAGGGCCGCAAGTTGCTTGCGTCGACGGACCTCGTGTTCAAGGCCGGGGAGCATGTGCTGGTCACCGGGCCCTCGGGCTCCGGCAAATCGACGCTGTTCCGCGCCCTCGCGGGAATCTGGCCGTACTGGAAGGGCCTCATCACGGTGCCGCGCGGCTCGAAGCTGCTGTTCCTGCCGCAGAAGCCGTACCTGCCCATCGGCAGCCTGAAGCACGCGGCGTGCTATCCGGAAGACGCCGGTCAGGTCTCCGACGAAGACGCGCGTGAGGCGCTGCGCGCGACCGGGCTTGCGCATCTCGCCGGCGATCTCGCGCGCGAGGAGAACTGGGCGCAGCTGCTCTCGGGCGGGGAGCAGCAGCGCCTTGCGTTCGCGCGCGCGCTGATCAACCGACCTGACTGGCTGTTCATGGACGAGGCCACTGCGTCCCTGCCCGAGGAGACGCAGGCCGAACTCTATGCGCTGTTGCCGCGGCGGTTGCCGCGGACGACGTTCGTTTCCATCGGGCACCGCGCCAGTCTCGCCGGGTTCCACCGGCGCACGCTGGCGTGGCGGGGCGCCGCGGGCGGGGCGCCGGTGCTGGCGC
>JALHLN010000117.1 GCA_022844545.1 Burkholderiales bacterium | reverse complement strand
TGCATCATCGGCGTGTGCGCCGAGAAGGCGTCTGCGGCGGGCGCTCCCGGCTTCATGGGGCCACATTCTAGTTAGAATCGCCGCCATGAAACTCAACGACGTCGAACGCGCCATGCGCGCCGGCGACCTCGGCCGCGCGCCGCAGATCGCCATCGAGCACCAGATCCAGGTCGGGGACTACTTTGGCGCGGAGGACTTCGTCGAGGTCACCCAGGCCCACATCATGGCCGACACCGAGAGCCTGGGCGAAGCCGGCGTGAAATGGCTGGAGGAGATGGCCAGGGAGGACGGCGGCAGGGCCCGCGTCTGCATCCCGACCATTACCGACCCCCGCGGCACGGACTTCGCCAAGGCGAAGGTGCTGAAGCAGCCGGAGAGGTTCCTGGAGCTGGAGCGTCGCACCATCGCCGCGTTCCGGAAGCTGGGCGTGTCGCTCACCGACACCTGCATCAACTACCAGACCATCCAGGCGCCGACCCGCAACGAAAGCGTGGCCTTCGGCGACACCGGCGTGGTGATTTATGCCAATTCCGTTTGCGGCGCGCGCTCCAATTACGAGGGCGGGCCTTCCGCGCTGTCGGCCGGACTGACCGGACGTACGCCGCGCTATGGCTTTCACCTCGATCCGCAGCGCCGGGCGACGGTCCGCATCCGCGCCGACTGGACGCCGCGCACGCTGAACGAGTGGGGTGCGCTGGGCGGCGTGGTCGGCAAGCTGGCGGGCAACTACTGGTCGGTGCCGGTGGTGGAGGGACTGCAAGGCGCGCCGGGTTCGGACGCCATGAAGCATTTCGGCGCCGCGATGGCGAGCTTCGGCTCGATCGCGTTGTTCCACCTTGTCGGCATCACCCCGGAGGCGGTGCGGCTGGAGGACTGCGGCGGCGACAAGCTTCCGGTCGCGCATCGCGTCGCCGAAGCCGAGGTGCGGGCGCTGATGGCCGACTACCCGGCCGACGGCGAGGTGGACGTGGTGGTGTTCTCCGCGCCGCAATTGAGCCTGTATGAACTGCGCGACCTGGCGAAGTTGTGCGAGGGCCGGCGCTTCGTCAAGCCGCTGCTGGCGGTGACCAGCCCGCAGGTCAAGCCCGACTGCGACCGCTTCGGCTACACCAAGTCGATCGAGGACGCAGGCGGCCACGTTCTCTCGGGGATGTGCTTCTACCAGTCCTACGCGCGCGAGATCGCGGAGGCGAACGGCTGGAAGCGCCTCGCCACCAACAGCACCAAGATCGTCAACATCCTGGGCGGCTACGGCTACAAGCCGATGCTGGCCTCGATGGAGCGCTGCGTCGAGGCAGCGCAGAAAGGGCGCCTCTCGTGAAGGAACTGATCGCGAAGCACGCTATCGGCAAGCCGGTCTCGGGAACGGCGATGGTGGCGAACGACGGCTTTTCGGCGCGCTATGACCTGGACCGCATCGGCGGCACCTTTTCGCGGCCGACGCACAAGCTGGCCGGTCAGTCCTACGTCGGCAAGGTGCTGGTGCTGGATACCGCCAAGGGCGGCGTGGCCAGCGCCTGGATGCTGCGGGAAATGGCCTCCAGGGGAATCATTCCGCTGGCGCTGGTGTTCAACAGCGTCAACCCGATCCTGGCGCAGGGCGCGGCCTTCGGCGGCGTGACCATGCTGTCGGGCTTCGAGGGCGAGGTCACGGCGCAGGTGCCCGATGGCGCCCGGGTGGAGATCGATCCCTCGCGGCGGATTTTGCGGATCCTGTGAATACAGGGGTAAGCTGTCCGGAAACAAGATAAACCCATGTCCCAGCCCCCGCCGCCCGGCGCGCTCCGCCAGACCTCCCCCAGCATCGAGCAGGAAGAACTGCGCGGCATCTCGCGCACCGTGGCCGAGATTCACTGGCTGCTGCTGATCCTGGTGCTGCTGTACGTCGTCTTTGGCGGCCCGGACAAGGTGGTTGAAACCGCGGTGGTCGCCGCGCTGCTGTTCTACGCCGCGCTGGTGATGTCCTTCCGCTACGCCAATTTCTACAAGACCGAATCCCGCTCGAAGATTGCCCTCGAGACCTGGGGCATGATCGCCTTCATCACCTGGGTGCTGTACTTCACCGGCGGCCTGGAGAGTCCGCTGCTGAACCTGTACCTGCTGCCGGTGATCACGGCGGCGCTGACGCTGGGCAAGGTGACCACCTTGATCGAGATCGCGCTGATCGCGGCCTGCCAGGTGTACCTCGCCGGCAGCTTCGCCAGCGAGAAGACGCTGTCGCTGGCGTTCCTGGGCGGGTTCGCGTCGCACGTGGCGCCGATCGTGCTGGTGGCCTACATCGTCACCATGTTCTCCGCCGACATCCGCTTCGGCCTGAACCGCGCCAAGCTGCTGTCGGAGACCGACGAGCTGACCGGGTTGTTCAACACCCGCGGCTTCGCCATCGCGGCGGACCGCCTGCTTGGCCAGGCGATGCGCTACAACCGGCCGGCGAGCGTCCTGATGATCGACTCGGACAACCTCAAGGCGGTGAACGACGGCCACGGACACGACGCCGGCAACCGCCTGCTGCGCCAGCTCACCAAGACGATCCAGGCCGAGCTGCGCTACACCGACGTGCCGGCGCGCTACGGCGGCGACGAGTTCGTCGTGTTCCTCCCGGAGACGCCGGTGAAGGGCGCAATCGAGGTGGCGGAGCGGATCCGCGACTCGGTGGCGGGCACGCCGCTGGACGTGGACGGCAAGCGCAAGGTCTGCACCGTGAGCATCGGCATCGCCTCGTTCCCGGTTGACGGCCAGAGCATGGATGCGCTCGTGGCGCGGGCCGACCGCGCCATGTACCTGGCCAAGCAGCAGGGCCGAAACCGGGTGGTGAAATTCCAGGTCGCGCCAGCCGGCGCGGCGGCGTCCGCTGCTTAGGCCCTAAGCGTCTCGAGCAGCTGCGGATACACCTTCGGCGTGGCGGCGGCGATGTCGCCGCTCTCCAGCCAGCCCTGCGCACCGGCTAGGTCGCCCACCAAGCCGCCCGCTTCCTGGATCATGAGCGCGCCCGCCGCCATGTCCCAGGGCGCCAGTCCCATCTCCCAGAACGCATCCAGCCGCCCGCAGGCAACGTAGGCAAGGTCGAGCGCTGCCGCACCCGCGCGGCGAACGCCTGAACTGTTCGTCATCAGGTTGCGCAGCTGGCGCGAATACAGGTCCAGGCGCGCCAGTTCCTTGAACGGGAACCCGGTGCCGACCAGCGCGTCCTTGAGCTGGGCGCACTTGGTGACGCGGATGCGGCGGTCGTCCAGGTAGGCGCCGCGGCCCTTTGAAGCGGTGAACAGCTCGTTCTTCGCCGGGTCGTAGATCACGCCGTGCGAGGTGACGCCGCGGTGCTGCAGGGCGATGGAGACGCAGTACTGCGGGAAGCCATGGATGAAATTGGTGGTGCCGTCCAGCGGGTCGATGATCCAGAGGTACTCGGACTTCGTACTCTCGGAGACGCCGGACTCCTCGGCAAGCACCGCGTGCTCCGGATAGGCCTGGCGGATGATGGCGAGAATCGCGTCCTCCGCGGCCTTGTCCACCTGGGTGACGAAGTCGTTGCGGTGCTTGGCGCGCACCTCGAGGCCCTCGCGGTTGAGCGCGGCGCGATTGATGATCGAGCCGGCACGGCGGGCGGCCTTGACCGCGGAATTGAGCATCGGGTGCATGGGGCGCGTATTCTATTATGCGGGGGTGTCCTCAGCGTCCCTGTCTTCGATCCGGATCGTCCTGGTCCGCCCGAGCCATCCGGGCAACATCGGTTCGGCGGCGCGCGCCATGAAGGCGATGGGCCTCACTGACCTGCGGCTGGTTGCGCCAGAGCGCTATCCGGCGCCCGAGGCACGCTGGCTGGCGGCGCACGCGTTGGACGTGCTGGAGGCCGCGCAGGTCCACGGCACGCTCAAGGAGGCGCTGGATGGTTGCGAGGTGGCGCTTGCGCTGAGCGCGCGTCCGCGCGAATGGTCGCCGCAGGTCGTCGCGGTGCGCGAGGCGGCGCTGGTGGCAGTGGAGCGGGCGGCGGCGGGCCCGGTGGCGTTCGTGTTCGGCCCCGAGGACGCGGGCCTCGCCCAGGACGAAGTCTTCGCCTGCCAGTACCTGGTCCACATCCCGACGGCGCAGAAGCCCGGCGCCATCAACCTGGGCTCGCTCAACCTGGCGCAGGCGGTGCAGGTGGTGACCTACGAACTGTGCGTCGCCGCCGGTACCCCCGTGCCGGCGCCGCACCGCTCGGGGAAGCTGGCGACGATCCAGGATCTCGAGGGCCTCTATGGCCACCTCGAACAGGCGGCGATCGAAAGCCGGTTCCTCGACCCTGCGGCCAATTCCAGGCTGCGAGAGCGCTGGAAGCGGCTGTTCTCGCGTCTGGACATCGAGCGCGAGGAGGTGAACATCCTGCGCGGCCTGCTCAATGCCCTGCAGAGGCCGAAGGGCAAATAACCGAGGGTCTTGCTCGGCAACGTGAAATGCGCCGTAAAATGCCTCTCATGTTCAGCCATATGCGCGAAGACATCGCCAGTGTTTTCGAGCGCGACCCCGCGGCGCGCTCCACCTGGGAGGTGCTCACCTGCTACCCGGGCCTGCATGCGGTCTGGCTGCATCGCATCGCACACTGGTTCTGGGGCGTCGGCCTGAAGTGGGTCGGGCGCCTGGTGTCGCACCTGTCGCGATGGTTCACCGGCATCGAGATCCATCCGGCCGTGGTCGTCGGCCGGCGCGTGTTCATTGACCACGGCATGGGCGTGGTGATCGGCGAGACCGCCGAGATCGGCGACGACTGCACCATCTACCAGGGCGTGACGCTGGGCGGGACCTCCCTCTACCGCGGCGCCAAGCGCCACCCGACGCTGGGCAAGCGGGTCGTGGTGAGTGCTGGCGCCAAGGTGCTCGGCGGCTTCACGGTCGGTGACGACGCCAAGGTCGGCTCCAATGCAGTGGTGCTGAAGGAAGTGCCCCCGGGTGCAACCGTGGTCGGCGTGCCGGGACGGATCGTGGAGGGGAGCGAGAAGTCGGGCGACAAGGCGCAGTTCGCCGCGTACGGCGTGGTGCCGAACCAGGAAGATCCCTACGTCAAGACGCTCCAGTCGCTGGTGGACCACGCACAGGACCTGGAACAGACCGTTTCCGCGCTCTCCGAAAAAATGCGCCGGCTGGAGCAGAAGCTCGCCGAGCAGTCCCGGGACGCCAAGGCCGATCCGCTGCGTGCCATCAAGTAGTTGATCCTTAAGCGTTTATATACTTGACTGGTTCGGTCGGGATTGGATATACTTGAGCGACTTTATCGGGTATAGGCGAGCACAACGATGAGACTCACGACCAAGGGCCGGTTTGCGGTTACCGCGATGGTGGACCTGTCCATGCGCCAGACGCGCGGCCCGGTGACGCTGGCGGCGATCAGCGAGCGCCAGCGCATTTCGCTGTCTTACCTGGAGCAGCTGTTCGGCAAACTGCGTCGCGCGCGCCTGGTCAACAGCGTGCGCGGGCCGGGCGGTGGCTACAACCTCGCCAAGCCCGCGGCGAGCATTTCCATGGCCGACATCATCGTCGCGGTGGACGAGCCGATCGACGCCACGCAGTGCGGCGGCAAGGAGAACTGCGGCGACGACGACAAGCGCTGCATGACCCACGACCTGTGGGCGACGCTGAACGCGAAAATGCACGACTACCTGTCCTCGGTGTCGCTGGCCGACGTGGTCGCGCACCAGCAGGGCAAGCCGACCGCGGTGATCAAGGACTGCCGGCCTGGCGAGAAGAGCGTGGACAAGGCCGTCGAGGCGAACCCGGAAAAGGTCGCCGCGTGAACAGTTCCCTGAAGCTCCCGATCTACCTCGATTATTCGGCCACCACGCCGGTGGACCCGCGCGTGGCGCAGAAGATGATCCCGTACCTGACCGAGCACTTCGGCAACCCGGCCAGCCGCTCGCACGCCTTCGGCTGGAAGGCCGAGGAGGCGGTGGAGCAGGCGCGCGAGGACGTCGCGGCGCTGGTGCGCTGCGATGCCAAGGACCTGGTCTGGACCTCGGGCGCAACCGAATCCATCAACCTCGCGCTCAAGGGCGCCGCGGAGTTCTACAAGACCAAGGGCAAGCACCTGGTCACGGTGAAGACCGAGCACAAGGCGACGCTGGACACCATGCGCGAACTGGAGCGCCGCGGCTTCGAAGTCACCTACCTCGACGTCGACGCCGAGGGCATGCTCGACCTCGCCGCGCTGGAGGCCGCGCTGCGCAAGGACACCATCCTGGTCTCGGTGATGTTCGTCAACAATGAGATCGGCGTCATCCAGGACATCCCGGCGATCGGCGAGTTGTGCCGCAGCCGCGGCATCCTGTTCCACGTCGACGCGGCGCAGGCCACCGGCAAGTGCGACATCGACCTCGGTGGGCTCAAGGTGGACCTGATGTCGTTCTCGGCTCACAAGACCTACGGCCCCAAGGGCGTGGGCGCTCTTTACGTGCGCCGCAAGCCCCGCGTCCGGCTGGAGGCGCAGATCCACGGCGGCGGCCACGAGCGCGGTTTCCGCTCCGGGACCCTGGCCACCCACCAGATCGTCGGCATGGGCGAGGCCTTCCGCCTGGCGCGGCTGGAGATGGGCGCCGAGCGCGAGCGGGTCCGCGCGCTGCGCGACAAGCTGCTGGCCGGCATGCGGCAGATGGAGGAGGTGTTCCTCAACGGCCACCTCGAGCGCCGCGTTCCGCATAACCTGAACGTGAGCATCAATTTCGTCGAGGGCGAATCGCTGATCATGGCGGTCAAGGACATCGCGGTGTCCTCGGGCTCGGCCTGCACCTCGGCCTCGCTCGAGCCCTCGTACGTGCTGCGCGCCCTCGGGCGCTCGGACGAGCTGGCGCATTCCTCGATGCGCTTCACCCTCGGGCGCTTCACCACCGAGGAGGAAGTGGACTACACCGTCGCGCACCTGGGCTCCAAGGTGGCCAAGCTGCGCGCGATGTCGCCGCTGTGGGAAATGCACCAGGACGGGATCGACCTCAGCACCGTGCAGTGGGCGGCGCACTAGGCGCAACAGCAACAGGCAACCGGAGCACACCATGGCTTACAGCGAGAAACTGATCGACCACTACGAGAATCCCCGCAACGTCGGCTCGTTCGAGAAGGGCGACGCCTCGGTCGGCACCGGCATGGTCGGCGCGCCGGCCTGCGGCGACGTCATGAAGCTGCAGATCAAGGTCAACGACGATGGCGTCATCGTCGATGCGCGCTTCAAGACCTACGGCTGCGGCTCGGCGATCGCCTCCAGCTCGCTCGCCACCGAGTGGATGAAGGGCAAGACCCTCGACCAGGCCGAGCAGATCCGCAACACCCAGATCGCCGAGGAACTGGCGCTGCCGCCGGTGAAGATCCACTGCTCGATCCTCGCGGAGGACGCCATCAAGGCTGCGGTGGCCGATTACCGGGCCAAGCGCGGTTCGGAGCAGAAAGACGAGCAAAAGGCCGCCTGACCATGCCGGTAACGCTGACCGAGAAGGCCGCCAGCCATGTCCAGGGCTCCCTTGCCAAGCGCGGCAAGGGCGTCGGCCTGCGCCTGGGCGTGCGTACCTCCGGCTGCTCGGGCATGGCCTACAAGATGGAGTTCGCCGACGCCATCAATCCGGACGACGTCCAGTTCGAGAGCCACGGCGTCAAGGTGGTGGTGGATCCCAAGAGCCTGCCGTACCTGGAGGGCACCGAGCTCGACTACACCCGGGAAGGGCTCAACGAGGGCTTCAAGTTCCGCAACCCGAACGTCAAGGACGAGTGCGGGTGCGGCGAGAGCTTCAACACCTAGCGCTGCACGGCGCCGTCGCATGACGCGCCGGCGCGCGCGATGACCAATCACTTCGAACTGTTTGGCTTGGCGCCGTCCTTCGCGCTCGACGCCGGGGCGCTGGAGCGCGCCTTCCGCCAACTGCAGTCGCAGGTCCACCCGGACCGGTTCGCCCGGGCAGGGGATGCCGAGCGGCGTGCGTCGATGCAGTGGTCCACCCGGGCCAACGAGGCGTACAGGCTGCTCAAGGATCCGGTGCAGCGCGCGCGCTACCTGCTGGAACTGCACGGCGTCGACACCGGCTTCGAGACCGATACCGCGATGCCGGGCGACTTCCTCGCGCGCCAGATCGAGCTGCGAGAGGCGCTGGAGGAGGCGAAAGAGAAGCGGGACGCCGCCGCGCTGGACGCGATGAAGCGCGACCTGGCCGCCTCGTCCCGCGCCCTGGAAGCCGAACTCGCGAGCCGCATCGACGGCGCGCAGGACTATGCCGGCGCCGCGGGCGCGGTGCGCCGGCTGCAGTTCCTGAAGCGGCTCGCCGAAGAGGTCGAAGCGGCCTACGATTTCGAGTAGAACGGCACGATGGCCCTTTTCCAGATCGCCGAGCCCGGGCATTCCGCCGCACCGCACCAGCACCGGCTGGCGGTGGGGATCGACCTGGGCACCACCAACTCGCTGGTCGCCACCGTGCGCAGCGGCATCCCGGCGGTTCTGGCCGACGAGCAGGGCCGGCCGCTGCTGCCCTCGATCGTGCGCTACCTGCCGGGCGGTGGCGTCGAGGTGGGCTACGCCGCGCAGGCGCGCCAGGCCGAGGATCCGAAGAACTGCATCGCGTCGGTGAAGCGCTTCATGGCGCGCGGGCTGAAGGATGTCGCCTACGTCGAGAACTCGCCCTACGATTTTGTCGACGCGCCGGGCATGGTGCAGCTGCGCACTGTCGCCGGGGTGAAGAGTCCGGTGGAAGTGTCGGCCGAGATCCTGAAGGTGCTGTGCCGGCGCGCCGAGCTGTCGCTGGCGGGCGAATTCGCCGGCGCGGTGATCACGGTGCCGGCCTATTTCGACGAGGCCCAGCGCCAGGCCACCAAGGACGCGGCGCGCCTCGCGGGCCTCAACGTGCTGCGTCTGCTGAACGAGCCCACCGCGGCGGCGGTCGCCTACGGCCTGGAAAACGCCTCCGAGGGCGTCTATGCGGTGTTCGACTTGGGCGGCGGCACCTTCGACATCTCGATCCTGCGCCTGTCCAAGGGCGTGTTCGAGGTGCTCGCCACCAACGGTGACGCCGCGCTGGGCGGCGACGACTTCGACCATCGCGTGTTCTGCTGGGCGCTGGAGGAGGCGAAGCTGCCGCCGCTGCTGCCGCGCGACACGCGCATGCTGCAGATGAAGTCCCGCGAGGCCAAGGAGGCGCTCACGCTGCACGGCGAGGCGCCGCTCACCGCGAAGCTCTCCAGCGGCGAGTTCATCGACCTGCGCCTGACCACCGAGACCTTCTGCCGCATCACGCAGAACCTGGTGCAGAAGACGCTGGGCCCGACGCGCAAGGCGCTGCGGGACGCGGGCCTGTCGGTGGAGGACATCAAGGGCGTGGTGATGGTGGGTGGCGCCACGCGCATGCCGCAATTGCAGCGCGCGGTGGCCGAGTTCTTCGGCCGCGACCCGCTCAACAACCTGGACCCGGACAAGGTGGTGGCGCTGGGTGCGGCAATGCAGGCGAACGTGCTGGCGGGCAACCAGCCTGCGGGCGGCGACTGGCTGCTGCTGGACGTGATCCCGCTGTCGCTGGGGATAGAGACCATGGGCGGGCTGGTGGAGCGCATCGTGCCGAGGAATTCGACCATCCCGACCTCGCGCGCCCAGGAGTTCACGACCTTCAAGGACGGCCAGACCGCGATGAGCATCCATGTGGTGCAGGGCGAGCGCGAGCTGGTGTCCGACTGCCGCTCGCTCGCACGCTTCGAGCTGCGCGGCATTCCGCCGCTGGCGGCAGGCGGCGCCCGCATCCGCGTCGGCTTCCAGGTGGATGCCGATGGCCTGCTGTCGGTGAGCGCGCGCGAGCAGTCCACCGGCGTCGAGGCCTCCATCAGCGTCAAACCGTCCTACGGCCTGGGCGACGCCGAGATCGAGCGGATGCTGAGGGATTCCTTCGAGCACGCGCGCGAGGACATGCATGCGCGCGCGCTGCGCGAGCACCGGGTCGAGGGCGAGCGGCTCGCCGACGCAGTGCGCGGCGCGCTGGCCGCGGACGGCGGCCTGCTGGCGCCGGAGGAGC
>JALHLN010000116.1 GCA_022844545.1 Burkholderiales bacterium | reverse complement strand
TGCACTTCGTCCCCGCGGACGCCGCGGGCCGCATCGCGGCGCTGGAGGTGCGCGACCTGGGCGACGCCATCGCCGCGCTGTGCGAGAAGAGCGGCGCCGACGGCTGGCGGGAAGTCGAACTGGGCGGCGGCGCCCGGCGCACCATGGCCGAGCACCTGGCGGCCCTGCGCTGCGGGCAGGGATTGCGGCCCGCGCCGGTGGTGCCGGTGCCTGGGCTGCTGGTCCGGCTGGCGAGCCACCTGTGCGACCTGGCGCACTTCTCGCCCCTGTCCTACGGCCACTGGGAACTCATGCGGCGGGACAACGCACCGAAGCTGAACGTGCTGCCGGCGCTCATCCGGCGCGCGCCCGCGCCGGTCGGCACCGAGGTGCCGGCGCCGGGATCGAGCCTAGTCGACCGGATCCGGTTCGCGGCCCGAGAACTTCTCCAGTAGGCGCCGGTCGCGCTTGGTCGGCCGGCCCTTGAGGCCGGCGGAGGGTTCGGCGCCCCAGCGCCGCTGGTCCACCGCCTTCAGCCGCGCGGCCTCGCCCGCGGCGCTTTCCTCATAGAGCTTGCGGGCCTCGGCGGCCGGACCGCGGCGTTCCGACAGGCCGCGCACCGCGACATCCCATTCGATTTCCTCGATCCGCACCACGATCGCGTCGCCTGCCCTCACTGCATGCGCCGGCTTCACCCGGTCGCCATTCAGCTTTACGCGCCCGCCGGCGATCGCCTGCTGCGCCAGCCCGCGCGTCTTGAAGAAGCGCGCCGCCCAGAGCCACTTGTCGAGGCGCACGGCGCCGGCTCAGGCTCTTGCGAGCGCCCCCGCCGGGCAGGACACGCCGGTGCCGCCCAGCCCGCAGTAGCCGGCCGGGTTCTTCCCCAGGTACTGCTGGTGGTAGTCCTCGGCGTAGTAGAACTCGGGCGCGGGCCGGATCTCGGTGGTGATGGCGCCGAATCCCGCCTTCCTCAATGCCTGGCCGAAGGCCTCCTTCGAGGCCAGCGCCGCCTTCAGCTGCGCCTCGCCATGGCAGTACACCGCCGAGCGGTACTGCGTGCCCTGGTCGTTGCCCTGGCGCATGCCCTGCGTCGGGTCGTGGCCTTCCCAGAACGCCTTGAGCAGGTCCTCGTAGGACACGAGCTTCGGGTCGTACACCACCAGCACTGCCTCGGTGTGGTTGGTGAATCCGGAGCAGACCTCGTCATAGGTCGGGTTCGGCGTCTCGCCGCCGGCGTAGCCCACCGCGGTGCTGTAGACGCCCGGTATCTGCCAGAACAACCGCTCCGCGCCCCAGAAGCAGCCCAGGCCGAACACCGCCTGCTCCATCCCGGCCGGGAACGGCGCCACGATGCGGTGGCCGTTGACGAAGTGGTTCTCCGGCACCGGCATGCGGGCGCTGCGCCCGGGGAGCGTGCTGCCCGAGGGCAGCAGGGACTTCACCTTCTTCATGAACGCGAACATGGTTCCTCCGTGGCGAACGCTAGAATAGCACCATGAAAATATGCATTTACGGCGCCGGCGCGGTCGGCGGCCTGGTCGCCGCGCGCCTCGCGCGGGCCGACCACGAGGTCTCTGTCGTCGCCAGGGGCGCGCACCTGACGGAAATCCTCGCCAAGGGCCTGCGGGTGCGGTCCGCCGAAGGCGATTTCACCGCGCGCCTGCGCGCCAACGTGGACCCGGCGAAGCTGGGCGAGCAGGACTACGTCTTCGTCGCGGTCAAGGGCCAGAGCCTGCCGCAGGTGGCGGCGAACATCGCGCCGCTGCTGGGCGAGCACACCAGCATCGTCACCGCCATGAACGGCGTGCCGTGGTGGTTCTTCGACCGCCTGCCTTTCGGAGGCGGCAAGCTCCGGCTGGAGACGCTGGATCCGGGCGGCGCGCTCGCGCGCGCCATGCCCACCGCGCGCATCGTGGGCTGCGTGATTCACCTCGCCGCCTCCACGCCCGAGCCCGGCGTCATCCAGCACAACATGGGCAAGCGGCTCATCCTGGGCGAGCCCGGCGGCAGGAACACCGACCGCACCGCGAAGCTTGCGGAGGCGCTGGCCGGCGCCGGCTTCGAGGCGGTGCAAAGCCCGTTCATCGAGAAGGACTTCTGGGTCAAGCTGCTCGGCAACGTCAGCTTCAACCCGGTCTCCGCGCTGACGCTGGCGACCGCGAACCGGCTGCTGGCGGACGCGCAGGTCAAGGCCTACATGGTCGCCATCATGCGCGAGGTGCTCGCCATCGGCCGCGCCGCGGGCGTGGACGCGGACATCGACCCGGAAGCGCGCATGGACATGGCGCGGCACCTGGGCGTATTCAAGACCTCCATGCTGCAGGACCTCGAGGCGGGCAAGGGGCTGGAGATCGACGGCCTGCTCAGCGGCACGCTGGAGATCGCGGCCAAGGCCGGCGTCGCCGCGCCCTTCACCGAAAGCCTGCTCGGCCTGGCGCGGCTGCGGGCGCAATCCACCGGACAATATCCATGAAGAAGCTGCTGGTCCTGTTCGCCCTCCTGACCGCCGCCGCGCCGGCGCTGGCGCAGTACTCCGGGCCCGCGGTGCAGGCTTGCCGGGCGTTCGCCGAAGCCGAGATCCGGAAGACTTCCCCGGTCGCGGCGGCAGTGCGTTTCGACAACGACGCCAATCTCAACCTCGAACGCACCAGCCGCAAGCTGGGCAGCCAGCAGGTCCGTTCCCTGCTGTCGGGCAACGGCGCGGTGGTCTACCCGCAGGGCGTGCCCGTGGAACTGAGTTTTCTCTGCCTGCTCGCCGACGACAAGCGCGCCCTGTTCTTTCACTGGATCCCGCGCACCGAGGCGCCGGCCCTCGCGCAGTGCCGGCGCACGAAAGAGACCGCGGCCTGCCTGGATGCGCTGCTCGTGGTCGCCGAGCAGGAACTGACGATGCGCTACGCCGGCCTGTTCGTGGACGCGCGCGCGCAGGACGACAAGGCGGGCAACGAGAACGCCGCCAACGCGTTCCGCCGCAGTTCGGAGGCCTTCCTCGCCTACCGCGCCGCCGAGTGCGCGCGCCGCGGCGCCGCCGGCAGCGAGCCGCACAAGTCCTGCATGGTGGACATCACCCGCCGGCGGGCGCTGGACCTGAGGTAACGGCGCCTGTCCGGCGTCGCGCGGCCCGCCTGCGATCACTGCTCGGCCGCGAAGCGCGCCAGCGCGGTGCCCGTCATGCGGCAGGTGGTCCAGTCGTCCATCAGCACCGCGCCGCAGGCCTTGTAGAAGTCGATGGAAGGCTGGTTCCAGTCGAGCACCGACCATTCGAAGCGGCCGCAGCCGCGCGCTACCGCGATGCGCGCGCAATGCCTGAGGAGCGCTTTTCCGTAGCCCCGGCCGCGGGCCTCGGGCAGGACGAAGATGTCCTCCAGCCACAGGCCGCGGCGGCCGAGGAAGGTGGAGAAACTGTGGAACCAGAGCGCGAAGCCGACGGCGCGCTCCCCTTCCCACAGCAGCGCGGATTCGATCACCGGGGTCGGGCCGAAGAGCTCCGCTTGCAGTTGCGCCGGCGTGCCGACCGCCTGGTGAGCGAGTTTCTCGTACTCGGCAAGCCCGCGGATCAGCGCGTGCAGCGCGTCGATGTCCTGCGGCCGCGCCGGGCGGATCTCACATCCTGGTGCCTGTCGGTCCGGCATGTCCCTCGGCCTCTCCTGGGTCGCGGGTCGCGGCTCGCGCCCGGGCTATCCGCTTGCACAAGGCAACTCACGCGCTGCGTCACGCGGAAAATGCTAGCACGGCCCATTGACGCTCCCAAGGCCATGCAATGCGGGAAATCGTGGACAATGACCGGGAGCGACGAATGAGGACCAACCAGCGCCCGACACCAGTGAGCCACGCGCAGGAGATCCCTGGCCAAGCCAGCCGCCATCGCCTCTGCGTGGCGCCGATGATGGACTGGACGGACCGGCATTGCCGCTATTTCCTGCGCCAGGTCTCGCCGCAGGCCTTCCTCTACACCGAGATGGTGACCACCGGAGCGCTGATCCACGGCGACGTCGAGCGCCACCTCGCGTTCTCTCCCGCCGAGCACCCGGTGGCGGCGCAACTGGGCGGCAGCGAACCCGATGACCTCGCGCATTGCGCGAAACTGGTCGAGCGCTACGGCTACGACGAGGTCAACCTGAACGTCGGCTGTCCCAGCGAGCGCGTGCAGCGCGGCGCCTTCGGCGCCTGCCTGATGCGCGAGCCCGCGCTGGTGGCCGACTGCGTGAAGGCGATGCGCGACGCGGTCGCCATCCCGGTGACGGTGAAGCATCGCCTCGGCATCGACCGCGTCGAGGACTACGGCCTGGTGCGCGACTTCGTCGGCGCGGTCGCCGAGGCCGGCTGCCGGACCTTCCTCGTCCACGCCCGCAACGCGGTGCTCAAGGGCCTCTCGCCCAAGGAGAACCG
Source organism: Burkholderiales bacterium (assembly GCA_022844545.1). Classification (GTDB taxonomy): domain Bacteria; phylum Pseudomonadota; class Gammaproteobacteria; order Burkholderiales; family SG8-39; genus RBG-16-66-20. The sequence goes on along the minus strand of JALHLN010000116.1, from coordinate 5,930 downwards.
CGAGGTGCCGCGGCTGCGCTACGAGGAGGTGTACCGCCTCAAGCGCGAGTTCCCGCGGCTGGAAATCGTGATCAACGGCGGCATCGCCACCCGCGCCGCCATCGAGGCGCAGGACGGCCTGGTGGACGGGGTCATGCTCGGCCGCGCCGCGTACCACAACCCCTGGCTGATCGCGGGCGACGGAATCACGCGCGCCGAAGTGGTGCACGCGATGGCCCGCTACGCCCGCGGCCAGGCGTCGCTGCGCCACGTCGCGCGCCACATGCTCGGCCTGTATCACGGCCACCCGCGGGCTCGGCGCTGGCGCCAGATCCTGTCGGATTCGACGCGGCTTTCGCAGAACGACCCGGCCCTCCTGCTGGAGGCGCTCGACGCAGTAGAATCACCCCGATTCCAGGAGAAAACCGATGAGCGCCGTCCTCAAGAGCAAGCAATCCAAGCCCGTCCGTGACCGCGTCAGCAAGGAAGAGTGGCAGCTGCGCGCGGACCTCGCCGCGGCCTACCAGCTCGCGGCGCAGTTCAAGTGGACCGACCTCATCTACACCCACTTCTCGGCGCGCCTGCCCGGGAGCGAGGAGTTCCTGATCAACCCCTACGGCCTGATGTTCGACGAGATCACGGCCTCCAACCTGATCAGGATCGACCACGATGGAAAGGTGCTCGACGACCCGCTCGGACTGGGCTACAACGAGGCCGGCTTCGTCATCCACGGCTGCATCCACGAGGCGCGCCCCGAGGCGGTGTGCGTGCTCCACACCCACACCCGCGTCGGGGTCGCGGTGTCGGCGATGAAGTGCGGCCTGCTGCCCATCAGCCAGCACGCCATGCGCATCCAGCGCGAGGTCACCTACCACGCCTACGAGGGCATCGCCCTGGACATGGGCGAGCGCGAGCGGCTGGCGAAGGACCTGGGGCCCAGGTCCAAGGCCATGATCCTGCGCAACCACGGCCTGCTCACGCTGGGCGAGTCGGTGCGCGAGGCCTTCGAGCTGATGTACTACCTGGACTGCGCCTGCCAGATCCAGGTCGACGCCATGGCCGGCGGCATGGAGAACGTGCTGCAGATGACCAAGGAAGCCGGCGACAACGCCGCGGCCCAGTTCGTCCGCCCCGGCCGGTCTTCGACGAAGAAGGACTGGCCGGCGCTGCTGCGGCTGCTGGAGCGCCGGAAAATCAACTACCTCGACTGACCGGGCGGTCGATCAGGCAACCGCGGGCTTGCGCCCCGGCAGGTTGAGCACCATGCCGATGGTGAGCACCAGCGCCACCACCACGGTGTAGAACACCGCGTCGGCCTGGCCGCGGTCGAGCAGCCAGCCGAAGAACACCGGCGTCAGCATCGAGCCGACGTCCAGGCCCGAGTAGACGAAGCCGTAGACCTTGCCGGTGGCGCCGGCCGGCGTTGCCGCGCGCACGATGAAGTCGCGCGACGGATTGGTGATGCCGGTGGCGAAGCCGGAAGCGGCGAGGAACACCGGCAGCATCGCCGCCGGGATCCACGCCGAGGCGAGCACGAACATGAAACCGGCGCTCACCGCCATCCCGGTGACCGCGACCAGGTCATGGCGCGTGGCGCGCACCGCGACGAAGCCGCCGGTGAAGATGCCCGCGGCGCCGCCCAGCAGGTAGGCGGTTAGCGCGGTGGACGCCAGCGCGGGCGAGGCGCCGTAGAGCATCCCCATGGTCACCATGCCGAAGTTCTGCATCGCCACGAAGGCCACGGCGATGAACACGAAGTAGCCGAAGCACATCAGCACCGGCGCCGAGGCGAGCAGCTTCAGGTCGGTCGCCAGCCCGCCGCGGCCGGTCTCGCGCCGGCGGTCGGCGGGTTCGACGTAGATCCAGGCGCGATTGAGGAACAGGAACAGGATCACCACCGCGCCCACCGCCGCCGCGCCCAGCAGCGCGCCACGCCAGCCGAAGGCCGCGGCCATGCCCACGCTGTACACCGGCGCCACGGCGTAACCGAGGTAACCGGCAATGCCGTGCCAGGAGAAGGCGTAGCCCAGGCGCGCCTTGTCCACGCGCGCGTTCAGGATGGAGAAGTCGCAGGGGTGGAACACGCTGTTGCCGATGCCGCCCACGACCGCCGCCGCGAGCAGCATGGAGTAGCTGTGCGCCGAGCCCGCCAGCACTGCGCCTGCGGTGGACAACGCGAGGCCGGCGAACAGCACGCGCCTCGCACCGAAGCGGTCCGCCGCGAAGCCGGCCAGCGTCTGGCAGACGCCCGATACAACGTAATACAAGGCGACCGTAGCGCCTAAAAGGGCGTAAGAGACTTGCAGGTCATCCTTTATGAGGGGGAACACCACCGCGGTGGCGATCTGGTAGAAGTGCGACAGGCCGTGCGCGAGCGCCACCAGGCCGATGATCCGGGCGCTCTGGACCAGGGTCTGCGTTCCGGCCGCGCTCACTTCAGTCCAGTCCCTTCACGAAATCCACGATCGCACGCAACACCCGTTCCCGCTGGTCCCTGTGCGGCGAATGGCCGCAATCGGGCAGCTTCAGCAGTTCGCAGCGCCCGCCCGCGCGCAGCTGGATCGCGTCCAGCTGCGCCATGGTGCCGTACTCGTCGCCTTCCCCCTGGATCGCCAGTACCGGGCACTTGATGCGCGGCAGGTACTCCTCGATGTTCCAGTCGCGGAACGCGGGATCCAGCCAGGCATCGGCCCAGAGGTGGAAGGTCTTGCGCGGGTCCTTGTGGTACTTGCCCAGGCGCGCCGGCAGGTCGGTGGTGTCGAATGCTTCGGCCGCCTTCGCGATCGAGCCGATGCAGATATCCTCGATGAAGACATGCGGCGCCATCACGACCACGCCCCGGACCTCGTAGGTGCCCGCGTGGATGAGCGCGATCGAGGCGCCGTCCGAATGGCCGATGAGGACTGGGCTGCGCACGTCCAGGTTCTCCAGCAGCTCGGGCAACTCGTTCAGCGCGCCGTCGTGCATGAACTCCGTCCCGACCCGCGGCTCCTGCAGCACTTCCGATTTGCCATAGCCGTAGCGGTCGTAGACGAGCGCCCGGCACCCGGTGGCGCGCGCCACCTGCGCCGGGAAATCCCGCCACTGCGCGATGGAGCCGAGCCCCTCGTGCAGGAAGACGAGCGTGTTTGCGGTCGCGCTCGCGCCCTCGCCCGTCCATTCGTAGTTCAGCTTGCGTCCCGCCACCGCGATCACCGGCATGAATCCAGATTAGCATGCGGCCGTGAAGCTCACCGCCTGGTTCGTCCTCGCCGGCACGCTGCTCCTGTGGTCCGGCAACTGGATCGTCGCGCGCGCGGTGCGCGACGAGATTGCGCCGGGCTTCGCCACCGCGGGGCGCCTCGTGGTGGTGATCCTGCTGCTCGCGCCGTTCTGCTGGCACGGCATGGTCCGCAAGCTGTCGGGCTGCGGCTGGGCCGAGTGGAGGCCGCTCCTGCTGCTGGGCTGGGCGGGCGGCGGCCTGCACCTCGCGCTGCAGTGGCTGGGGCTGCACTACACCACCGCCACCAGTGCGACGCTGTACCTGTCCATCTCGCCCATCTTCATCCTGTTGCTCGCGCGCCCGCTGCTGGGCGAGCACATCAGCGCGCGCCAGTGGGCAGGCGTGCTGGTCTCTTTCTGCGGCGTGGCGCTCATCGGCACCCAGGGCAATTTCTCGCTGGTGTCGTTCAACCTCGGCGACGCGCTCGCGCTCGCCTCGATGGCCATGTGGGGCAGCTACACCGTGTTCCTGCGCATGCGCAAGGACGCGCTGGACACGCCGGAGTTCATCACCCTCGTCTGCCTGATGGGCCTCGCGTGGATGGCGCCGTGGGTGCTGTGGGAGCTTTGGGCCGGGAAGAAGGTCGCGCTGTCGTTGCCCGGCGGCCTCGCGGTGCTCTATTCGGCGATCGGCTCCTTGCTGCTCGCCTACGCCGGCTGGAACTACGTCGTGAAGCGCCTGGGCGCGGCGCGCGCCGGTGCGACCATGCACCTCATGCCCGCCATTGCGGTGGGATTGGCCGCGCTGTTCCTGGGCGAATACCCGCAGTGGTTCCACTTCGCGGGCATCGCGCTGGTGCTGGCGGGGGTGGGGCTGTCCACGTTCCGGCGTCAGAGCCGCATTGGCCGCCAGTAGCCGGTGAGTTCCAGGTAGCCGCGTCCGACCAGGGCACCGTCCAGCTTGACCCGCACCGCCCCTTCCCAGTAGATCGTGCCCGTGCTGCCGCGCGCATCCAGCTCCTGGTCGTCCATCATCGGCTCGACCAGCCACTCGCGACCCAGCACCACGACCTTCATCGCCACCGGGTACTCCGCGCCGGTGCGCGGCGAACGCCAGCGCCGCAGCGGCTCGAATGCAACCTGGTCCGGTGCCAGCGTGCGCGCCAGGTCCCGCGGCGAGAGCAGCGTGCCGCCGGCGTAGAGCGCCCGGCCCGCCGCGTCGCGCATGCGGAACGCCATCAGCGCGCCGCCGCCCTCCAGGTTGATGCCGATCCAGTCCCAGCCGACGGCGCCCGCGGGCATGATCCGGCTGGACCACTCGTGGTCCAGCCAGGCCTGGCCGGTCACCGCCTCGTGCCGGCCGGCGCGCTCGATGCCGCCTGTGGCCGCGAGGTGCGGGACGCTGTAGTAGTGGCTCGCCTCCTCCGGTGCCGGCCCCTTCTGTGAATAGCCTTCGCGGCCGTTGGCCACCGGCAGGCGCGTCATGCGCAGTTCCAGGTCCATGCCGAAGTCGCGCGCCGCGAGTTTCGCGCGCCAGGCATTGCGATCAAGGTCAAGGCGCCAGTCGTCCACCCACACCCGCGTCGAGCCGACCTCGGCGCCTGCCAGCCCCAGGCTGGCGCGGCCGGCGCGTTCCTCGTGGCGCAGCCGGCCGTGGCGCGCATCGGCCAGCGCGGCATGCGCGACGATGACCTGGCGCGGCACCAGGGCGCCGGGGTTGTCGGTGGCGAAGTCGGGACGGGCGCGGAAGAACGTCACCTGGAAGCCCAGCGTCTCGCCGCGCGGCGTCGACAACTGGCCGGTGATGTACCACCACTCGTGGCGGAAATCCGGATGGGCGCCGTGGTCGCGCGGGAAATCCAGCCGGAAATCGGGCGTCACCGCCGGATAGGCGATGGCGGCCGGGCGCGCCCGCGCCGGCAGCAGGGCCAAGGGCAGCGCAAGGAACGAACGGCGCTTCACCAATCCTCCCGCACGGCGCGCACCGGCGCCATGCCCGTGGCCTCGCGCCCGGCGTACCACGCCACCACCGCGGCAAGCGCCACCAGCACGCCGGAGAGCGCCGCCAGCAGCAGCCACGGCGGATTCAGGTCCATGCTCCAACCGAAGGACTGCCGGTTGACCACGTACACCAGCACCAGGCTGATCGCGGCGCCGAGGACCAGGCCCGCGCCCACGCCCAGCGCGGCGAGCAACCCGCCTTCGGCGGCGAGCATCCCGCCCACCTGCCCGCGCGTCATGCCGATGTGGCGCAGCATGCCGAACTCGCGCCGGCGCGAGAGCACGATGGCGCCGACGCTGGAGGCGAGGCCGAACAGGCCCACCAGCACCGCCACCGCCTCCAGCGCATAAGTCACCGCGAAGGTGCGGTCGAACAGGCGCAGGGACACGGTGCGGATCTCGCCCGGCCCGGCGATGTCCAGCTGATCGCCCCCGGGCAGGGCGCGCAGCGCGCGCGAGGCCTGGTCCTGCGTCGCGCCCGGGGCCAGCCACAGGGCGGCATCATTGGTGCGCCGGTCGCCGGTGAGCGCGACATAGGTGCCGCGATCGATGACGATGGCGCCGTGCTGGCGCGCGTAGTCGCGCCAGACGCCGGCGACGACGAAGTGCTGTCGCTTGCCCGCGAGCGGCAACTCGATGCGCTCGCCGGGCTGCTTGCGGTACTGGTCCGAAACCACTTCGGAGATCCACGCCGCCGGCGGATCGCCGTCCCGGCGCTCGTAGGCGCGCCCGGCCAGCGGCAGGCGCGC
>JALHLN010000115.1 GCA_022844545.1 Burkholderiales bacterium | reverse complement strand
AAGCTGGGCTTCATCAGCTTCGGCGGCCCGACCGGGCAGATCGCGATCATGCACCAGGAGCTGGTCGAGCGCCGGCGCTGGATCTCGGAGAAGCGCTTCCTGCACGCGCTCAACTACTGCATGGTGCTGCCCGGCCCCGAGGCGCAGCAGCTCGCCACCTACATCGGCTGGCTGATGCACCGCACCTGGGGCGGCATCGTCGCCGGCGGCCTGTTCGTGCTGCCGTCGGTGTTCATCCTCATCACGCTGTCCTGGATCTATGTCACCTGGGGCAGCGTGCCGTTCGTGGCGGGCATCTTCTACGGCATCAAGCCCGCCGTGGTCGCGATTGTGCTGGCCGCCGCCTGGCGGATCGGCCAGCGCGCGCTGAAGCACCCTGCGCTCTGGGGCGTGGCCGCGGCCGCGTTCGTGGCGATCTTTGCGTTCGATGCGCCGTTCCCGGCGATCGTCCTCGCCGCCGGGGCCATCGGCTACGCGGGCGGGCAGCTGGCGCCGCGCATCTTCACCGGCGGCGGCGGGCACGGTTCGGCGCAGAAGGGCTACGGTCCCGCCGTGATCGACGACGACACGCCGACCCCGCCGCACGCCCTGTTCAGCTGGACGAAGTTCTGGGGCTACCTGGGCGCGGGCCTCGGCCTGTGGGCGCTGGTGCTGGGCGCGCTCGTGCTCGACGGCGGCTGGGAAGGCACGCTGGCGCAGATGGGATGGTTCTTCAGCAAGGCGGCGCTGCTGACCTTCGGCGGCGCCTACGCAGTGCTGCCCTATGTCTTCCAGGGCGCAGTGGAGCATCACGGCTGGCTCACCGCGCCGCAGATGATCGACGGTCTCGCCCTGGGCGAAACCACGCCCGGACCCCTCATCATGGTGGTCGCCTTCGTCGGCTTCCTCGGCGCGGGCGTGGCAGGCGCCCTGGTGGCCACCTACTTCACCTTCCTGCCTTCCTTCGTCTTCATCTTCGCCGGCGCGCCATTCGTCGAGACCACGCACGGCAACCTGAAATTCAGCGCGCCGCTCACTGGCATCACCGCCGCGGTAGTGGGCGTGATCGTGAACCTGGCGCTGTTCTTCGCCTGGCACGTGCTGTGGCCGAAAGGCTGGGACGGCGGCTTCGACTGGCCCTCCGCGCTCATCGGCGCCGCCGCCTTCGTCGCCCTGTTCCGCTTCAAGGCGGGGATCATGCCGGTGATCGGCGCCTGTGCGCTGGCGGGGCTGGCCATCACCTTCCTTTCGCGCCTGTCCTAGCAATGGCGGGCGCGGCCACGCGCAGCGTCTACGCGGCGCGCGCGATCCGGGATTTCGGCGACGGTTTCGTCGCCGTGATCCTTCCGGTCTACCTGACGGCGCTCGGGATGTCCGTGTTCGAGGTCGGCGTGGTCGCGACGCTGGCGCTGCTGGGCTCTGCCCTGCTCACCCTCGGCATCGGCTTCCTCGGCGCGCGCCACGACCACCGGCGCCTGCTGTTCGCCGCGTCGCTGCTGATGGCCGCCACCGGCCTGGCCTACGCGGCGGCAGATGCGGCCTGGGTGCTGTTCGTCGTCGCCTTCGTCGGCACAGTCAACCCTTCAGGCGGGAGCGCCAGCATCTTCGTGCCCATCGAGCACACCGTGCTCTCCGGCGCCGTCGCGCCGGCCGATCGCACCCGCGCCTTCGCGCGCTACAGCCTGATCGGCGCGCTGGCCGGGGCGCTGGGATCGCTGGTCGCGGCCGCGCCGGACTGGGTCGAGCCGCTGGGCGTCGGCCGGATGGACGCGCTGAAGGCCCTGTTCCTGCTCTATGCCGTGCTTGGCGCCGCGGGCGGCCTCGCCTACCGCGACTTGCCCGCGCAAAGGGTCGATGCCGGGCCGCCGCCGGCACCGCTGGGGCCCTCGCGCCGAATCGTCTACCGGATGGCCGCGCTGTTCAGCCTCGATGCGTTCGCCGGCGGCTTCACGGTGCAGTCGCTTCTGGCGCTGTGGCTGTTCACCCGCTTCGACCTGTCGCTCGCCGCGGCGAGCCAGTTCTTCTTCGCCAGCGGGCTGCTGGCGGCGTTCTCGTTCCCGGTCGCGGCCTGGCTGGGCACGCGCATCGGCCTCGTCAACACCATGGTGTTCACGCATATCCCCTCCAGCGTGTTCCTCATCGTCGCCGCGTTCGCGCCGACCGTGGAGCTCGCGCTCGCGCTCCTGCTCGCGCGCGCCTTCCTGTCGCAGATGGACGTGCCGACGCGCTCCTCGTACGTGATGGCCGTGGTGACCCCTGCGGAACGGCCTGCCGCGGCCAGCGTCACCGCGGTGCCGCGCAGCCTCGCCGCGGCGGCCAGCCCGGCCCTCGCCGGCGCCCTGTTCGCCGCGGGACTCCACGCCTGGCCGCTGCTGCTCTGCGGCGGGCTGAAGATCGCCTACGACCTGATACTGTTGGCGGCATTGCGCAACCTCAAGCCCCCGGAGGAGACCTGATGGCCGGCTATGTGATCGCCGAAGTGGACGTCCACGACGCGGCGCTGTTCGAGGAGTACCGCAAGCTGGTTCCCGCCACCATCGCGCAGTACGGCGGCCGGTACCTGGTTCGCGGCGGCGCCGCCGAAACCAGGGAAGGCGGCTGGGCGCCCAAGCGCGTCGTGATGCTCGAGTTCCCGAGCACCGAGCAGGCGCGCAAGTGGTATCACTCTCCCGAGTACGCGCCGGCGCTCGCCCTGCGCCTCAAGGCGGCGACCACGCGCATGGTGATCGTGGAAGGCGTGTAGGCCGCAGGGGCGCCGCTAGCGCACGCTCCGGATCACCGCGCAGGCGATGCGCGCCCCGCTGTTGCCCGTGGGCTGGGTGCGGTAGTCGTCCGGGTCGGCGTGCAGGATCAGGCCGCGGCCGATGATGCTGGCCGGCCCCGGCTCGACGCTGATCAGGTCCAGGTCCACCTGCAGGCCCGCGCCGCCGCCGGGATCGCCCCGCAGGGCCGGCAGGTCGCCGGCGTGGCGCTCGGGGCTGCTGAAATGCCCATGCGGCCTGCCGTGGGGATTGAAATGCCCCCTGGCGCTCATGCCGTCGCCCGAACTGCAGTCGCCGGCCTCGTGGATGTGGAAGCCGTGCTCGCGGCCGGGGACAAGGCCGCTGACCTTCGCGACCACGCGCACCCTGTCCTCGAGCTGGTAGAAGCGCACCGTCCCGGCAGCGTTGTTGCCGCGGGTGGGCTGCAGTTCGGCAATGGCCTGGGGCGTGTCCGGCGAGAGGCTCTGGCATCCCGCCAGGACCGCCGCGGCGACCAGGAGGACCCCGGCCCTGCCGGGCACGCTACTTCTTGGCCGCTTTCGCCGGCGCGGCCGCCGGCTTGGCGTCCATGGCGATGCCCTTGTTCTTCTTGTAATTCGCCACCGCCTTGTCCATGTACTTGGCGTTGAGTTCGGCTTCCTTCGCCTTGGCCGCGGCCGCCTTCTCCGCCTCGGCGGCCTTCTGCGCGTCGGTCTTGGCCGGCGGCGCCGGCAGCTTGGCATGCACCGCGGTGTACGACCCGATCGCGAGCCCGCCCGCGATCGCCAGCACGAATCCCAGTTTCTTCACGGTCTTCTCCCTGTTGCTCAGTGCGATGCCTGCGGCGCCGCGCCGGCCTTGGCCGCGGCAGCGGGCTCGGAGCCGGACTTGCCCGCCTTGACCTCTTCGTACCAGTACTGGTGGTGTTCCTTGGCCCAGATCTCGTCCACGTAGCCGGTGCGCATGGATTGGTAGGCGCCCTCGACGCCGATGGTGCCCATGTAGATGTGGCCCAGGGACGCGGCGATCACCAGCAGCGCGGATATGCCGTGGATGACGTTCATCTCCTGCATGGTGGTGCGCAGCTGGTCGAAATTCGGGAACAGCATCACCAGGCCCGAGACGCTGACGATCAGGCACAGCAGCACCACCCCGCCCCAGAACCAGGCCTTCTCGCCGGCATTGAAGCGTCCCGAGGGAATGTGCTCGCCGCGGAAGAAGAAGCCCCAGACCCTGGCGAACCAGGTGAAATCGTAGGCCCTGGGCAGGTTGTCCTTCACATACATGACGATGAACACCAGCAGGCTCGCCATGAACAGCGGCGCGACGAAATTGTGCAGGTTCTTCGCCAGCGCGGTGAGCCAGGCAAACAGCGTATAGCCGATCACCGGCAGCAGGACGTACTTGCCGAACAGGATGATCAGGCCGGTGATGCCCAGCACCACGAACGAGATGCCCATGGTCCAGTGCGCCCAGCGTTCGGCGCTGGAGAAGCGCTCGATCAGGCGCCCGCTGGGCTTGTCGTGCAGCTTGATCGGGCCGCGGCCGAAGTACAGTGCCGCGATCACCAGCGCCACCAGCACCACCAGCCAGCCGCCGTAGAACGTGATCGGGCCGTTGCGGTACTGCCGCCAGGCCTCGCCGGCGGTGGTGAAGCGCTCCTGGCCGAAGAAGCGCGCCTGCCCCTGCACCAGCACGCCCATCTCCCGCCCGGGGAGGCTGGTGTAGCCCGGCTGGCCCGAACGCACGTCGGTCCACACCGGCTGGTTGTTGCCCGGCTGGGTGACCGTGCGCTGCTGTTGCTCCTTGGCCAGGGATTCCGCGGCCGGCGCCGGCGTCGCCTGCGCCCAGGCCGCGGCGGCCAGCGCAAACCCGGCCGCGGCGACGAACATCCTTGCGAACACCTTCATGCGGATCTCCTCCGGCCCGCGCGCACGGGCCACTGCGTCGGTTGTCGGGCCTGCCCTAGCGGTAGATGCGCTTGTCCTCGTGCTGCGCGAACTGGCGCGCCTTGATCTGCGTCTCCCAGCTGGTCCGATCGCCCTTGGTCCAGCGCGCGCTCTCGTGCGCGATCGGCTCGTTCGCCCAGGGCGGGGTATCGGGCTTGCCCTGGTACTTGCCCTGCTTGGGCGCCGCCGTCGTCTGCTCGACCTCCATGCAGCCCCCGAGCGCGAACGCCGCCGCGAGTGCCGCCACCAGCCCGAGGCGGCTCACGACTTGCCCTTCGGCGGCTGGCCGTAGGCGGTGCCCCAACCCCAGGCCTCGGCGCCGCGGGCACCGCGGCGCGCCACGCGCTCGCGATAGATGTCCGCGACAACGTCGCCGTCGCCGCCCAGCAGCGCCTTGGTCGAGCACATCTCGGCGCAGGCGGGCAGCTTGCCCTCGGCCAGGCGGTTGCGCCCGTACTTGCGGAACTCCGCGTCGGACCGGTCCGCCTCCGGGCCGCCGGCGCAGAAGGTGCACTTGTCCATCTTGCCGCGCAGGCCGAAGGCGCCGGCCTGCGGGAACTGCGGCGCGCCGAACGGGCAGGCGTAGAAGCAGTAGCCGCAGCCGATGCACAGGTCCTTGTCGTGCAGCACCACGCCGTCCTCGGTCTTGTAGAAGCAGTCCACCGGGCACACCGCCATGCAGGGCGCGTCCGAGCAGTGCATGCAGGCCACCGAGATGGACTTCTCGGCGCCGATGACGCCGTCGTTGATGGTGACCACGCGGCGCCGGTTCACGCCCCAGGGCACCTCGTTCTCGTTCTTGCAGGCGGTGACGCAGCCGTTGCACTCGATGCAGCGCTCGGCGTCGCAGAGGAACTTCATTCTCGCCATGGCTCTCTCCTTGTTCTCTTGGCCGCGGTTACGCCGTGAAGCGCTCGACCTGGCACAGCGTGGTCTTGGTTTCCTGGATCGCCGTGACCCGGTCGTAGCCGTAGGTGGTCGCGGTGTTGACCGCCTCGCCGCGGACGATCGGCGCCGCGCCCTCCGGATAGAAGGGCAGCATGTCCTTGCCCTGCCACCAGCCCGAGAAGTGGAACGGGATGAAGCAGGTATCCGGCCCCACGCGCTCGGTCACCAGTGCCTTCACCTTCAGCCGCACGTGCTTGCCGTCGGTGTTCTTCGCCGGCGTGCTGACCCAGACGTACTCGCCCTGGCGGATGCCCCGGTCGGCGGCGGTCTTCGGGTTGATCTCGACGAAGTTTTCCTGCTGCAGCTCGGCCAGCCACCTGTTGGAGCGCGTCTCCTCGCCGCCGCCGTCGTACTCCACCAGGCGGCCGCTGGTGAGCACCAGCGGGAAGCGCTTGGCCACGCCGTCCTTGAGCGCCTGCTGCTGCACCGTCTTGAACAGCGTCGGCAACCGCCACAGCGTCTTGACGTCGTCGTGGGTCGGGTACTTCTCGACCAGGTCCGGCCGCGGGCTGAACAGCGGCTCGCGATGCTGCGGAATGGCGTCGGGGAAGTTCCACACCACGGCGCGCGCCTTGGCGTTGCCGAACGGGCTGCAGCCGTGCTTCATCGCCACGCGCTGGATGCCGCCGGAGAGGTCGTTGGCCCAGGTCTTGCCCTCGGCCTCCTTCTTCTCCTCGTCGGTCAGCTCGTCCCACCAGCCCAGCTTCTTCAGCAGCACGTGGTCGAACTGCGGGTAGCCGGTGGTGATGTCGCTGCCCTTGGCGTGCACGCCGTCCTCGGCGAGCAGGTTGACGCCGTCGCGCTCGACGCCGAACAGCGCGCGGAACGTGTGCCCGCCGTCCATCGGATGCTGCGAGGTGTTGTACAGGTTCGGCGTGCCGGGATGCTTGATGGCGGCGTTGCCGTAGCAGGGCCACGGCAGGCCGTAGTAGTCCCCGGTGAGGTCGTAGCCCGTCTTGGCGTCCTTGCCGCCCTTGGCGCGCAGCGTCTTGACGTCGAACAGGTGCATGTTGCGCATGTGCGCCTGCAGCCGCTCGGGCGTCTGCCCGGTGTAGCCGATGGTCCAGGCGCCGCGGTTGATCTCGCGCAGCGTGTCCTCCATCGACGGCTCATCCATGCCGCCCTTGCCCTTGACCAGCTTGATGCTCTGCTTGCCGTCCTTCTTGCCGACGAACTGGTCGCCGAAGCCCAGCTTCTGCGCCAACTGGTACATGATCATGTGGTCGGTGCGCGCCTCGAACAGCGGCTCGATCACGCGCTCGCGCCACTGGATGGAGCGGTTCGAGGCGGTGATGCTGCCCTCGGTCTCGAACTGGTTCGAGGCCGGCAGCAGGTAGGCGCCGTCGCCGCGCGCCATGGCGACCATGGCCGCGGTGGCCGACGGATACGGGTCCACCACCACCAGCAGCTCGAGCTTCTTCATCGCCTCGATCATGTCGGTGCCGCGGGTCTGGCTGTTGGGCGCCATGCCCCAGTAGACCACCGCCTTCAGGTTCGGGTCCTGGTCGATGTTCTCGTTCTTCTCCAGCACCGCGTCGATCCAGCGCGACACCGTGAGGCCGGGCTTGGCCTGCATGCCCGGGCGGTAGCGATCCGCGATCCACTTCGGGTCCACGTTCCAGACCCGGGACCAGTGGTTCCACGAGCCCGGCACCGCGACCGGGTAGTAGCCCGGCAGCGTGTCGGGGTTGGGCCCGACGTCGGTGGCGCCCTGCACGTTGTCGTGGCCGCGGTAGATGTTGCACCCGCCGCCGGAGCGCCCGACGTTGCCCAGCGCCAGCATCAGGATGTTGGAGGCGCGCACCACGCCGTTGGCCTGCGTGTGCTGGGTCTGCCCCATCGCCCAGATGATGAACCCGGGCCGGTTCTCGGCCAGCGTCTTGGCGATGTTGAACACCTCGGCCTCGCTGCAGCCGGTGGCCTCGGTGACATTGTCCGGGGTCCACTTCTTCATCACCTCTTCCTTCACCTGGTCCATGCCGTAGACCCGCGTGCGGAGGTATTCCTTGTCCTCCCAGCCGTTCTTGAAGATGTGGTGCAGGATGCCGAAGATCAGGGGCACGTCGGTGCCGGAGCGGAAGCGCAGGTAGATGTCGGCCTTCGCCGCGGTGCGCGTGAAGCGCGGGTCGGCGACGATCACCTTGCAGCCGCTCTCGCGGGCGTGCAGCGTGTGCAGCATCGACACCGGGTGCGCCTCGGCGGCGTTCGAGCCGAGGAAGAACAGGCACTTGGAGTTCTGCTGGTCGTTGTACGAGTTGGTCATCGCGCCGTAGCCCCAGGTCTGGGCGACGCCGGCGACGGTGGAGGAATGGCATACGCGCGCCTGGTGGTCGGTGTTGTTGGTGCCCCAGAGCGAGATCCACTTGCGCAGCAGGTAGGCCTGCTCGTTGTTGTGCTTGGACGAACCGATCACGAACAGCGCGTCCGGGCCGTCCTTGTCGCGGATCGCGGTCAGCTTCTTCGAGATCTCGTCGAGCGCGACATCCCAGGAGATGCGCTTCCACTTGCCGCCCTCGAGCTTCATCGGGTGCTTGAGGCGGTGCGAATCCTGCGTCATGCCGTATTCGCGCAGGCTGGCGCCCTTGGTGCAGTGCGCGCCGAGGTTGATCGGCGAATCGAACACCGGCTCCTGGCGCACCCAGACGCCGTTCTGCACGTGGGCGTCGACGGCGCAGCCCACCGAGCAGTGCGAGCACACGGTGCGCTTGACCTCGACCGTGCCGGTGGCCTTGTCCTTGTTCGCCTGCGCCTCGCCGACCAGCTGGAACGGCAGCTGCGTGGCCACCGCGCCGGCGCCGGCGGCGAATCCGGAGCGCCTGAGGAACGTGCGCCGGTCCATGGTCTTGGCCATCACCGAGGACAGGCCGCGCGCGAGGCGCGACTGCGCCGTGGCGGCGGGAGCGGACGATTTCTTCGTGAGCAGCATGGCGCGCCTCCTCAGACTTTCGCCGAGCGGTAGTAGTTGTTGACGTGCGCGGTGACGTGGTAGCCCTGCGTGTCGCGCTTGCCGGCCGCTTGCGCCGGCGCCTGCGCGCCCTCGGGCGCGCGCGTCGCGACGACGGTCGCGGCCGCAGCCACGCTGCCGGCGCCGAGCGTCACGAGGAAGTTCCTGCGGGAGAGCCTGGATTTCGGTTCGTTCACGACGCGCCTCCTTTTGTTGTGCGCCACGCGCGCCCCGCGCACCGGATCGGGGCCTGGCATATGCAAGCCTGAGCAAGTTACCTCGCGGATTCCTGAATCTCAAGAGAAACTTGCGTGTTCGTTGGGACGCGTTCTCAGCAACCGCGCCCGTGTTGAGAGCGGTTCTCGCCTGCGCGGGTCAACCGATCTCGAACGCCTCGTGCTCGATGTCGATGAACGCGCGCGTGAGGCGCGCGACCGGAAGGTAGAAACGTGCTTTGCGCGAAGCGCTTACCGCATCGCAAAACGCGCACGCGCCGCGATAAATGAACTGATGGAAAAAACCCTTCTGGTCTTGCAGGCTTCTGTGCTGCACCGCGATAGCAAATCGCATCGCCTCGAACAGCGCGGCGACATGGTCTTCGGGTTCGGTGACCTGGTCCCGCCGCGCGATGCCCCACTGCGCGAGCCGCTGGCGCAGATCCACGAGCGGATTGTCGATCGTGTGCGCGAGCACGTAGTGCGACAGGTAGGGCGTCACCTCCGCCTTGCCGGTGCCGACGAACAAGGTCGTGTGCTCGTCCTCGAGCTGCACCGGAAACGCCTTGCGGCTGGCCGCGGCCAGTTCCCGCCACGCCTGCGCGATCTCCGAGGTCGAATCGCCGAACGGATCGGCGTGCAGGATCTCGGCGAGCACCTGGTCGTCCGGCGCGCGATGGTAGAGCCGCGCCACCAGCCCGTAGAAACCAGCGCGCGCCTGGTCCTCCTCGTCGAGCGCGGGGGCCGCGGCGCCGCTCATGGCGCGGATTTCGGGTAGTCCAGGATCGAGGGCTCGTCCTTCGACTGCACCATGTCCGCCACCCGGCAATCGCCGCACATCTGCAGCCGGCGCAGCGCGCCGCCGCCCGCGAACATCGAGTGCGCGCCCAGCCGCCCGGTCATGTTCTCGATCATCTTGCGCGTGCCGAACGGGTTGCCGCAGCGTACGCAGTTGAAGGGCTCGGCTTCGTTCAGCGTCGCCGCCGCCTTGGCCTGGGCGGTCAGCAGCAGGCGCGGCACCAGAGCGATGGCGTCCTCCGGACAGGTCTCGCGGCACAGCCCGCACTGGACGCAATTGCGCTCGATGAAGCGCAGCGCCGGCGCTTCCTGCGCATCGAGCAGCGCCCCTTCCGGGCAGGCGCCGATGCAGGCCTTGCACAGCGTGCAGCGGTCCTTGTTCACCTCGAGCGCGCCGTAGGGCGCGCCGGCGGGCAGCGGCACCACGTCGGCCGGCGCCGGCGCATGACGCGCCAGGTGCTCGAAGGCGAACTCCAGGCTGGCGCGCTTTTCCGCCGACAGGTTGAACGCCGCGGCCTTGGCCACCACGGGCGCGGGCTGCAGCGCCCAGAGCGCCGCCTCCAGCGCCGCGTCGTCCTCCGGCTCGAGCACCAGGAAACGGTTCCCCGGGTAGCCGAGCCCGGATGCGATCGCCTGCGCGACCGCCATCTGGCCCCGCAGCGCGTCCACGTAGGCGCGATCCGCGAGCCCTTCGGCGATCACCACCACCTGGCTCGCGCCGTACGCGAGCGCGCCCAGCA
>JALHLN010000114.1 GCA_022844545.1 Burkholderiales bacterium | reverse complement strand
AAGATCGTCGAGTCGGAGGAGGTGCAGCCGGGAATCGTGCTCGACTTCAACGCCGACAAGCAGGTCGTCGGCATCGAGGTCCTGGATCTGCGCAAGCGGGTTCCGTCCGCGAACCTGAAGGAAATGCAGTTCGACGTCGCCTGAGTTTCAGGGCGCTGGCAGCTATGGCCGATGAGAAACTGAAGATCTGGTACGACAGGGAAGGCGACTTCCTGGAGGTCATGTTTGAACAGCGTCCGGGCGTTTTCCGCGAGACGGCGAATCGGCACGTCATGGAAAAGGTCGATGACCAGGGCAAGGTGCTCGGATTCTCGATCATGCGGGTGAGCGCGCTGCAGGGCGCGCCGCTCGAGGTCGCGCTGTAGATTTTCCAGCTCAATGGCCAAGAGTCGAAAGGGGGTCCGCATGACGTAGTTGCCTTTAACCGGGAGCTATGTCATGTCACGTACTTACCGCCGCCGCGGCGAGCGCCACGAGTATCGCTGGGTGCTGCGCGATTCGCTATTCGACCCTGAGTCGCGCTGTTTCACGCGCTACCTGATCGATCGCCATTCCCCCGAGGGCCGTCGCGCGATTGCGCGCTTTCATTCGGACGCCGAGGTGACCATGCGCAGTGGCGTGCCGCATTGGTTCTGCAGAATTTTCAAGCGACGCCAGCGCAATGCGGACGCCCGCGAGCTGCTGCGTTGGCTTGCGGACCCGGATCGCGACCCGCTCATGCAATCGAGGCATCGCCATAGCGCGAAATGGGCGTGGTGGTGAAGGCTTTGGTCCGCGATAAATTGGGGTCTGACCCCATTTATTCTGGTTGATGCCGGTGCTGGGGTGTCTGCAGGTAGGTGACAAAGTTACTGTAGTTCTGCCAAGCTGCGCCGATGAAAGTCACACTGACAGTTTCCAGCCGTGGCGCCGTCACACTGCCGGCCAGGCTGCGCGCGGCGCTCGGCTTCAAGGCCGACGACCAGTTGATCGCCGAAATGACGCCTGAAGGGCTGCTGCTTCGCCCCGCGGTGACGCTGCCAGTTGAGATCTACAGCGGCAAGCGCGTGGCGGAATTCGACGCCGCCGAGGCTGAGCTAGGAACGCTGCTGCACCGAAAGAATAAGCCCGGCCGGTGACGTTTCACTCGCCGCGTTCGCTCGCGCAGGCCCTGCTGAAGTAACTACGCCAGGCCGAACCGCTTCCCCCGGACGTGCGACCCGAAATCCCCCCTCGTCTCCACCCCGTACTGCTTCACCTTGTCCCCTACCCAATCCCTCCCGCGCCGCGCGCCGTAGGCCCCCAGCTCCCGCTCCACCGCCTCCCGGTCATACCGATCCGTATGCACGGTCGCCGAAAGCGCCAGCCGCGCGCTCAGCGGCTCCTTGGACTCCGGATAGCCCAGCGCCAGCCCCGCCACCGGCACCACCCAGTCCGGCAGCTCGAGCAGCGCGTCGATCTTCCCGATGTGGTCCCGGATCTGGCTGATCGGGCAGGTTCCAAGGCCCGCGAGCTCCGCGGCACTCACGAAGGCACCAAGCGCGATCGCGGCATCCACCGAAGCGTTGAAGAAGGCATCAAGGTGCTCGTTCACGAACGCAACCTTCCGCAGCGAGAACAAGCGCCGGAAGCGCCAGCCGTCGGCGCAGAAGACGAAGAGCTCCGGCGCGCCGGCGAGCCAGGGCGAGCCGGGCAGGAGGGAAGTGATCGCAGCCCGCTTCACGGGATCGGCGACGCGGATGAGCGTGGCCTGCTGCAGGTCGCTCTTGGTCGGTGCGGCGAGGGCGGTGGCGCACAATAGGCGCAGCACCGGATCGGGCACCGGGTCGGGCTTGTAGCGCCGGCACACCGAGCGAGCGTTCAGGACGGCGAGGGCGTCGAGGTTGCCGAGCGCGGGCGGCGCGAGGCGCTCGCCATAGCGCTGCGAGATGGCGGCGGCGATTAGGTCCCTGGCGGTGGTCATGGCGGTTCTCCGTTGCGGTAGTTGGTTTGTTTGGAGTCAACGGGTTCGCCGTGGGCTGCGTTGGTCTCGTATGGAAGCTAGCGCTTTTCAAATGGTAACGCGTAGGTTACTATAGCAATGGCTGCGGTTCGGGTCCTCGAGTATCTGGACCGAAGCGGCCGCTCGCCGTGGCGGCGTTGGTTCAACGATCTGGATGTGATCGCCGCGGCAAAGGCCGGCACCGCGCTGTACCGCCTCGGGCAGGGCAACTTTTCCACCGTCGAGGGGGTCGGAGGCGGCGTCTTCGAGGCGAAGATCGACTTTGGGCCGGGCTACCGGATCTATTTCGGCAAGGACGGCGAGATGATCGTGGTGCTGCTGGGCGGCAGTACGAAGAAGCGGCAAAGCGCGGCGATCGGGGCGGCGAAGAAGGCGTGGGCGGACTACAAGCAGCGCAAGAAAAGCGCCACATAGGAGCAGGCATGGCACTGACGCGGGAATTCAAGGAAACCATCGTGGCGCGCGCGGGGCGCGACGCGAAATTCCGCGACGCGATGTTCGCTGAGGCGATCAACGCCTACCTGGCGGGGGATACGCGAACCGGCAAGGCGATGCTGCGCGACCTGGTGAACGCGACCATCGGTTTCGAAGGCCTGTCCGCGGAAATCCGGAAGCCCTCGAAGAGCCTGCACCGCATGCTCGCGGAGCGCGGCAACCCGAGCACCGAGAATTTCTTCGACATCGTCAAGGCGCTGCAGAAGAAGACCCGCACGCGCCTGCGGGTTGCCGTGCAGCCGTCGTCCTAACCCGCCGCCCCCACCACCGTCACCACCACGCTGCGCTCATGCGCCGCCGTGCGGTGCTCGTACAGGTACAGCCCCTGCCAGGTCCCCAGCATCAGCCGCCCGTCCGACACCGGAATGCCCAGGCTGTTCGAAGTCAGCACCGAGCGCGCATGCGCCGCCATGTCATCCGGCCCCTCGGTGTCGTGTACGTAGGCCGGGTCGCCGTCGGGCGCGAGGCGCCGCAACAGCATCTCCAGGTCCACCCGCACGTCCGGATCGGCGTTCTCGCACAGGATCAGCGAGGCGCTGGTGTGCTGCAGGAACACGTTGCACAGGCCCGCACGCACGCCGCTCGCGGCCACCACCCGCGCCACCTCGGCGGTGATGTCCAAAGTGCCGCGGCCGCGGCTGCGCAAGGCGAGGACCTTCTGGAACACCGGCGCTAGCCCAGCGCCGCCTGCATCGCCTCCACCGGAAGGGCGACGCCCACCAAGCCGACGCTCATCATCACGGTCAGGGTCTTGCCCAGGTGGCAGCTCGCCTTGCCGCGCTCCAGGTTGAGGACGAAGCGCCGGCTGACGCGGGCGCGGCTGGCGACCTCGGACTGGGTCAGGCCGCGGGCGCGGCGCGCGGCTTCCACCGCGGCGCCGACGGCGGCCGGGGAGGCGAGGAACACGAGCGCAGGCGCGGCGCCGGGGTTGGCGGGCGGCGGCGGGGGCACGGACGGGGGGTTCTTGATGGCCATGGCGGGGCTCCGGGGCGGGGGAAATGTTACCGATCGTACACATTTGCCGGCCCAGCGGGGACTGGCCGGATATACAGTACCTGGCCTATAGTGTCGCCATGGGCGCCACCGACCCCGCCATCGCGGCCTTCGCCAGGCTCAACCCCCGCCAGCGCGAGGCGGCCACCGCGGGCCCGGCGCCCTTGCTCATCATCGCCGGCGCCGGCACCGGCAAGACCAACACGCTCGCGCACCGCGTCGCGCACCTGCTGCTGCAGGGGACCGACGCCGAGCGCATCCTGCTCCTCACCTTCACCCGCCGCGCGGCGCAGGAGATGACGCGGCGCGCGCAGCGCATCGCCGGCGAGGCGGCGAAGGCGGTGCGCCTGCCCTGGTCGGGCACCTTCCACTCGTTGGCCAATCGGCTGCTGCGGCGCCACTGCACAAGGGTCGGGCTGGAGGAGCGCTTCAGCGTGCTCGACCGCGGCGACGCGGCGGACCTGCTGGACCTGGTGCGCCACGAGCTGGGGTTCTCGAAGATGGAGAAGCGTTTTCCCCGCAAGGACACCTGCCTCGCCATCTACTCGCACCGGGTGAATTCGCAGGGCACGCTGCAGGACACGCTGGAATCGGCTTTTCCGTGGTGCGCGCAATGGGAGGCGGAGCTGAAGGACCTGTTCCGCGGCTACGTGGAGCGCAAGCTTTCCAACCAGGCCCTCGACTACGACGACCTGCTGCTCTACTGGCACGCCATGCTGGAGGACGAGGTCTTCGCGCGCGAGCTTTCGGCGGCCTGGGACCACGTGCTGGTGGACGAGTACCAGGACACCAACCTGCTTCAGGCGCAGATCCTGCAGCGCCTGCGGCCCACGGGGGAGGGGCTGACGGTGGTGGGCGACGACGCGCAGGCGATCTACTCGTTCAGGGCGGCGTCGGTGGAGAACATCCTCCAGTTCACCAAACAATTCGAAAACCGGGAAAAGCAGGGACAGTCCCCGATTTCCAAAAGCGGAAATCAGGGACAGTCCCCAGATTCGCCGCCCCCGATTTCGCCGCTGACGGTGGTGCTGGAGGAGAACTACCGCTCCACGCAGCCGGTGCTGGATGCGGCCAATGCGCTCATGGCGGAGGCTTCGCGCCAGTACCGGAAGGCACTGCGCAGCCGCAGGACCGAAGGCGCCAGGCCGCGTTACGTGACGGTGGCGGACGACGCGGCGCAGGCGCAGTACGTGGTGACGCGGGTGCTCGAGGCGCGCGAGCAGGGCGTGGAGCTGATGCGCCAGGCGGTGCTGTTCCGCTCCTCGCACCACTCCGACGTGCTGGAGCTGGAGCTGGTGAAGCGCGACATCCCCTACGTGAAGTACGGCGGCCTCAAGTTCCTCGAGGCGGGGCACGTCAAGGACGCCCTCGCCGTGCTGCGCTGGGCGGACAACCCGAAGAACCGCGTCGCCGCGTGGCGCGCGCTGCAGTTGCTGCCGGGCGTGGGCCCGAAGGGGGCGGAGCGCGTGTTCATGGGTTTCGAAGCACAGGGCCACCGCTGGACGGCGCTGCAGTCGCCTTCGCCCGAATTCAACGCGCTGATGGCGCAGCTGGGCGACGCGGCCACGCCCTGGCACGGGCAGATGGAGCGGGTGCGCGAGTGGTACGCGCCGGTGCTGGAGCGCAAGTACGACGCGCCGGAGGTGCGCGCTGCGGACCTCGCGCAGCTGGAGAAGGTCTCCGGCGGCTACCGCGACCGCGAGGCGTTCCTGACCGAGCTTGCGCTGGATCCGCCCGGCGCCACCGGCGACCTCGCGGGCGAGCCGCTGCTGGACGAGGATTACCTGGTGCTCTCCACGGTGCACTCGGCCAAGGGCCAGGAGTGGGAGGCGGTGTACCTGCTGAATGTGTCCGACGGCAATTTCCCCAACGAGTTCGCCGCCGGCAAGCCCGAGCAGATCGAGGAGGAGCGCCGCCTGCTCTACGTGGCGATGACGCGCGCAAAGACCAGCCTCGACCTCGTCTCGCCGCTCAAGTACTACGTCACGCAGCAGTCGCGCATGGGCGACCGGCACGTCTACGGCGCGAAGAGCCGCTTCCTCACCCGCAGCGTGATGCAGCGCCTCGACCAGGTGGCCTGGGCCGAGAAGGACGGCGCGGGCGAGCTGCGCCCCATGGGCCCGTCGGTGGACGTGGCCGCGAAGCTGCGGGCGATGTGGGCCTAGTCCCCGGCTGCCCGGCATGAACATCTGGGTCGACGCCGACGCCTGCCCGCTGGCGATCAAGGAAATCCTCTACCGCGCCGCGGAACGCTCGCAGGTGAAGCTGACGCTGGTGGCGAACAAGCTGCTCGGCACGCCGCGCTCGCCGTGGATCGGCGCGCTGCAGGTGCCGCACGGGTTCGACGTCGCCGACAACGAAATTGCGAAGCGGGTGGAGAAGGGCGACCTGGTGATCACCGCCGACATCCCGCTCGCGGCCGAGGTGGTGGCCAAGGGCGGCCACGCCCTGAATCCACGCGGCGAGCTCTACACCCCGGAGAACATCCGCGAGCGCCTGGAGACGCGGGATTTCCTCGCCAAGCTGCGCGAGACCGGCGTCCAGACCGGCGGCCCGGCGCCGCTGGACAACGCGGACAGGAAGCGCTTCGCCGACCAGCTGGACCGGCTGCTAACGAAGCTGAAGCCGGCCGTGCGTTGACGCACAGACCGGCGGCGGGCTCCCGGCGGAGCATGGGCCGATGAAAACAGATCCCTCGCCGTTCACGGTGTTCTACAAGCAATGGCTGGGCAGTTGGACCTCGTTGATCCCCGGCGCGGCATCGGCCCGGCCGGTTCCGACCTACGCGCAGAAGCCCGTGCAGCCCGCGGCGGTGCTGGATTGGGAAGACGAGGGCGGCAGCGTGAAGCCGCCCGAGGTGAAGCCCGACGAGAAGCCGGCGCCCAAGCTTCCGCTCTAGCCCCGCCGCTCAGGCGGCGCCTTTGGCCTTCGCCTCCAGCGCCTCCCAGCGCTCCAGCTTCTGGTGCAGCAGCGCCTCGATCTCGGCGCTGCGCTGCTGGTCCTTCAGCACCACCTCGGCGCCCTGCTTGTAGTACTCGGCGTTGCTCATCTTCGCCGCCAGGGCGTGCTGCTCGGCTTCCAGCACTTCCAGTTCCTTCGGCAGCGCCTCCAGCTCGCGCGCTTCCTTGTAGGACAGCTTCGGGCCGCGCGCCTTGCCGCGCGCGGGCGCCGATGATTTCGCTTCGGCGGCCTTCGCCTCGTCCGCGCCCTTCCTCTGCCGCACCCAGTCCGAGTAGCCGCCGACGTACTCCTTCCAGATCCCGCCGCCCTCGGGCGCGAGGGTCTGCGTGACCACGTTGTCCAGGAACGCGCGGTCGTGGCTCACCAGCAGCAGCGTGCCGTCGTAGTCCTGCAGCGCGGTTTCCAGCAACTCGAGCGATTCGATGTCGAGGTCGTTGGTGGGCTCGTCCAGCACCAGCACGTTGGCCGGCTTGGCGAACAGCCGCGCGAGCAGCAGGCGGTTGCGCTCCCCGCCCGAGAGCATGCGCACCGGCGAGCTTGCGCGCCGCGGCGGGAAGAGGAAATCGGCAAGGTAGGTCATGACGTGCTTGCGCCCGTTGGCGGTATCCACCCAGTCAGAGCCGGGCGCGATGGTCTCTGCCACGGTCGCCTCCGGGTCGAGCGCCTCGCGCATCTGGTCGAAGTAGGCGGGTTGCACGTTGGTGCCGGTGCGCACGGTGCCCGAATCCGGCGCGAGCGTGCCCAGGATCAAGCAAATCAGCGTGGTCTTGCCGATGCCGTTGGCGCCGACCAGGCCGAAGCGGTCGCCGCGGCTGATGAGGAGGTCGAGGTCCTTCACGATGGGCTTGCCGCCGAAGCTCTTGCACACGCCTTCCAGTTCGGCGACGAGCTTCCCTGAGCGCTGGCCGGCGGCCACCGCAAGCTTCACCTTGCCGGTGCGCTCGCGGCGGGCGGCGCGTTCCTCGCGCAAATGTTCCAGGCGCCTCACACGGCCTTCGTTGCGCGTGCGCCGCGCCTCGATGCCCTTGCGGATCCAGATCTCTTCCTCGGCCCAGAACTTGTCGAACTTGCGCTGCTGCACCGCCTCGGCCGCAAGCTGGCCGGCCTTGACGCGCTCGTAGTCGGAGAAGCTGCCGGGATAGGAGCGCAGCATGCCGCGGTCCAGTTCGATGATCCGCGTCACCACACGGTCGAGGAACGCGCGATCGTGGGTGATGACGATGGCGGTGGGCTGGCGCATGAGCAGCGCCTCCAGCTGGACGATGCCGTCGATGTCCAGGTGGTTGGTGGGTTCGTCCAGCAGCAGCAGTTCGGGCTCCAGCGCAAAGGCCAGCGCCAACGCCGCGCGCTTGCGTTCCCCGCCCGAAGCCGAGGCGGGGTTGGTGTCCGGGTCGAGGCCGAAGCGGTGCAGGTACTCGTTCAATTTGTGGTCGAGCGGCGCGTGGGGCAGCGACTCCGCGCGAAGGACGAGACTGTCTTTGAGCGTCGCCGCCTCCGGCAGCACCGGCTCCTGCTCCACGAGCACGATACGCAGCCCGTCGCGCCGCTTCAGGTCGCCGTCGTCCAGCAGCGCGGTGCCGGCGATGATGGAAAGGAGCGACGACTTGCCGGTGCCGTTGCGCCCGATGAGCCCGATGCGCTCGCCCGCGTCCAGGGCGAACGCGGCGCGGTCGAGCAGCGGATGGTCGCCGTAGGCGAGCTGGGCGTTGGCGAGGGTCAGGAGGGGCATGGGGG
The DNA here is from genome assembly GCA_022844545.1 of Burkholderiales bacterium. Classification (GTDB taxonomy): domain Bacteria; phylum Pseudomonadota; class Gammaproteobacteria; order Burkholderiales; family SG8-39; genus RBG-16-66-20. Next base: position 2,224 of record JALHLN010000114.1, on the reverse strand, counting down.
CCGGATTGTAGGGTCTGTGAGGGAGCTGCAGGGGCTGTAGAGTCTGGATAAATACACGAACTTCGTGTAATTTGTCGGTCATGAAGAACGTCACCATCACCCTGGATGCCGATACTGCGCAGCGTGTCCGCGTCGAGGCGGCCCAGCGCAACCTGAGCCTTTCGCGGTTCATAGGCGAGGTTCTGCGGGAGCGCCTGCGCAAGGCCGACGACTACGAAAGGGCGTTGCAGCGGATCCTGACCATGAAGCCGTTCCCGCTGAAGGGGCCCCCCCAGCGATATCCCTCGCGCGATGAGTTGTATGACCGACCTGTGCTTCGTCGACGCTAACGTCCTGATCTACGCCCGGGATCCCCGCGATCGCGCCAAGCAGGCGAGGGCGGAGCAGTGGATTCGCAACCTTTTCATCCGGCGATGCGGGCGCACCAGCACCCAGGTCCTTTCGGAGTTCTATGTCGTGGCGACCCGGAAGCTGTCGCCGCGGGTCGCGGCCGACGCGGCGTGGGACTTCGTCCAGGACCTGATGCAATGGAATCCGCAGCCGATTGACGGATCCTTGCTGCTGCGGGCACGGGAGATAGAACAGCGCTGGCGAATTTCCTGGTGGGACAGCATGGTGGTGGCCGCGGCACAACTTCAGGATTGCGCCATCCTGCTGACCGAGGACCTCCAGGATGGCGCGGTGCTCGGGACCGTGACGGTGCGCAATCCGTTCACGTTCGAGGTCCGTGAGCCGGCGGCTTCGTACGGCGCCGGACCCGCCCTGGCGAGCCTCCATCGTCCCCGGGGCCGCCCCCGGCGCACGGCGCTCGCTTGAGCATCGCCCGCACCCCCACCGGCGCCCGCTTCTCCCCCTGCCGCACCTGGCGCACGCTGCTGTGGCGGCGCTGGTCGGATGCGCCCGCCGCCAACTTCGTGATGCTGAATCCCAGCACCGCGGACGAGCTGAAGCTCGATCCCACCTGTTCCCGCGCCCGCAACTACGCCGAGGCCTGGGGCTACGGCGCGCTCATCGTCACCAACGTGTTCGCCTTCCGCGCCACCGACCCGAAGAAACTGAAGGCCGCCGGCGACCCGGTCGGCCCGAACAACGACCGCGACATCCTGCGCGCGGCGAAGGAAGCCGAACTGGTGGTCTGCGCCTGGGGCAACCACGCGGCGCTGCGGGAGCGCGGCGCGGCGGTCGCGGCGATGCTGCGCGAGTCAGGCGTAAAGCTCCACGCCCTGCGCATCACCGGCGCCGGCGAGCCCTCGCACCCGCTCTACCTGCCCGGATCGCTCAAGCCCCGGCCCTGGGCGTAAGAACCGAGAGGTAAACTGCGCGCAGGAGGCCGCCATGCCCGTCAAAGCCAAGCGCGAAGCCGCGGTCCGGGAGCGCATCCAGGACATCGGCACGGACACGTTCCCGGACGACGACGTCGACTGGAAGATCCTGCACTTGCGCCACAGCGGCGACTACTGCTTCGCCGAGGTCGCGCCCGAGCCGGACACGGTGGGCTATCCGCGCTTCATCTTCGTGCTGCACTTCGACGGCTTCGGGCACATGCAGGAATGCGGCTGCTATTGCATGGCCGACGGGGCGTGGACGCTGCTGTCCACGACGCCCGGCGTGCCCGAGGACTGGAAGAAGATTCCGCCCGCGGGCTGAGCCCCTACTTCACGCCCAGCAGCTCCACCTCGAACAGCAGCGTCGCGTTGGGCGGGATGACGCCTCCGGCGCCGCTCGCGCCGTAGCCCAGGTCCGAGGGGATGGTCAGCAGGCGCGTGCCGCCCACCTTCATGCCCTGCACGCCCTCGTCCCAGCCCTTGATGACGCGGCCCGCGCCCAGCGGGAAGACGAAGGGGTCGTTGCGGTCCTTGCTCGAGTCGAACTTCTTTCCTTTGATCACGCCGTCGGTGAGCCAGCCGGTGTAGTGCACGGTGACGCTCATGCCGGCGGCGGCGGTCGCGCCCTCGCCCAGGGTGACGTCGTCGTACTTCAGGCCGCTCGCGGTGGTGGTGGAAGCCATGAAAACCCCTCTTTTGGTGAGGGCGACATTGTAGAATGCCGACCCTGCCCCAATTTGCGGAAGTTGAATGGCCAAAGAGGAAATGCTGGAAATGGAAGGCGTGGTGGACGAGGTGCTGCCCAGCACCCAGTTCCGCGTCACGCTGAGCAACGGCATGGTGGTGCTGGCCTACGCCGGCGGCAAGGTGCGCAAGAACCACATCCGCATCATCGCGGG
>JALHLN010000113.1 GCA_022844545.1 Burkholderiales bacterium | reverse complement strand
GACTTCGCCACCAGCACCTCGCGCGCGATCGGCTCGAAATCGGCACGGAAATGCACCGAGCTCTTCAGCACCATCATGCGTTCGCGCACCGGCTCCACGCCGAGGTGGCGGAACATCTCCTTGTCCGCCGCCTGGCATTTGCGCGAGGCGAGCACGACACGCACGCCGGGCGCAGCCTTGCTGCGCAACAGCGCCATGTTGCCGAGCGTCATGCGAAAGCCCTTGAACATCGGCCCGGTGCAGGTGAACTGGCCGTCTCCCACACGCTCCACGGTGAACTCGCCGGAGAACGGCGCGTCGCCGAAGACGCGCGATTTCCCGCCCAGCGCGAACGCGAGCGTCGCGCCCTGCCCCGCCTCATGGGCGCGCCTGGCCGACTCCGGGTCGATCAGCATGCCCAGCGTCGCCTCGGTGGCGCGCTGGCGCACCAGCGCGGCGAGCATGCCGGTGGTGTCGCCGTTGCCTCCCGCGCCGGGATTGTCCTGGGTATCGGCGATCACGACCGGCTTGCCCGGCTCGCCGCGCGCGCGCGCGCGCTGCACCGCCTCGTCGGGCGTATGCAGCTCCATGGCGAAGTCCTTCTCCGCGTCGGCCACCGCGCCGCGCAGCTGCTCGACCGCCGCCGCAACCTTCGCCGCGTCCGCGCCATAGCCGAACACCGTCATGCCGCACTCGTCGAAATCGGCCATCGGGAAGCCGGGCATGAAAGTGAGCATTGCCCCGCTTGTGTGCTCCAGGCGCTCCAACAGTGCATAGATGCCCTTGCAGGGCTCGATGAAGGAGCATTGGGACGGCAGGCCGGTGAGGAAGTCGAGGGTAGCGTAGGCCTTGGCCGGCCGCGTCCCGGTCTTCAGCATGGTGTCCAGCAGCCGCGCGGCGCGGGCGCCGGTGTCGGCCATGTCCACGTGCGGGTAGGTTCGATAACCCACCAGCGCGTCGGCGTGAGCCACCATGGCGCGGGTGACGTTGCCGTGCAGGTCGAGGCTCGCCACCAGGGGCACGCGCGCGCCGATCGCCTCCCGCACGCGGCGCAGGATCTCGCCCTCGCCGTCCTCGAAATCCTCCGACACCATGGCGCCGTGCAGGTCGAGATACACCCCATCCACGGGGAGCAGCGCTTTCAGGCGCGACACCATCTCGCCCAGGATGCGCTCGAAGGCCTCGCGCGTGACGTGCGCCGAGGGGCTGGCCGCGGCCCAGGCGGTGCCGCCCAGCGAATGCCCGGCGGCGCGCAGGGCCTGCACCGCGCCCTGCGCCGGGATGTTGGCCCCTTCCAGCGCAGCGAAGATGGGCTCGCCGTACTTCACCCCCGGCCAGCCGCCCCCGGCCTCGAACTGCGGGTAGTCGGCCTTCGAGGGGGCGAAGGTGTTGGTCTCGTGCTGAAAACCGCCGATTGCGATGCGCGCCACGCTGTCTCCTTCAGGAATTCGCAACCCGAGGGTAAGGGGGCGACACGGACCTCGCAAGGTCCGCGCGAGCACTTCCCGCGCCGCCGTCTTGCCCGGACCGTGGCTTTGGGCTATCTTGGCCCGCCCGTCCCTTCCCTTGCTTGGAGGAGCTGACCCATGAACCTGAAACGGACTCTCGTCGCGCTCGGCATCACCGTCGCCTTCGGCGCGCCGATATCGCTGGCGCAGGCGCAGACGGTCCTGACCGTCGTGCCGCATTCGAACCTGGCGATCCTGGATCCGATCTGGACCACCGCCTACATGAGCCGCAACCACGGCTACATGATCTACGACACGCTGTTCGGCACCGACGAGAACAGCAAGATCCAGCCGCAGATGGTGGACACCTGGACGGTCTCCGCCGACAAGAAGGTCTACGACTTCAAGCTGCGCGCGGGGCTGGAGTGGCATGACGGCGCGCCGGTCACCGGCGAGGACGTCGTCGCTTCTCTTGACCGCTGGGGCAAGCGCGACGCCATGGGCGGCGCGCTCATGACCTTCGTCGCCAAGATGGAGGCCGTGGGCAAGGACGGCTTTCGCATCACGCTGAAGGAGCCGGCGGGGTTCGTGATCGAGGCGCTCGGCAAGCCCTCGTCGAACGTTCCCTTCATCATGCCCAAGCGCATCGCCGAGACGCCCCCGGACAAGCAGATCACCGAGTACATCGGCTCGGGCCCCTACGTGTTCCAGAAGGACGAATTCAAGCCCGGCGACAAGGCGGTCTACACCAAGTTCGCGAAGTACGTGCCGCGCAAGGAGAAGGCCTCGGGCACCGCGGGCGGCAAGCAGGTCCATGTCGACAAGGTGGTGTGGAACCTGGCGCTGCGCGACTACCAGGCGCAGGTGAACGCGCTGGTGAAGGGCGAGGTCGACATCATCGAGAACGTGCCCTTCCAGCACTACGAGACGCTGCTCAAGGACAAGAACGTCGACGTGAGAAAGACCAAGATCGGCCTGCAGTACATGTGCCGCTTCAACCACCTGCACCCGCCGTTCAACAACGTGAAGGTGCGCCAGGCGGTGCTCGCGTCGTTCAACCAGCGGCCGTTCCTGCAGGCGCAGGTCGGCGTGGCGGACCTGTACAAGCCCTGCCCGTCGATGTTCGCCTGCGGCACGCCCTACGGCGTTGCCACCGGCAGCGACATCCAGTCGAAAGGCAACATGAAGAAGGCGCAGGAGCTGCTCAAGGCCTCGGGCTACGATGGCACCCCCGTCGTCATCATGAAGCCGACGGACCTGTCCTCGATCGACAAGCTCCCCGAGGTCGCCGCGCAGCTGATGCGCCAGGCCGGCCTCAAGGTCGACCTGCAGGCGATGGACTGGCAGACGCTGGTGTCGCGGCGGGCGAAGAAGGACGCGCCCAAGGACGGCGGCTGGAACATGTTCTGCACCGCCTGGGTGTCGCCGGACATCGACAACCCGGTGAACAACGCGGCCCTGCCCGCGCGCGGCGCGGCAACACCGTGGTTCGGCTGGCCCGAGGACGCCAAGCTGGAGGAACTGCGCAAGGCGTTCATGATGGAGACCGACGAGAAGAAGAAGATCGCCATGGCCGGCGCGGTGCAGGCCCGCGCCTTCGAGGTCGCCACCCACGCGCCGGTCGGGGAATACACCCAGCCGCTCGCGGGCCGCAAGACGATCAAGGGCTGGATGACCCACGGCCTGGCGCACACGTACTGGAACATCAGCAAGTGAGCACCCCCGCGCGTGCGGAAGGCGACCCGCCCTCCGCGCGGGCGGGAAGCGGTTGCGGCGCGTGATGCCGGCGTGATGCCGCGCGCGCGCGCCGGGCGCCGCCCCTCATCGTCCTGAATCCGATGTATCCATTCATCGCACGCCGCATGCTGGCGACGATCCCGGTCCTCGTGATCGTGGCGGTGCTCGTGTTCCTGCTGCTTCGCATCACGCCGGGGGACCCGGCGGCGATCCTTGCCGGGGACGCCGCGAGCACCGAGCAGATCGAGGGCATCCGCAAGACCCTCGGGCTGGACCAGCCGCTGCCGGTGCAGTTCGGCATCTGGGCGCTGCAGATGGTGCAGGGCGACCTCGGCGAGTCGTACTACTACAAGGTGCGCGTCACCGAGCTGATCGCGCAGCGCATCGAGGCGACCTTCTCGCTCGCGCTGGTCACCATCGTCGTCGCGGTGCTGATCTCGGTGCCGCTGGGCGTGATCGCCGCCTGGCGCTTCGGCGGCTGGTTCGACCGCTTCCTGATGGGCTTTTCCGTGTTCGGCTTCTCGGTGCCGGTGTTCATCGTCGGCTACCTGCTGGTCTGGCTGGTCTCGCTCAAGCTGGGCTGGCTGCCGGTGCAGGGGTACAAGCGGATCGACGCCGGACTCTGGCCCTGGATCCAGCACCTGGTGCTGCCCGCCATCACGCTCTCGGTGATCTACATCGCCCTGATCGCCCGCGTCACGCGCGCCTCGGTGCTGGAGGCGCTCGGCGAGGACTACATCCGCACCGCGCGCGCCAAGGGGCTGCCCGAGTCGCGGGTGCTGATCAAGCACGCGCTGGCGAACGCCGCGGTGCCCATCGTCACGGTGATCGGCATCGGCATTGCGCTCCTGATCGGCGGCGTGGTGGTGACCGAATCGGTCTACGCGATTCCCGGGCTCGGGCGCCTGACCGTGGATGCGGTGCTGGCGCGGGACTTCCCCACCATCCAGGGGCTGATCCTGTTCTTCTCCCTGATCTACGTGGGGGTCAACCTGCTGGTGGACCTCTCCTACGTGGTCTTCGACCCGCGCATCCGCTACTAGCACCGCCATGGCCGCCGTCGACGCCGACAAGTACGCCGCCCTCTCGGTCGAATCCGCGGACGTTCGCCCGCAGGAGACCGCCTGGCAGCGCGTGCGCCGCAACCTGTCGGTGCGCATCGGCGGGGCGGTCCTCGTCCTGCTGCTCGCGATCGCCGCGCTCGCGCCCTGGCTCGGCACCGTCGACCCGACCATGTTCGACGCGGGCAGCCGCGACCTGGCCCCCGGGGTGCGCGGCGAGATGCTCACGCTCGAGGGCGAGGTCATCCAGCACAAGTTCCATTTCGGCTCGGACTCGCTCGGCCGCGACATCTACAGCCGCGTCATCTACGGCACGCGGGTGTCGCTGTTCGTCGGGGTGGTGGCGGCGCTGGTCTCGCTCCTCATCGGCGTGTTCTGCGGCCTTACCGCCGGCTACCTGCGCTGGGTCGACGGCATCCTGATGCGCGTCATGGACGGCATCATGGCGATCCCCGCGATCCTGATCGCGATCGCCCTGGTGGCGATGTGGCGCGCGAGCCTGGTGACGGTGATCATCGCGATCGCCATTCCCGAGATCCCGCGCGTCGCGCGACTGGTGCGGTCTCTGGTGCTGACGATCCGCGAGGAACCGTACGTCGAGGCGGCGATCTCGCTGGGCACGCCGACCTGGAAGATCATGCTCGGCCATATCCTGCCCAACACCATCGCGCCGCTGGTCGTGATGGGCACCTTCATCGCCGCCTCGGCAATCCTGATCGAGGCGATCCTCTCGTTCCTCGGCGTCGGGCTGCCGCCCGATATCCCGACCTGGGGCAACATCATGGCCGAGGGCCGCATCGCCTTCGTCCAGTTCCCGCACAACATCTTCATCCCGGGCATTTTCCTCACCATCACCGTGCTGGCGGTGAACATCCTCGGCGACGGGCTGCGCGACACGCTCGACCCGAAGATGGCGAAAAGGATCTAGCGGGCGGACCGCCTGCGCGCATGAGCGACGCCGACACGCCCGTACTGGAGGTCCGCAACCTCACCGTCGCCCTGCCGCAGGACGGCGACCGCCGCAACGCGGTCTCCGGCGTCTCGTTCACGGTGAAGCGCGGCGAGATCGTCTGCCTGGTGGGGGAATCGGGTTCCGGGAAATCGGTGATCGCGCAGGCCATCATGGGCCTGCTGCCGAAAACCCTGCCGGTGGCCTCGGGCGAGGTGCTGCTCGAAGGCGAGGACGTCACCAAGGTGCCCACCGAGCGCCTGCGCCAGCTGCGCTGCGCCTCGATGTCGATGATCTTCCAGGAGCCGATGACGGCGCTGAACCCGGTCATGACCTGCGGCGAGCAGATCGACGAGGTCCTGCGCGAGCACACCGCGCTCTCGCCCGCCGAGCGCCGCGCCAAGACGATCGACATCTTCACCGAAGTGGCCCTGCCCGACCCGGAGCGCATCGTCGGCTCGTATCCGCACCAGCTCTCCGGCGGGCAGCGCCAGCGCATCATGATCGCGATGGCGCTGGTACTCGAGCCGGCGCTGCTCATCGCCGACGAGCCCACCACCGCGCTCGATGTCACCACCCAGGCGCAGATCCTGGAGCTGGTGCGCGACCTCCAGCGGCGCCACGGCATGGGCGTGCTCTTCATCACGCATGATTTCGGCGTGGTCGCGGACATCGCGCATCGCGTCGCGGTGCTGCGCCTGGGCACGCTGGTGGAGATGGGCGACAAGAACACGGTGCTGAAGAATCCGCAGCATGAGTACACCATCATGCTGATCGGCGCGGTGCCGACGCTCAAGCCCCATGGCCGTGCCGTTCCAGCCGACGCGCCCCTGGTGCTGGAAACCCGCCAGCTCGCGAAAACCTACTCCGACCGCGGCTGGTTCTCGCGGCGCGGCGAGGTGCACGCGGCAGATGACGTCACCCTGGAGATCCGTCGCGGCCAGACGCTGGGTATCGTGGGGGAGTCGGGCTCCGGGAAGTCCACCGTGGCGCGCTGCATCGTGCGGCTGATCGATCCGACCCGCGGCGAGATCCGCATCCATGGCGAGGACATCGCGCGCAAGCCCATGCGCGCCCTGCGCGAGGTGCGGCGCAAGGTGCAGATCGTGTTCCAGGACCCGTACCGCTCGCTCAACCCGCGCCGCACCGTGGGCGAGGCGATCATCGAGGGTCCGCTCAACTACGGCTTGCCGCGCGCCGAGGCGCTCGAGCGGGCGCGCAAACTGATGGAACTGGTGCGCATGGACCCGGCGGTGCTCGAGCGCTATCCGCACCAGTTCTCCGGCGGCCAGCGCCAGCGCATCTGCATCGCGCGCGCCCTCGCCATGGAGCCCGAACTGCTGGTCGCCGACGAAGCGGTGTCGGCGCTGGACGTCTCGGTCCAGGCGCAGGTGCTTGCCCTGCTCGAGGAAATCCGCGAACGCTTCAACCTCGCGATGCTGTTCATCACGCATGACCTGCGCGTCGCAGCGCAGGTGTGCGACCGGGTCGCGGTCATGTCCAAGGGCAAGGTCGTCGAGTACGGCGAGGCCAACGAGGTCTTCCTGCGACCATCGCACGAGTACACCAAGGCGCTCTTTGCCGCGGCACCCGGGAGGGACTTTGTGTTTGGCGCCGGTTGAGCCATGACCGGAGCCCTCAAGGTCGTTCCCAACGGGTCCGTCGGCGCGCGGATCGAGGGCATCGACCTGCGCACCGCGGGCGAAGGTGAGATCGCTGCGGTCATGCAAGCCTGGTACCGACACGACGTGCTGGTCTTTCCGGGGCAGCAGCTATCCGACGACCATTTGCTCGCCTTCTCCCGCCGGTTCGGCGCGCTCGACTCGCCACCCAACCAGGGCGCCGGCCGCAAGAGTCCCCCGGGGTATCCCGAGGTATATGTGGTCTCCAACGTGCTCGACGGCAGCGGCGAGCCGATCGGCGCGCTCGGCGATGGCGAGGCGCTCTGGCACACCGACATGAGCTACGCCGCGCTGCCGCCGGATGCGTCGATGCTGTATGCCCTCGAGATTCCGTCCACTGGCGGGGACACCTGCTTCGCCAGCATGAAGGCCGCGCTCGAGCTGGTCCCGGCGCCGCTGCGCGAGCGCATCGCGACGCTGGACATCAAGCACGACGGCACCTACGACTCGGGCGGCTACCTGCGCAAGGGCATGGCGCCGTCGGCGGACCCGCGCAGTTCCACCGGCACGCCCCATCCGATCGTGATCGAGCATCCGGTGTCCGGGGACCGCGCGCTCTATCTCGGCCGGCGCCGCAACGCCTACGTGATGGGCCTCGAGCCGGAGGAGTCCGAGCGGCTGCTCGAGCAGTTGTGGCGCTGCGTCGAGGCCTCGGTCTACCGGCACCGGTGGACGCCCGGCGACCTGGTGCTGTGGGACAACCGAACCACCATGCACCGGCGCGATGCGTTCGACCCGCGCTCGCGCCGGGTGATGCACCGGACCCAGATCAAGGGCACCAGCCCGCCGCGGCGGGCGCGAAGCGGGCCCTGACCCCGGGCCGGAGCACCCTGATGTTCAAGATCCATTCCGCGCGCCGCATTCTCACGATGAATCCCTCGCGTCCGGAGACCACGCACGTCGCGATGCGTGAAGGGCGCATCCTCGGCACCGGTTCCCTGGAGGAGCTCGCCGGCTGGGGCAAGCACGAACTCGACGAGCGCTTCGCGGACAAGGTGCTCATGCCCGGCCTGGTCGAGGGCCACAGCCATGCCATGGAAGGCACCTTCTGGCGCTATGTCTATGTCGGCTACTTCGACCGCATGGATCCCGATGGCCGGGTGTGGACGGGGGCAGGCTCGATCGACGCGGTGATCGATCGCCTGCGTGACGCGGCCTCGAAACTGGCCGGCGACGCCCAACCGCTGTCGGCCTGGTCGCTCGACCCGATCTATTTCGGCAGCCGGCGCGTGGCGCGCGAAGACCTGGACCGGGCCTCGGCCACGCGGCCGGTCGGCGTGCTGCACGCGAGCGGACACATTCTCAACGTGAACACCAGGGCGCTCGAACTCGCCGACCTGCTGCGCAAGGGCATCAACCACCCCGGCATTCCGCTCGGCGCCGACGGCCTGCCGACGGGCGAGCTGAAGGGCCCGGACCCGATGATGATGGCGAGCCAGCACGTCGGCTTCGACCGGGAAGTGCTCGCCTGCGACGAGCTGGGCCTGCGCTATTTCGGCCGGCTTTGCGTGCGCAAGGGCGTGACCACCGCCGCGGACCTCGCCAACCTGCTGCCGCAGGACGCGGTGGCGATGATGCTGCGCGTCACCGGCGAGAGCGATTATCCCGCGCGCATCGTGTCCCTGCTGCGCCTGCAGCTGCTGTCGGGCCAGGCGCTCATCGACCGCGCGCTCGAGCTGCGGGCAAAGAGCACCGATCGCCTGCGCCTGGGCATCGTCAAGCTCGTCGCCGATGGCTCGATCCAGGGCTTCTCCGCGCGGCTGCGCTGGCCGGGCTACTACAACGGCGCGCCCAACGGCCTGTGGTACGTGCCGCCGGAGACGCTGCGCGAGGCGTTCCGCCTGGCGCTGGCGCAGGGCGTGCAGGTCCATACCCACACCAATGGCGACGAGGCCACCGAACTCGTGCTCGATTGCATCGAGGAGGCGCTGCAGGCGCATCCGGCCCGCGACCACCGGTTCACGCTGCAGCATTGCCAGCTCGCCGACGCCGCGCAGTTCCGCCGCATGCGGGCGCTCGGCATGTGCGTGAACCTGTTCCCCAACCACCACTACTACTGGGGCGACCAGCACTATGCGATGACCGTGGGGCCGGAGCGCGCCGAGCGCATGAACGCCTGCGCCACTGCGCTCGCCTGCGGCGTGCCCTTTGCGATTCACTCGGATGCGCCGGTGACGCCATTGGGGCCCCTGTTCACCGCCTGGTGCGCCGTGAACCGGCGCACCGCGACTGGGCGGCTGCTCGGCGCCCACGAGCGCATCGGCGTCGCCGATGCGCTGCGCACCATCACGCTCGGCGCCGCGTACACCTTGAAGCTCGATGGCGAGGTGGGTTCGATCGAATGCGGCAAGCGGGCGGATTTCGCGGTGCTGGAGGACGATCCCCTGGAGATCGGCGTGGAGCGCCTGAAGGACGTGCGCATCTGGGGCACGGTGCAGGGCGGGCGCCTGTTTCCTGCCACCCCGTCCGGCCAGGCTTGAGCACGCGCATCCCGGTGACGGTCATCGGCGGCTACCTGGGCGCCGGCAAGACCACGTTGATCAATCACCTGCTGCGCCATGCCGGCGGACGCCGCCTCGCGGTGCTGGTGAACGATTTCGGCGCGCTGCCGATCGACGCCGACCTGATCGAGGCCCAAGAGGGCAGCACGATCTCCATTTCCGGGGGATGCGTGTGCTGCAGCTTCGGCAGCGACCTGGTCGCCGCGCTGCAGGGAATCGTGGCGCTCGACCCGCCGCCCGGCCATCTGCTCATCGAAGCCAGTGGCGTTGCCCTGCCGGCGGCGATCTCCGCCACGGCCAGCCTGGTCCGGGGCCTCGCGAACGAAGGCATCGTCGTCCTGGCCGACGCCGAGACCGTGCGCGAGCGCGCCGGCGAGCGCTACCTTGGCGACACCATCGAGCGCCAGCTCCGCGAAGCGGGCCTCATTCTCCTCAGCAAGCCGGACCTGGCGGACACGGACGCCCTCGTTGCGACACGGGCCTGGCTTGAACAGTTCGCGCCGGTGATCGACTCGCCGCGCGGCCAGGTTCCCCTGGACGTCGTCCTGGGGCCGGCCTTGGGCCGGTCCCGTCCGGTCATCGCCAATGCGCCCGCGCACCCGGCCTACGAAACCGTCGAGTACGCCGACCTCCGCGCGCTCGACCTGGAGCGCCTCTGCGCCGTATTGACCGACCCCGTCACCGGTGTCCTGCGCGCCAAGGGCATCGTGCGGGATCCATCCGGCGCGACGCAGGCGCTCCAGACCGTCGGCCGGCGCGCCGAGATCAACGCCGCCACCGCGGGCGGTCCTGGCCGGCTGGTCTGCATCGGCCTCGCCGGCCGACTCGATCGCGGCGCCATTGACCGCGCCGTCGCGGGCGGTCATTTCCGCTTCGGCACCGCGTAAACTGCGCCCGATGAACCGATCAGGCGACAGGCTGCGCGCCGAAGCGATTGCCGTTGCGGGCCTGCCGGCGCGGGTGGTCGCGCGCTGCGGCTCGACCAACGCGGTGCTATTGGAGGAAAAGGCTCCCGGGCCGCTCCTGCTCGCCGCCGAAACGCAGACCGCCGGCCGCGGCCGCCGCGGCCGGCGCTGGCGCTCGGCGCCCGGCGC
>JALHLN010000112.1 GCA_022844545.1 Burkholderiales bacterium | reverse complement strand
ACGTTAACTCGCGCTGTCAACGCGAGTCACGAAGTGACGTTGCTCGATGAATGTCCGAACTCGACCGCGTCAAGGAGCAGCTGGTTTACCTCAGGTTCTGGCTCGGGATCATGGTCGCCACGGAGATCGCCCTGGTCGGGTGGCTCATTTCCACGGCTATTGGCGCGAACGCAACTCTTTGGTTTATGGGCGCATTTGGTGCGGTCATGCTGGCGGTCGGTATTTTTCTTGTGCACAGGCAGGTCGAGCGACGAATCGACCATATAGGTAAACTGTGACCATGGAAATTCTCTCCGGCATCCTGCTTCTGGCCGTTGTGGCGCTCTTTGTCGGCATCGCGCTGGACGCCGCGTATCGCAAGTAGCGCCCTCTCAGGCGTAGCAGCGCTGCCGGACGCTGCGTCCACCGTATTGCGCCTCTCGCGCCGCCAATCTCCACTCAAGCAGGTCATGTCCTTCCTCGCCCTCACCGCACTCGTCGTGCGTGACTACGACGAGGCCCTCGCCTTCTACGTCGGCACGCTCGGCTTCGAGCTGGTCGAGGACACGTACATCCCGGAACAGGACAAGCGCTGGGTCGTGGTCAGCCCGCCGGGCGCGACCGAATCGCGCCTCCTCCTCTCCCGCGCCGCGACGCCTGAACAGGAATCCCGCATCGGCAACCAGACCGGCGGGCGCGTGTTCCTGTTCCTCTACACCGACGACTTCGACCGCGACTACGCGCGCTACAAGTCGAAGGGCGTGCAGTTCGTCCGGGAACCGAAGCAGGAACGCTACGGCAAGGTGGCGGTGTTCAAGGACCTCTACGGCAACCTGTGGGACCTGCTGCAGCCGAAAGCGGATTGAAGGCCTGGGCTTGAGTCCCTGGCCCCGTGCGCACTACCATTGCGGTGGATCGAAAAGGCGCGACACAGCGCCGCTGAACAACAGGGAGGCTCCACCGTGAACCCGCGCTTCGCAACAACCGCCGTCATCCTCGTCTGCGCCCTGCTCGCCGGCTGCGCCGGCACGCAGTTCACCCGCGTCGCGGAGGACGCCCTCGCGCTTGGCCAGACCACCGAGGCGCAGGTCCGCGCCCGCCTGGGCGAGCCCTACCGCGAGGGCGTCGCCACCAAGAACGACCAGCAGATGAAGTCGCTCAGCTACGCCTACGCCAGCACCGGCGCCGAGGGCGCGTCCGACGGCGTGGTCGCGGCGCGCAGCCAGGGCTTCTACTTCCACAACAACCGCCTGGTGGGCCACGAGTTCATCAGCTCCTGGAAGGAGGACAGCACCGACTTCGACGGCGCAAGGGCGACGCAGATCCGCAAGGGCCAGTCGACGCTGGCGGACGTGGAGCGCCTGTTCGGCCGCCCGGTCGGCCGCTACATCCACCCCATGGTCGCGGGGGCCGACGAGCAGGCGGTCAGCTACCTCTACAGCCAGACCACCGGCGGCGCCTTCAACCTCAAGTTCTTCCAGAAGCGGCTGCTGGTGACCGCCAACCGGCAGGGCGTGGTGACCGAGGTCGACTACGCCGAATCCGGCACGCGGTAGCGCCATGGCCACCGTCATCGCCGAGGCCGAGAAGCGCATCGCCCGCCCGCTCGAGGTTGTGCAGGCCCAGTTCGTCGACATGCACCACCACGCCGCCACCCGCGTGCACGCGGACCTGGAGGTAAGCAACGTGAGGCCGCTGGCCGACGGCCACCGGGTGACCGGACGGCGCAAGGTGTTCGGCCTGCAGCAGGAGGACGAGATCGAGGTCCGGCGCGGGCCCGACGGCAATTCGACGCTGCGCAGCGTCGCGGGCAGCAACGCGGGCCTGCTCATCACCCAGACCTTCGCCGCCGAGGGCATGAACGCGACGCGCGTGCGGACGAAGGTGGAAATGCCGGTGAACGGGCTGCTCAGGCTGCTCGCGCCGCTGGTGCGCCTGGGCCTGAAGCGCGACCTGGAGACCGCGCTCGAGGAAGATCGCAGGGACCTCGAGGAGCGCGGCTACCCGAAGGCCTGAGGCCGGGCACGTGGCCACGCACGCCGGCGGCTGCCACTGCGGCCGCGTCCGCTTCGAGGTCGAGGCGCCGGCGAGGCCGGTGGTGCTGGAATGCAACTGCTCCATCTGCGTGCAGTCGGGCTACCTGCACCTCATGGTCCCGGTGCAGGACTTCAGGCTCCTGTCCGGCGGCGAGGTGCTCTCGAACTACAGCTTCGGCACCCGCACCGCGCAGCACCTGTTCTGCTCCGTCTGCGGCATCAAGTCGTTCTACGTGCCGCGCGCCGACCCCTGGCACCGCAGCGTCAACGTGCGCTGCCTCGACGCCGGGACGATCGAAGGGATGGAGGTGCGGCCGTTCAACGGCCGGGAGTGGGGGCGGGGTCGCTAGGGCCCTCCGAATGTAACCGATCGGTTACATCGAGGCAGGCCGGGCACAGGCAGGACCGCCCCGGCACCGGTTCGACCGGCGGCCGCGCCATGCACCAGCACGTCTCGCTGCCGGCCACCGCGCCGCAGGTGAAGGCGGCGCCGCAGCGCGAGCACTTCGACGCGCTGTCCCCGCTCAAGCCCCCGCCCTCGCCAGCCGCCCCTCGATCTCGGCCGCCGGCATCGGCCGCCCGAACAGGTACCCCTGCGCCTGCGCGCAGTGGTGCTGGCGCAGGAAGTTCGCCTGCCACTCGGTCTCCACGCCCTCGGCCACCACCGTGAACCGCATGTTGTGCGCCATGTCGATGATGGCGCGCACGATGGACACCGAATCCGCGCTCTTCTCGGCGCCGCTGACGAAGCTGCGGTCGATCTTCAGCGACGAGATCGGCAGCCGCGTCAGGTAGGCGAGGCTGGAGTAACCGGTGCCGAAGTCGTCCACCGAGATCGCCATGCCCGCGGCGCGCAGGTTGCGCAGGATCACCACCGCCTGCTCCGGGTCGTCGGCGATGCTGGACTCGGTGATCTCCAGCTCCACCAGCGCCGGGGGCAGCGCCGCGCCCTCCAGCGCGCGCTGCACCATGCGGTCCAGGTCCTGGCGCCGGAACTGCCGGGGCGAGATGTTCACCGACACCGGCACCGGCGCCAGCCCGGCGTCGATCCAGCGGCGCAGCTGCGCGCAGGCCTCCTCCAGCACCCACTCGCCCACCGGCATGATCAGGCCGGAATCCTCCAGCGTCGGCACGAACTCCGCGGGCGACACCAGGCCCCGCGCCGGATGGTTCCAGCGCAGCAGCGCCTCCATCCCCACCAGGGCGCCGCCGGCCAGTTCCACCTTGGGCTGGTAGTGCAGGACGAACTCGCGCCGCTCGATGGCGCGCCTGAGGTCGGTGCCCAGCTGCAGCCTGCGCGTCGTGCGCTCGTTCATCTTCGCGGTGAAGAAGCGGGCAACGTTGCGGCCCGCCTTCTTGGCGCGGTACATCGCCATGTCGGCGTTGCGCAGCAGGGTCTCGGCGTCCTCGCCGTCGGCCGGGTACACCGAGATGCCGATGCTCGCGCTGACGAACACCTCGCTCGCCTCCAGCGCGAAGGGCTGCGCCAGCGCCTCGAGCACCTTCTGCGCCACCGTGGCGGCGTCCTCGGCGTGGGCGAGGTCGGCGAGCACGATGGCGAACTCATCGCCGCTGATCCGGCCGACGGTGTCGTCGGCGCGCACGCACAGCTGCAGGCGCGCGGAGACCTCGCGCAGCAGCCGGTCGCCCACCGGGTGGCCCAGGGTGTCGTTCACCAGCTTGAAGCGGTCCAGGTCCACGAACAGCACGCCGGTCTGCCACTGCTTGCGGCGGGACTGCGCCATGGCCTGGCGCAGGCGGTCCTCCAGCAGGCCGCGGTTGGGCAGGCCGGTGAGCGAGTCGAACTGCGCCAGGATCGCGAGGCGCTGCTCGGCCTGCTCGCGCTGCAGCGCCGCCGAGAGCACGTGGGCGATGGATTCGGCGAAGCGCACGTCCTCGTCCTCGAACGCGCCCGGCGCCCCGGAGAACATGGTGAGCATGCCGTAGGCATGGCCGTCATGGGTCACCGGGACGAACACGCCCGACTGCATGCGGCGGATCCAGCCCGCCCAGGGCAGGCTGGCGGGCAGCGCGGCGAAGTAGGGCCCGCCCACCCGCACCGTCTCGCCGCCCACCAGCACCCGTTCGGCGGCGCCGCCCGGGATCAAAGGCGCGCTCTTGCCGACCGTCTCCCCTACCCCGGGGCCGCGCCCGTCCCTCAGGCGCAGCCGTCCCTGTTCGTTTCGCTCGAAGAACACCGCCCACTCGACCTCGGTGCCCAGCGCCTGCAGCGCGCCCTCGATCAGCTGGTCGGCGCCCTGGCGCCTGAGTGCGAACTGCCCGAAGCCGGCGACGCGCTCCTGGCGGCGCGCGTGCAGTTCCAGGCGCGCGTTGCTGCGGGCGCGGCCGAGGAATTGCCCGAGCTGGCTACCGATGGCAGTCAGGGCATGCAGGACCTCGGTATCCGGCGCCCGCATCTGCCGGCTGGTGAACGACAGCGTGCCGACGGCCCTGCCGTCGAACACCACCGGCACGCCCAGCATCGAGCGCATTCCGGATTCAGCGACCGGCGTGTTCGCCGTGCGCAGATCCTGCGCCACGTCCGCGACCCAGATTGGCTCCCCGGACGCCCAGACCACCCCCGAGACCCGCTCCCCGCGCCGGAGGCGCGTGTCGCGCGCACCCTCGAGAAATCGCTGCACGCCGGCGTCATCAACACCCCAGCCACCCACGAAGCGCAGCGCTTCGCCGGCCTCGTCGGCCTCGAAGTAGCGGCCGCAGTCGATGCCTTGGCTTTCGCACACGGCACGCATCACCGCAATCAGGGTGACGATCGGCTCCTCGCCGGAGGCAAGCAGGCTGGACACGCTGTGCTCCATCTCCCGCAGCCGCTCGCCGCGGACGTGCTCGGTGACGTCGCTGGCGACGCCGCGATAGCCGGTGAAGCGGCCCCCGGCGTCGAACACCGGGTGGCCGCTCGCGGAGACGTAGTGCGGCTGCCCGGTCTCCTTGTGCACCCGCATGTAGACGAAGTCGCGGTACGGCCGGCGCGCGTCCAGGTCCGCCTGGTGCGCCTCCCAGCTGCAGCTGATCGCCACCACGCCGGGAATCTCCCAGCGGCGCTTGCCGACCGCGTTGAGCTGGTCCACGCCCCATTTGCTCGGAATGCTGCCGCCGGAGAAGGTGACGAAGCGCAGCTCGGCGTCCTGCTCCCAGTACCAGTCCGAGGACAGTTCGGTCAGGTTGCGGAAGCGCTCCTCGTTCTCGCGCAGCAGTTCCTCGCTGCGGGTGCGGGCGAGGTACTGGGCCAGCTGGCCCGCGACCGCGCGCGCGCTGCGCAGCACCATTTCATCCTGCGCGCGCTGGCGCATGCTGAGGAAGGTGAGCACGCCCTCGATACGGCCGTCGTAGGCGATCGGCACCGTGAACCCGGTGCGCAGGCTCGCGTTGCCGGCGGCCTTCGCGTTGACGAAGCGCGGATCGCGGGCAATGTCCTCCACCCAGGTTGCCCGCCCGCTGCGCCAGACCTCGCCCACCACGCCCTCGCCGGGCGCGAAATCGCGCTTGGCGGCCTGCGTCACGAAGCGCTCGAGCAGCGCCGGGTCGGCGCTCCAGCCGCCCGCCTGGCGCATCTGGCTGGTGGCGGCGTCCAGCCGGAAGAAGCGCGCGCAGTCGAACCCGGTGGCGCCGCAGACCGCGCGCATCACGTCCTCGACCGCGCGCAGCGGTTCGCTGGTGTCCACGAGCCGGCGCGCAACCTCGTGCTCCATCTCCAGCAGCCGCGCCTCGCGCTTGCGCTCGGTGATATCGCTGCCGATGCCGCGATAGCCGGCGAATCCGCCTGCGGCGTCGAACACCGGCTCGCCGCTGATGGACAGGTGATAGACGTTGCCGTCGCCGCCCACCCAGGCGAATTCGAAGTCGCGGAACACGCGGCGCGCATCCAGGTCCGCGCGGTGCGCGTCCCAGCCGGCGGCATCGGGCGCCACGGCCGCGAGCTCCCAGCGCCGCTTGCCGAAGATGGCGCCGCCGCCGGCCTGGTCCAGCATCTGCGAGGCGCCGCCGGCGCGCTTCGTGATGCGATGCTCCGGATCGGTTTCCCAGTAGAAGTCCGAGGACAGCTCGATCAGGCTGCGAAAGCGCGCCTCGCTCTCGGCGAGCGCCGCCTGGGTCAGGTACTCCTGCGTGATGTCCCGCGTCACGCCGTGGTAGCCGGTGAGCGCGCCCGCGGCGTCGCGCAGCGGCTCGCCGCTGATGGCAATGTAGTGGTGGCTGCCGTCGCTCACGCGGATGCGCGCGCGCACGTCGTGGTAGCTCCTGCCCTCGGCATGCAGGCGCTGGAACTCGGCCTTGCTCATGTCCAGCGGCTCGAACTCGCGGCCCTCGAAGCGCCGCTGGCCGAGCAGGCTGGCGGCGTTGACCTTGTTGCGCTGGTCGCCCTGGCCGGAGATGTGGACGTAGCGCAGGTTCTTGTCCAGCACCCAGTACCAGTCGGCGAACAGGCGGGTCAGGGCGCGAAAGCGCGCCTCCTCCGTGGCCAGCGCGGGCGCCTCCACGCGATCTCCGGGGACAGACTGGTCCATGGTGCAAGTATGGACTGACGCGCGCCGCGCAGGAAACCCCTGCCGGCGGCGTTCAGCGCCCCGCCAGGCGCTCCACGTAGCGCGCCACCAGGTCCACCTCGAGGTTGACCTCCGCGCCCGGCGCGAGGCGCCCGAGCGTGGTGACCTTCAGCGTGTGCGGGATCAGGTTGACCTCGAAGCGGCCGCCGCGCACCGCGTTCACCGTCAGGCTGACCCCATCCACCGTCACCGAGCCCTTCCTCGCGATGTAGCGCGCGAGCGCCGCCGGCGCGCGGAACGCGTAGACGCTGCCCTTCACCGACGCGCACGCGCCGACGCCGTCGACATGCCCGGTGACCAGGTGCCCGCCCAGGCGGTCGCCGAGCGCGAGCGACTTCTCCAGGTTCACCGCGCCGGGCCGGTCCAGTCCGGCGGTCACGCGCAGCGTCTCCTTCGAGACGTCGAAGGAAAGCCTGCGCCCGGCCTTCCGCGTCACCGTCAGGCAGCAGCCCTGCACGCAGATCGAATCGCCGCTGCGCACGTCGCCAAGCGGCAGTCGCCCGGCATCGACGACGAAGGGCCTGGTGGACACGATGCGGCCGACAGCCTGGACGATGCCGGTGAACATTCAGCGCCTCGCGAGGATGCGCACGTCGTCGCCGACGCGCTGGACGGAATGCAGGCGCAGCCGCGGCCGCGCCTCGAGGGAATCGAATCCGGGCAGGTCCACCATGCCCTGTGCCGAGTCGCCGAGGAAGCTGGGGTTCAGGTACACCAGGAACTCATCTACGCAGCCCTCGCGCACCAGCGACCCGTTCAGGCGGAATCCCGCCTCGACATGCAATTCATTGACGCCGCGGCGGGCGAGTTCCTCCAGCAGCCCGGGCAGGTCCACCTTGCCCTGCTGGTTGGGCAGCTGCAGCGCTTCGCCACGCAACCGGCGCTGCTTGTGCACGCCGCAGGCGATGAGCACGCTGCCTTCGTCGAAAATGCGCGCGTCCTCGGCGACCTCGAGCCGGCTGTCCACCAGCACCTTGAGCGGCTGGCGCGGGCTCGCCACCTCGCGCACCGTCAGGCGCGGATCGTCCGCCTTCACCGTGCCGATGCCGGTGAGGATGGCGCAGGCGCGCGCGCGCCAGTGGTGGCCGTCGCGCCGCGCCTCGGCGCCGGTGATCCACTGGCTGCGGCCATCCTGCAACGCGGTGCGCCCGTCCAGCGTGGCGGCAATTTTCATCCGCACCCAGGGGCGGCCGCGCGTCATGCGCGAGAAGAAGCCGATGTTGATTTCCCGCGCCTCTTCCTCCATCAACCCAATGTCGACCCGGATGCCCGCGGCCTCGAGCGTCTCGGCGCCCAGCTCCGCCTTTGGGTTCGGGTCGCGCACCGCGGCCACCACGCGCGCGACGCCCGCCTGGATGAGCGCCTGCGCGCAGGGCGGCGTGCGGCCGTGGTGGTTGCAGGGCTCCAGGGTCACGTAGGCGGTGGCGCCTTTCGCGGCGGCGCCCGCGGCGGCGAGCGCGTTGGCCTCGGCGTGGGGCGCGCCGGCCTTCTCGTGCCAGCCTTCGCCGACCACGGCGCCGTCCTTGACGAGAACGCAGCCCACGCGCGGATTCGGCGTCGCGGTGTAAAGGCCTCTCCCGGCCAGCGCGAGCGCGCGCGCCATCATGGCGCGGTCGAGCTCGGAAAAGGAATTCACTTCCTGCGTCGGCGCGGGGACTTGATTTCCTGCACCGCCTCGCGGAAGTCGTCCGGGGTCTCGAAGCTGCGGTAGACGGAGGCGAAGCGGATGTAGGCGATCTTGTCCAGCCGCGCCAGTTCCCTCATCACCAGGTCGCCGACGCGGCTGGTGGGGATCTCGCGCTCGCCCAGCGAGCGCAGCTTCTCCTCGATGCGGTCCACCGCGCCGTCGATGGCCTCGGTGGCCACCGGGCGCTTCCTCAGCGCGAGCATCATGCTGCCCACCAGCTTGTCGCGGTCGAAGTCGCTGCGGCTGCCGTCCTTCTTCACCAGACGCGGCATGCGCAGCTCGACGCGCTCGTAGGTGGTGAAGCGCTTGTCGCACTTGGGGCACTTGCGCCGGCGGCGGATGACGTTGGTGCCCGGGTTGGAGCGCGTGTCCACCACGTTGGTGTCTTCATGGGAACAGAAGGGACAGCGCACGCGGCCCTGCTCAGCGCTGGTAGACCGGGAATTTCGCGCACATCGCCTGTACCTCGCCGGCGACGCGGTTGCGGGTGGCCTCGCCCGCCGGGTCCTCGAGCACGTCGGCGACCAGGGTGGCGAGTTTCTCGGCCTCGGCCTCGCCGAAGCCGCGCGTGGTCATCGCGGGCGAGCCGATGCGGATGCCGGAGGTGACCGTGGGCTTCTGCGGGTCGTTCGGGATCGCGTTCTTGTTGACCGTGAGGTGGGCGCGGCCGAGCGCATCCTCGGCGTCCTTGCCGGTGACGTTCTTCGCGCGCAGATCCACCAGGAACATGTGGCTGTCGGTGCCGCCGGAAACGACGCGCAGGCCGCGCTTTTGCAGCACCCCGGCCATGACGCGCGCGTTGGCCAGCACCTGCTTCTGGTAGTCCCTGAACTCCGGCCGCAGCGCCTCGCCCAGTGCCACCGCCTTGGCGGCGATGACGTGCATCAGCGGCCCGCCCTGGATGCCGGGGAAGATGGCCGAGTTGACCGCCTTCTCCTGCTCGGCGCGGCCGAGGATCAGCCCGCCGCGCGGGCCGCGCAGCGTCTTGTGCGTGGTCGTGGTGCTGAAGTCCGCGATCGCGACCGGCGACGGGTACAGGCCCACCGCGACCAGGCCCGCGTAGTGCGCCATGTCGGCCATCAGCAGCGCCCCGACCTTGTCGGCGATGTCGCGGAAGCGCTGCCAGTCGATGACGCGCGAGTAGGCCGAGGCGCCGGTGACGATCATCTTCGGCCGGTGCTCCAGCGCGAGGCGCTCGGCGTGCGCGTAGTCGATGCGCTCATCCGCATCCAGCCCGTACGACACCACCTTGTAGAGCTTGCCCGAGAGGTTCACGGGCGAGCCATGCGTCAGGTGCCCGCCATGCGCGAGCGACATGCCGAGGATGGTGTCGCCGGGCCGCAATGCGGCGACGTAAACGGCTTGATTGGCTTGTGATCCTGAATGCGGCTGGACGTTCGCCCAGTGCGCGCCGAACAGCCGCTTGGCGCGCTCGATCGCGATGGCCTCGGCCTGGTCCACGTACTCGCAGCCGCCGTAATAGCGCCTGCCGGGATAGCCCTCGGCGTACTTGTTGGTGAGCGCCGAGCCCTGGGCCGCCAGCACCGCGCGGCTGACATAGTTCTCCGAGGCGATCAGCTCGACGTGGTCCTCCTGCCGGCGCGCCTCCTTGCGGATGACGGCGCAGATTTCGGGATCGGACTGCTCGAGGGAGGCATTCATCATGGGGAGGCGGATTTTACGCGATGACCGGGGGCGCCAAGTCCGAGGGCCGGTCGATGTCCCGGACCACGCCGGGGTCGCCCACCGGGACCTTCACCAGCCACTTCTCCTGTTCCATGAGCAGCTTGCGCGCGCCCTCGTCGCCTGAGGCGGCTTCCAGCTGGCCGCGGAAGCGCCTGCCGATCCCGACTGGATGCCCGCGCCGCGCACGGAAATAGGGCGCGGCGAGGTCCGCCCCACTCACCAGCGCGTCCCGCACCGCGGCGATGCTGGTGGGCCGCACGAACGGCATGTCGGCCAGCGCCACCAGCCAGCCTTCCGCCTCCGGCGTGGCCTTCACCGCGCAGGCGAGGCTCGCGCCCATGCCCTCGGCGGCGTTGCGGCAGAAATGGATCTCGCAGCCGGCCTCCGCCAGCGCGCGCGCGGTGTCGTCGGCGCCGGGCCGCAGCACCGCGATCACCCGCGGCAGGACGGACTTGAGGTTCCGCGCCGCCTGCACCGACATGGACACGCCGTGCGGCAGCGCGTGGAGCAGCTTGTT
>JALHLN010000111.1 GCA_022844545.1 Burkholderiales bacterium | reverse complement strand
CGCTCCCGCGTGGTGCAGTAGCGGCTGGCGAAGAGCCGGCCGATGGGGCGATAGGCTTCTTCCGAGATGCGCTTGCTCGCCGGGTCGATGACGCCCTCGCGCGCGTGGACCACCAGGATCTCGCCCACCACCATCTCGCGCTCCGGGCCGAACTCGATGTGGCGCTCGACGCGGCATTCCAGCGAGGCGGCCGCCTCGGCGATGCGCGGATGCTTCACCCTCGCCGCCGGCACCGGCGTCAGGCCGGCGTGCGTGAACTCGCTCTCGGATTCCGGCAGCTCGGCGCTGGAGGCGTGCATGGCGTCGGCGCTCGCCTCGTCGGCGAGGTTGACGACGAACTCGCCGGTGCGGCGGATGTTCTTCAGGGTGTGCTTCAGGGCGCCGTCGGAACGGCGGTTGAAGCTGACGATGCACAGCGGCGGCGCCTCCGAGATGACGTTGAAGAAGGAGAAGGGCGCGCAGTTGGCGACGCCGTTCTCGCTCCAGGTCGAGATCCAGGCGATCGGCCGCGGGATCACCAGGCCGATGAGCAGCTTGTAGCGCTCCAGCGCCGGCAGGCGCGCGAGCTCGAGCTCCATGGACGGCACCCGGCTAGCCGTTGGCCGGCGTGACCTCGGCCCCCACGCGCTCGACGATCAGCTTGTAGTGCTCCGGGCGGCGGTGCGCCGCGAAGTTGAACATGGTTTTCTTCAGGTTGGCGGCGAGGTCGATGTCGGCGTTGACGCAGACCACCTCGTCCTCCTCGGTCTGGCTCTTGGCGGCGATCTCGCCCGTGGGCGCGACGATCACCGAGTGGCCGAACATGCGGAAGCCGTCCTCGACGCCGGCCTTGGCGGTCTCCACCAGCCAGGTGGCGTTCTGGAACGCCATCGACTGCGCCATGATCAGGTGGTGGTGCACGCGCAGCGCCGGCGGCTCGGGGTAGTGCAGGTTCTCGCTCGGCGTGTTGAAGCCCAGCGCCACGATCTCGGCGCCCTGCAGCGCGAGCACGCGGAACGCCTCGGGCCAGCGCCGGTCGTTGCAGATCAGCATGCCGGTGATGGTGTCCATGTGGCGCCAGACGCGGAAGCCCAGGTCGCCCACCTCGAAGTACTTCTTCTCCAGGTGCTGGAACGCGGCCTTGGGCTTGTGGTCGGCGTGGCCGGGCAGGTGGATCTTGCGGTACTTGCCGGTGATCGTGCCGTCGGGTGCGACCAGGATCGCGGTGTTGAAGCGCCGGCCCTCGGGCGTGAGCTCGGCGTAGCCGATGTAGAAGCCGATGCCGAGCTTCTTCGCCTCGTCGAACAGGGGGCGCGTGTCCTTCGAGGGCACCTCGCGCTCGAAGTAGCGCTGGTCCACGTCCTTCTGGTCTTCCATCCACCAGCGCGGGAAGAAGGTGGTGAAGGCGAGCTCGGGGAAGACGACGAACCTCGCGCCCATGCCGTGCGCTTCCCTCAGCAGGTCGACCAGTCGTTTTACGGCGACCGCGCGCGAATCGGCCCTGTGCAGGGGGCCGAGTTGCGCGGCGGCGATCTTGAGATGTCTAGCCATGGATGAGCTTCCTCAGTTTGCGCGCGGGTCCATCGACCGTGGTGGCCGCGGCAACCGGACCGGGCACGCCGCGCTGGATGAACTGCCCCGAGCCTCGTTCAACCTTCAATTGCCCGTCCTCGACCACGATGCGGCCGCGGCTGGTGACGATCTCCGGCCAGCCCTTGTAGAGGTGCCCCTCGTAGGGCGTGTAGCCGACCGCGTCGTGCATCATCGAGTAATCGATGCGCTTCTCGATCTCCGGGTTCCAGATCGCGAGGTCGGCATCCGAGCCCACCGCGATGGTGCCCTTGCGCGGATACAGGCCGTACATGCGCGCGTGGTTGGTGGCGCCCAGCGCCACGAACTGGTTGAGGGAGAGCCGGCCCTTCAACACGCCCTCGGAGAACAGGATCGGCAGGCGCATCTCGATGCCCGGCACGCCGTTGGCCATTTCCTTGAAGGTGGTCTGCTCGCCGCGCGGGATTTTCGCCGTCTCGTCGAACTTGTACGGCGCGTGGTCCGAGGAATAGGTCTGGAAGGTGCCGTTGGCGAGGCCCGCCCAGATCGCCTCCTGCGCCGCCTTGTCGCGCAGCGGCGGGCTGCAGCACCACTTGGCGCCTTCTACGCCGGGCTGGTCCATGTCCTCCGCCGTCAGCACCAGGTACTGCGGGCAGGTCTCGGCGTAGATGCGGGCGCCCAGGGTCTGCGCGGCGCGGATGGTGTTGGTCGCCTCCGGGCTGGAGACGTGCACGATCAGCACCGGCACGCTCAGCAGGCGCGAGAGCATGATGATGCGGTTGGTCGCCTCGGCCTCCGCCAGCGCGTCGTGCGCGACGCCGTGGAACTTCGGCGCGCCGTGGCCGCGCTCGATCAGGCGCTTGGCGATCCAGCGGATCATGTCGTCGTTCTCGGCGTGCACCATCACCAGCGCGCCCTCGCGCTGGGCGACGTTCAGCACCTCGAGCAGCTGGTAGTCCTCCAGCTTCCACTTCGGGTAGGTCATGTAGACCTTGAACGAGGTGATGCCGCCCTTGATCGCCGCCGGCAGTTCCTCGTTCATGATCTTCTCGGTCGGCTCGCCGATGATGAGGTGAAAGCCGTAGTCGATCACCGCCTTCGCGCGCGCGCGCTCGTGGTAGTCGGCCACCGTCGCGGTCACCGAGGTGCCGCGGTGCTGCGCCGCGAACGGGATGATGGTGGTGGTGCCGCCGAAGGCCGCCGACACCGTGCCGCTGTAGAAGTCGTCGGCGGACATGATGCCCATGCCCGAGAGCTGCTCGATGTGGCAGTGGCTGTCGATGCCGCCCGGGAGGACGTAGCGGCCCGCGGCGTCGATGTCGCGCTGGCCCGCGGGCAGGCGCTCGGCCATGGCGGCGATCTTCCCGCCGCGGATGCCGAGGTCGCAGCGACTGGTCTCGGTGGCGGTCGCGACGGTGCCGTTGCGAATGGTGAGGTCGAACGAGTCCATGGAATGTCCGTGGTGGGTGAGGGCGCAGCATACTTCGCTCACGGGGGCGCGCCAACCCGGATACGATGTCGCCTCCATGAGCGTGGCCCGGATGATCGGATGGCTCGCGGCCCTGGCGCTGCTGCTTGGCGCTGGCGGCGCGCGCGCGATCGTGATCCTGGAGGAGATCCGCGTCCCGGTGCAGGTCGCCGACCGGCACGGCAAGGCTGTGGCGCAGGAGATCGTGGTCGGCCTGTTCCGGGAATCCTCCGCGCCCAGGCCCTATCCGCTGCTCGTCTTGAACCACGGCCGCGCGACCACCCCTGCGGGCTTCGCGCGCGTGCGGGTCGCCGACTGCGACGCCTTGTTCGGTGAATGCGTACGGCAGGTACTTTGAGTGCCGTCCACGCCCGATTGGCTTCGCGTCTAAGGTCACAATTTGTGACCTTAAAGACTTAACCTCCTGTTCCGTAAGCGGAAACATGAAGTCCTCCGGGAATCGCCCAGGGTTGCGCTTGACGGCCTGCACCAGCGCCTTGACCCGCACGCCGTAGAGCGCCGCGAGGTCCGCGTCCAACATGACTTTCTGGCCGCGGATGGTGCGAATGCGGTGGGCGAGGGCGGGTTCCATGGCGCTCCTGCATCAACGCCGCGTAACCTTCGCAGGTTGACCTGAAAACGAGATCGATCCCCATGGCCCTCAAGCGCTTCAAAGGCCCCTCCGGCACCCTCGTCGTCCTCGAGCACGTCTCCTCTATCCTCAAGGACAACCCGCTCGGCGATCCGCACGTCCGGAAAGTCGGCGTGTGGCTGCCGCCCGACTACGACTATTCCGGCAACAAGCGCTATCCGGTGCTCTACGACTTCGTCGGCTTCACCGGCTCGGGTTTGGCGCACACCAACTGGAAGCCCTTCGGCGACAACGTGCCCGAGCGCGCGGCGCGGCTCATCCACGAGAAGAAAATGGGGCCGGTGATCCTCGTGTTCCCCGACTGCTTCACCGCGCTGGGCGGCAACCAGTACATCAACTCCTCGGCCCTGGGCAACTACGCCGACTACCTCACCCGGGAAATCATTCCCTTCGTCGACCGGGAATTCCGCACTTTGGCTTCGCGCGACCACCGCGGCTGCTTCGGCAAATCCTCCGGCGGCTACGGCGCCATGATCCACGGCATGAAGTACTCCAAGTACTGGGGCGCCATCGGCAACCACTCCGGCGACGCCTACTTCGACTTCGTCTACTGGCACGACTGGCCCAACACCTTGTCCGAACTCGCCAAGTACCGGGTACCCAAACTTCGCGAGGGCGTCTACGACGCGCGCAAGTTTGCTTCGCGCAAGGGATTGGACCAGGGCCTGGACGACGGGCGGATCCGGCGCTTCCTCAAGTCCGTCTGGTCTCGGGAGAAGCTCTCCTCAAAGGAGGGACACGCCATCATGAATCTATGCATGGCTGCTACCTACGATCCGGATCCGAAGGCACCCAATGGCTTTCGCATTCCGTTCAACGCCGAGACCGGGGAAGTGATCGAAGAGCGCTGGCGCAACTGGCGGCGGAATGATCCGGTCAACCTGGTGGCGAAGTACAGGTCCGGCCTGAAGTCGCTTTGCGCCATCTACATGGAGTGCGGGTGGCGCGACCAGTACCACATCCAGTTCGGGTCGCGCCTGCTGTCGCGGCGGCTGTCCGAGGCGGGGATCGGGCATCGCTATGAGGAGTTCGATGACGATCACTCGGATGTCGACTATCGGATGGATGTCAGCCTGCCGTTTCTTTGCCGGGCGCTGATGCGTTGATTCGGCCGCGCAGCGTTTCGCATAAATAGCAATAAAATCAATCAGATAGGATTCAAGACTTGGTCAATATCATGGCCATGTTGAATATCTTGGCCGTGGTAATTATCATGGCCGTGTTATGAGCCTCTCACCCAGTCTTGAGTCCGCCAGGAGCGCAGAGGCAGCGCTTGCGGCTCTATTCCAGGAGAACGGCTGGGCGGTCGAACGGGAGCCGCCAGGCGCAGCCCCATTGCGCCCGGACCTGGTCATACGCAAGGGCAAGTACGCATACGCGGTCGAGGTCAAGGCGGCATCCGAAGGGCGCTCGGACCGGGTCATTCCGCTGCTGTCCCAGGCCATCCTGCAAGCGCAGGCGTACGCGCGCGCCATGAAGAATGTCCAGCCACTGGCAGTCGTCATGGTCCGGGATGTCTCTCAACCGCTCATGGAACGTGTTCAACGGTTCTCGGAACGCTACGCATCCGGGCTTGCGATAGGCGTGGCGTCCAGGGGCGGTGTGCGCCTGTTCATCGGAGATGGTCTTGGCGCGCTGAATGACATTGCGTCACTCGACAACGTCCCGCCATCATCGCGCAAGCAACTGTCCTACGCGCCGTCCTCGAATCTGTTCTCGGACCTGAATCAGTGGATGTTGAAGGTGCTTCTGGCTCCGGAGATCCCCGAGTCCATGCTTGCGGCGCCGCGAGTGAAGCTTCATGGCGCGTCCGAGCTTGCGGCCGCCGCCCAGGTCTCGAATATGAGTGCCTCCCGGTTGATTCAACTGCTGCGGCAAGAGCGCTTCCTGGACGAGCCGGCCCCGGAGCTCAGGCTCGTCCGGCGCGCGGAACTGTTCCGCCGCTGGCGCGCGGCGGCGCATCGGTTCAGGCGCGAGCTGCCCATGCGCTTTCTCGTTCCAGGGGCGATCAAGGAACGGCTCAGGAGCCTGCTTTCGAACCACAATGCCTGTCTCGGTCTGTTCGCGGCAGCAGAGGCGCATAAACTTGGACACGTCCACGGGGTTCTGCCCTACGTCTACGTCGAGAGCTTTCCCGGCATGGCTGGAGAACCCTGGCATGAGCTGGTGCGTCCGTCGCCCGGCGAAAGCGCCCATCTGATACTGAAGGTGTCATCCGCGCCGCAGTCCGTATTTCGCGGCGCCGTGCTCGTGGATGGCGTGAGGGTCTCGGACATCCTCCAGGTCTGGCTTGACGTTTCCGAGCATCCCTCCCGCGGCGACGAGCAGGCTGCCCTGATCCAGGAAAAAGTGCTTGGACAGATCCTCGGCGAGGTGGACTGATTGGACGACTTCGCTTCTTTCGCGCGGCTGGTCGCGGCGGTCGGCCCATGGCGTGGCCGCCTGGTGCTGGTCGGCGGGTGGGCGCACCGGCTGTATCGATTCCATGAACTTGCCGATGTTCCCGACTACCAGCCGTTGACGACCAAGGACACCGATCTCGCCTTCGCCGCCGGCGCGCCGCCGACGGGCGACATGAGGGCGGCGCTCGAGCAGGCGGGCTTTGGCGAGAAGTTCTCCGGGGAAAGCCATCCTCCGGCGACGCACTACGCGCTGGCGAACGACGATGCGGGGTTCTACGCGGAATTCCTCACGCCGCTGGTGGGCAGCGGCATGAAGCGCAACGGCAAGCCCGACGCGACGCTTTCAGTCGCCGGCGTGACGGCCCAGAAGCTGAGGCACCTGGGAATCCTCCTGGTCGATCCATGGGTGATCCGGATCGGTCCGGACAACGGCTTCGCGCTGCCGGGAAAAGTGGACCTGCAGGTGGCGAATCCGGTCGGCTTCATCGTCCAGAAGCTGCTCATTCAACGGGATCGCAAGTCCGCCAAGCGCGCCCAGGATGTCCTGTACATCCACGACACGCTGGAGCTGTTTGGCGGGGCGCTTCCGGCGCTGAAGGAGAGCTGGGAGAAGAAAGTCCGGCCGACCATGCATGGACGCACCGTACGCACGGCGCTCGAGCTGTCCGTTTCCGTTTTCGCGGGCGTGACGGATACGATCCGCGAGGCGGCGCGAATGGCGCCGGGGCGCGATCTGTCGCCCGAACGGCTGCAGGGGCTTTGCCGGGCTGCGCTGCGGGAGGTGATCGGCTGAACGATTGTCGGCGCCGATCGAATTTTGACCACCTGTGGCGATTGAATTTTGACCAGGGATCTTGGGCCGTCCTTAGAGGGGACGGCTGTGCATAAGTGTACGTGATCGTCGGTACTTGCGCCGGAAGCGTCCCCGCCCGCGACGGCGGTCCTCACGATCGGGGAGATGCGCGTGGAGGCGTCGAATTTGCCCACCAAGCAGGCTCCTGCGCACGGCCGGGCAGGTGGCAATAGATCGGTTACCTGGGTTCAGCGAAGGCAGGGGGGCTACGTATTTGAGAGCCTAGGCCTGCTATGAGCGTGTACGCGGCGAGCCCAGCCGCGATCCAGTAGTCTCCACGTACCATGACCCTCACCCTCCACCACGCCTGGCGCTCCTCCGCCTCCCGCCGCGTCCGCCTCTGCCTCGAGGAAAAGAACCTCCCCTACGAAAGCCGCGTGGTGGACATGGAAGCAATGGAGCACCACTCCCCCGAATACCTGAAGATTAACCCCAACGGCGTCGTCCCCACCCTGATCCACGACGGACAACCGCTCCACGAAAGCGGCACGATCTGCGAATACCTGGACGAATGCTTCCCCGAGCCGCCGCTCAGGCCAGAAGACCCCTACGACCGCGCCCGCATGCGCAACTGGATCCGCCACGCCGACGAGCGCATCGGCAACCTGATCATCTTCAACTGGGTGCACGGCCTCGCGAAGACGGCGCAGAAGTGGTCGGACGAGGAGCTGGCCGAGCGGCTGAAGCGGATCCCGAGCAAGGAGCGCCAGGAGGCGTGGATCCGCGCCGCGCGCAAGCCCTACACCGAAGAGGAACGCGGAGCGGCAAGGGCGAAGCTGGTGCAGATGCTGGACAAGATGGAGGACGAGCTCGCGGCCACCGGCTGGCTCGCGGGACCAAGCTACTCCATCGCGGACATCGCGCTGGTGCCCTTCGTGAAGCGGATCGAGGAGGAGATCGCGCCGGACGAGGTGACCCGGGCCCGCCATCCGCGCGTCACGACCTGGTGGACGACGATCCAGGCAAGGCCGGCCTACGCGAGGGCGAAGATCGGGCCTTTTGTGTAGTCAAATGTAACCGAGCGGTTACATCCCGGAATCGCCAGCGCCCTGAACGGGCCCCAAGCCGGTCATCCGAAGCCGGGTTCGCGCGTTGGTTCTTGACAGGGGCACACCAGGAACATATCAGCAGGTGATATACTCAAATGCGGAAGCCGGATCACGGCCTTGAGGCGTTGCTGGACCTGGACGGGCAGACCGTGGTCCTGGACGAGCAGGGCCATGTCGTGAGGTTTTCAGTGAAGCAGGTGAAGCCGACCGGGCACCGCCCTCATGGACTCTCCTATTCGCTGACCCTGCACGACAGGACTGGACGCCGCCTGCTGGGGTTTGACAACGCTCACTCGGTCGAGCGGCCGGGCGGCAGGTTCGTGGCGCAGCCGCGTGTCTACGACCACGTCCACCGGGGCGCGCAGGATGCGGGCAGGCCGTACGAGTTCAGCAGCGCGGGCCAGCTGGTGGTGGATTTCTGGGCTGCGGTGGACAGGATGTTGAAGCCGAATGAGGAGTGACGCGATGGCACGCAGGTCGATCAAGGTGGGGATCATGCCCCTCCGGGACATCAAGGCCCGGACGATCGCCATCGCCCGCGGCAAGTACAAGCCCGCGCCCGACGAACCGAAGGTCTGGTTCACGTCGCTGAAGTCGCTGGCCAGCGTGCTGTCGGAGGACAACCAGGCGCTGCTGCAGGCGATCCGTGACAACAACCCGGAGTCGATCGCCGAGCTGGAGAAGATCACCGGCCGCGCGGCGAGCAACCTGACGCGCACGCTGCACACGCTCGAGCTCTACGGGCTGGTAGAGCTGCGGGCGGCGCCGGTGAAGGGCAAGGGCGGGCGCGCGCCGGTGCGGCCGGTGGTGCTCGCCGACGGAGTGGAATTCCAGCTGAACTTCTAGATGGGCCGGCCGCGGCATGACACTCGACTCCAGAGTCAGTGCCCCTTGCGGCGGAACGGCGCCGCCAGCGGCTCGCCGACGAAGATCCCCTGGCCCGGCATGGCAACGCTTTTCCAGTAAGCCTCTATCAAGGTATCTCCAGCGAGATAGTTGCCGATCGCAAGCGCCGGATGCGGGAACTTCTCCGGCAGGTTGCAGGGTTCCACGACCGTGCCATAGCTGCCGGTCGCGCCTGCCTCCAGCCAGCGCAGCGCGCTCATCTGGCTGCTGTCCGTAAGCTGGCCGCCAAACGAAGTCAGGTGGTCGGCGATGGCGCCCGGCACGAAGCGCAGCGTGTCGAGCCCCTCCACGCGGTCTTTGCCGATGAAATAGAACAGCACGTCCTTCGCGTCCTTTAGCGCATCCTGCTCGAGCACCCGCGCGCGCGCCCCGGGGATCTTCTGCGCCAGCGGATACGATGCGCCGCGTACGCTGCGGGCGGAATCCGACGTGGAAAGCAGGTAGGCCGCACCGGCCGGACGAGAGCCATCGGACTGCACGCCGCGATCGATCAGGGCTTTGGCCTCCTCCAGGGAGAGCGCGGCGATCGCCATGGTCGGCCGGATATTCAGCTGCGTGAACGGCAGTCTGGCGAGCGAATTGAAGTAGGGGCTCTGCCGCGTCGCCCTGCAATCTTCGGCGCAGTACGCGGGGTCGAATCCGAACGCGAACGCGGAGGTGATCGACATGCATTCCACGCGGTACGGTGCGGCCCAGGTCAGCGCGTAAGCCTGGATGTGCGGTAGCGTCTGCTCGTCTGCCGAGACCTTGAGGGCGGCGAACTCGTCGGCGGCGAGCACAGCCCGGCCAGGCGCAAACCCGATCCGGATGACGTTCTGGAACGGGATCCCCCGCCGCGCCGCGTAATACTTGCCGATCTCGACGCTGAGCGCATCCCGGGTATTGACCACGATCCCCAGCTGGCGGCTATCCAGCGCGCGCGCTGGCGGCGAAACCGCCGCGAACAGCAATACCATCAGACATGCAGCAGCGCATGCACGCAATGCCGTGGACGGATAACTCGCCGGGATCCTCGCGCTCGCCAAGCACCAAGCCTAACGCAAACCGTCACAGGCATACCTCGGCTCCCGGCCAGGAGCCGACATCCGCCCACTCCCGGTGCCTGCCGGTCCGAATAGGCCTGGGCAGGCCGGCCTTCTAGTCGAGCGAGATTTGGAGACGATTGCTGCGCTCGAACGGCTCGAGGCGAACGACGACCAGCGCGTACTTGCCCGGCACGAAGCGCTCATCGACGGGAAGGCGCGCCCGGATGGTTTCGTTGCTCCATTCGACGACCTGGAGCAGCGCCCGCGCGCGGCGCTCCCGGCCGCCGGTGATCGTGGTGATCTCGACATGGTCCCGGGCGCCTGTTCGCGTGCCGAAACGCAGGCCGCGCAGCGTCACCTCGGTCCCCTGCTTCGCAATCGCGGGATGCACCTCCCGGATCTCGATCGGCAGCCGCTCCAGGGTCACGTTGACGGGATCGCTGTCGCCCGCGCCCACGAAACCCCTGATCTGCAGCACGGCTGCGCCCGGAAGCAGGTCCGGGTGCGTGGGGATGCGCGCCGTGATCTCGCGTTCGCTCCACTCGTGGACCTGCAGCTCGAAGCTCCGGCCCCGCTGGGAGATGAGCACGCGTCGGCCGTCGTTCGAGCCGAACGCCTTGCCCCGG
>JALHLN010000110.1 GCA_022844545.1 Burkholderiales bacterium | reverse complement strand
CGTGGTCATGGTCTGCGGCGACATCATGACCATGCCGGGACTGCCCAAGGCGCCCTCGGCCGAGAAAATCGACCTGGTGGAGGGCAAGGTGGTCGGGCTGTTCTAGGCCGCGCCCGGCGCAGGGTCCAAATGTAACCGATCGGTTACATTCGGCCAGTGCGGGCGCCGGCGCAGATCGAGCATCTCTGCCGTCGGTCTCCACCCCGGGCGCAGTGTAGAATCCGGTGATCGGCTGCAGGCGGGCGGCTTCGCCGGCAAACCAGTGACAAGCAGAAGAAGGACAATCGCGTATGGAATTCGGCTCTCCGGCGTTCTGGATCGCGGTCCTGCAGATCATCGCCATCGACATCGTGCTGGGCGGGGACAATGCGGTGGTGATCGCGCTCGCCAGCCGGCGCCTGCCGCCGGACCTGCAGCGCAAGGCGATCTTCTGGGGCGTGTTCGGCGCCATCGCGTTGCGCGTCGTCCTGATCTTCTTTGCCCTCACGCTGCTCGCGATCCCGTACCTCAAGGTGGTGGGCGGCCTGCTGCTGTTCTGGATCGGCATCAAGATGATGCTGCCGCATGACGATGGCGGGCACGAAATCGACGCCAGCACGCATCTGTGGGGAGCGATCAAGACGATCATCGTCGCCGACGCGGTGATGAGCGTCGACAACGTCATCGCCATCGCCGCGGCGTCCAAGGACAGCATGGCGCTGGTGATCTTCGGCCTGGTGGTGAGCGTCCCGATCATCGTCTGGGGCAGCCGCCTGGTGCTGAAACTGATGGAGCGCTTCCCGGTGGTGATCACCCTGGGCGCCGCGCTGCTGGGCTGGATCGCGGGCGACATGCTGGTGCGGGACGTGGTGTTCAAGGACTGGGTGATCGCCAACGCCCCGCTGCTCAACTGGATCGTCCCCGCGGCCGGCGTGTTGGTGGTGGTGGGCCTGGGCAAGCTGCTGGCGTCGCGCGCCGGCGCGGCGAAGGCCGTGGCGGAAGGCCCGGTCGACCTCGCGGCACCGGAAACGAAGCGGGATTGAAGGAGACGGCATGATCGCAGTTCTGGTACCGATCGACGGCTCGGCGCATGCCCTGCGGGCACTGGACGAGGCGATGGCCGAGGGCCGTCGCTCCACGGAGCCGTTTTCGCTCCACCTGGTGAACGTGCAGCAGGCCCTGGCCGGCGTGCATGTCAAGACTTTCATCAAGCGGGAGACGCTGGAGGACTACTACCGCGAGCAGGGCAATGCCGCTCTCGCCCCTGCGCGGGAGCGAGCCTCAGCGGCCGGGTTCTCCGTGACGGTGCACATCGGCGTCGGCGATCCCGGCGAGGTCATCGCTCAGTATGCTGCGCAACAGCATTGCACCCGCATCTACATGGGAACGCGTGGCCTGGGCTCGGTCGCCGGAATGGTTCTGGGATCGGTGGCGGTGAAGGTGGTCCACCTCAGTACGGTGCCGGTGCTGATGGTGAAATGATCCCCGGGCAGCGAATCCAGCCTGGCGTCGCGGCGATGCGGAAGCGGAAATCTTGACTGCAGTCAAGGTCAGGGCAGGGGTGCAGTATCGAGAATCGCGCAGGAGTCCTCAAACCGGATTGGAGGGGAAGATGAAGACCAGCATCGCACTCGCAGTTTCGGCCGCGTTCGCGGCGGTCCTGTCGCCGGCGGTACAGGCGCAGACCTGGGAGCCGACCAAGAACGTGGAATTCATCATCCCGGCCGGCACCGGGGGCGGCGCCGACCAGATGGCGCGCGCCGTCCAGGGCATCGTCGCCAAGCACGGCCTGATGAAGCAGTCCATCCTGCCGATCAACAAGGCGGGCGGCGCGGGCGCCGAGGGATTCCTGGACGTCAAGAACGCCGCCGGCGACCCGCACAAGATCATCATCACGCTCTCCAACCTGTTCACCACGCCGCTCGCCACGGGCGTGCCGTTCAACTGGCGCGATCTGACGCCGGTGCAGATGCTGGCGCTGGACAATTTCGTGCTCTGGGTGAACTCGAAGACGACCTACAAGACGCCCAAGGAGTACCTTGACGCGGTGAAGAAGGCCGGTCCGGGCAAGTTGCGAATGGGGGGCACCGGCGCCAAGCAGGAAGACCAGATCATCACCGCCGCGATCGAGCAGAGGACCGGCGTCAAGTTCACGTACATTCCCTTCAAGGGTGGCGGCGCGGTGGCGACGCAGCTGGTCGGCGGCCACGTCGACTCGACGGTGAACAACCCGATCGAGGCGGTGGCGCAGTGGAGGGCGGGCAGCCTTCGTCCTCTTTGCGTGTTCGATACCCAGCGCATGCCCTACAAGGAGAAGGTCACCAAGGACATGTCCTGGTACGACATTCCGACCTGCAAGTCCACGGGACTGGACATCGACTACCTGATGCTGCGCGGCGTCTTCATGGCGCCGGGGGTCAAGCCCGAGCACGTGAACTACTACACCGGACTTTTTGCGAAAGTGATGGCGACGCCGGAGTGGAGGAAGCTGATGGAAGACGGGGCGTTCAACACCACCGCGCTCAAGGGCAAGGAGTACGCCGATTGGGTCGCGCGCGAGGAGGCGCGCCACGTATCGCTCATGAAGGCCGCGGGCTTCATCGCCGGCCAGTAGACCGGGCAGCATAACCGGCCGGGGCGGCGCGTCGCCCCGGCCGCGGCAACCACACGGGAGGCAGGGCATGAGCGAGAGCCCGGAGGAAAGCGGGCGGGCGGCATTCGGCCAGAAGAGCGCCGAACTGGCGGTGGCGGCGTTCTTTTTCGCCATCGGTGCCATCGTGATCGTGGACAGCCTGCGATTGGGCACCGGCTGGCAGGAAGTTCACGGGCCTCAGCCAGGCTATTTTCCGTTCTACCTCGGGCTCATCATATGCGTGGCATCGCTCGTCAATGCCACGCGCGCGCTGCTGGTGAAGCGCGCCGACGACAAGGCGTTCGTGGAGGTCGGACAGCTCAAGCTGGTTCTGACCGTGCTGGTGCCGACCGCGATCTACGCCGCGCTGGTGACCTGGACCGGCATCTACGCCGCCTCGTTCCTGTATATCGCGTTGTTCATGCGCCTGCTGGGGAAGTATCCGCTGTGGAAGGCCGTCGCGGTGCCCGCCGGGGTGATCGTGGTGTTCTTCGTCGTCTTCGAACAGTGGTTCAAGGTGCCCCTGCCCAAGGGACCGCTCGAGAACCTGCTGGGGCTGGGGTGAGCCGGCATGGATGAGATTCAGTCGCTCTGGCACGGATTCGGCGTCGCGCTGTCGCCGACCAACATCGCGCTCATGTTCACGGGCGTGATCCTCGGCGTCATCATCGGCGTGCTGCCCGGGCTGGGCGGTGCCAACGGCGTCGCCATCCTCTTGCCGCTGACCTTCGGCATGGCGCAGACCCCGGGCGGCGCCACCTCGGCGATCATCCTGTTGTCCTGCATCTACTGGGGCGCGTTGTTCGGCGGCGCCATCACCTCCATCCTGTTCAACATTCCCGGCGAGCCCTGGTCGGTGGCGACCACCTTCGACGGCTATCCCATGGCGCAGCAAGGCCAGGCCGGACGGGCGCTCACCGCCGCGTTTACTTCGTCGTTCGTCGGCGCGTTCCTCGCCGTGGTCATGATCACCTTCCTGTCCCCGGTGGTCGCCGGATTTGCGCTCGCCTTCGGCCCGCCGGAGTACTTCGCGGTCTACCTGCTCACCTTCTGCGCCTTCATCGGCACCAGCAAGGAGCCGCCGTTCAAGACGCTGGCGGCCATGATGCTGGGCTTCGCCCTGGCCGCGGTGGGCACCGATACCGTCACCGGCACGTTGCGGCTCACCTTCGGCTCGACGCACCTGCTGACGGGATTCGACTTCCTGGTGGCGGTCATCGGCCTGTTCGGCATCGGCGAGATCCTGCTGACCCTGGAGGAGGGCCTGGAGTTCCGCGGCACCAAGGCGAAGCTGAACATGCGCGTGGTGCTGGAGACCTGGCGCGAGCTGCCGCGCTACTGGCTCACCTCGGTGCGCTCGACGCTGGTGGGCTGCTTCATGGGCATCGTCCCTGGAGGCGCGACGCCGGCTTCGTTCATGAGCTACGGCGTGGCGCGGCGCTTCTCGCCCGACGGGGCGAAGTTCGGCACCGGCAAGATCGAGGGCGTGGTCGCGCCCGAGACGGCGGCGCATGCGGCCGGCACCTCGGCCCTGCTGCCCATGCTCACGCTCGGTGTGCCGGGCTCGCCCACGGCGGCGGTGCTGCTGGGCGGCCTGATGATCTGGGGGCTTCAGCCCGGGCCGCTGCTGTTCGTGGAGCAGAAGGACTTCGTCTGGGGTCTCATTGCCTCGATGTACCTGGGCAATATCGCCGGCCTGATCGTGGTGCTGACCTGCGTGCCGCTGTTCGCCGCCATCCTGCGCGTCCCGTTCTCCATCATCGCGCCGATCATCATCGTCATCTGCGCCATCGGCTCGTTCACGGTGAAGAACGCCATGTTCGACATCTGGATGATGGTGGTGTTCGGCATCCTGGGGTACCTGTTCAAGAAGCTGCAATACCCGCTGGCGCCGCTGGTGCTGGCGATCGTGCTGGGCGACAACGCGGAGTCGGCCTTCCGCCAGGCGATGCTGATGTCGCAGGGCGACCTGAGCATCCTGTTCGCCAACACGCTGGTCGGCACCATGACCACGCTCGCGCTGGTCCTGCTCTTCTGGCCGATGATCTCCGCGCTGCTCGCGAAGCTGCGCGGCAAGCCGGGCTGACCCCGCCGCTCAGGCGCGGCCGAGCTTCTGCTTCAGGCGCGACAGCGTCTCCGGCGTCAGGTTGAGGTAGGCGGCCAGCTCCTTCTTCGGGATGCGGCCGGCCAGTTCCGGGTGCTTGCGGTGGAACCGGGACAGCCGCCCGGGGGCGTCCAGCAGGTGCAGCGTGATGGTGTGCGCCATCACCTCCGACATCAGCTTCATGACCTCGTGCTCGAAGCGCAGCTTCACCTCCGGGTACCGGTCGAGGAACTCCACCCACTGCGGCATCGGCACTTCCGCCGCGCGCACCCGCGTCACGGCGACGATCGAGTAGGGAATGGGCGTTCGCAGCCGCCAGGCCGCGTAAGAGGTGTCCATCTCGGTCTCGGCGGCAAAGCGCAGGATCATCTCGTGGCCCTCCGGATTGGAGACCACGCGCTTGACCATGCCCTCGAGGACGAAGAATTGCTCCATTTCCTCGTCGCCCTGGCGCGCAAGGGGGTCGCCCTTGCGATACTCCGACACCGCGAGCAGCGGCTCCAGCTCCTGCCACTGGACGGGCGTCATGTCGCGCAACAGCAGGTTTTCCCGCAGTTGCATGCGCAGGGTGTTGCGCTGCGGGTGGTTGGCGATGGCGGTCATGGGGGGGCGTTGATTAGACTGAAAAAGCTTGACCGCAGTCAAGGTTGGCCTCCGGGGGCGATCCCTATCATTTCGCCCTCTTTCCGGGAGAGTCCCCATGGGCACCGCCGAACCCCAAGTCGCCAGCACCCAGGCGCAAGCGCCGACGATCGACGGCTTCCAGCTGGTCATCGATGCCCTGAAGCTGAACGGCATCGACACCATCTACGGCCTGCCCGGCATCCCCATCACCGACCTGACGCGCCGGGCGCAGGCCGACGGCCTGCGCGTGCTGTCGTTCCGCCATGAGCAGAATGCAGGCTACGCCGCATCCATCGCCGGGTTCCTGACGCAGAAGCCGGGCATCTGCCTCACGGTGTCGGCGCCGGGTTTCCTCAACGGCCTGAATTCGCTTGCCCACGCCACCGTCAACTGCTTCCCGATGATCCTGATCAGCGGCTCGAGCGAGCGCGAGATCGTGGACCTGCAGCAGGGCGACTACGAGGAAATGGACCAGCTTGCCATCGCCAGGCCGGTCGCGAAGGCCGCGTTCCGCGTGCTGCACGCCGAGGACATCGGCGTCGGCATCGCGCGCGCCATCCGCGCCGCGGTGTCCGGCCGCCCGGGCGGGGTCTATCTCGACCTGCCGGCGAAGCTGTTCGCGCAGAGCATCGAGGCCGAAGCGGGCGCCAAGTCGCTGATCAGGGTTGTGGATCCCGCGCCGCGCCAGATACCCGCGCCGGATGCGGTGAAGCGCGCGCTCGACCTGCTGAAGGCGGCGAAGAAGCCGCTCATCATCCTCGGCAAGGGCGCGGCCTACGCGCAGG
Source organism: Burkholderiales bacterium (assembly GCA_022844545.1). GTDB lineage: Bacteria > Pseudomonadota > Gammaproteobacteria > Burkholderiales > SG8-39 > RBG-16-66-20. The sequence continues at coordinate 4,430 of JALHLN010000110.1, read as the reverse complement.
CCGACGCGGACATCCGCGCGCTGGTGGAGAAGACCGGCATCCCCTACTTGCCGATGTCGATGGCCAAGGGGCTGCTGCCGGACACGCACGAGCTGTGCGCCTCCGCGGCGCGCTCCTTCGTCCTGCCCGGCGCCGACGTGGTGATGCTGATCGGCGCGCGCCTGAACTGGCTGCTGTCGCACGGCAAAGGCAAGACCTGGGGCGGCAAGGGGCACAAGGACTGGGGCGGGCAGAAGTTCATCCAGGTCGACATCTCGCCGCAGGAGGCCGACAGCAACGTGCGCATCGACGCGCCCCTGGTCGGCGACATCGGCTCGTGCGTCTCCGCGTTGCTGGCGGGCATGGGCCCGGGCTGGGCGAAACCGCCTGCGGACTGGCTGGATGCGGTCCATGGCAAGAAGACCGCGAACGTCGCCAGGATGGCCGAGACCCTGGCGAAGAACCCCTCGCCGATGAATTTCCACAGCGCGCTCAACGTGGTGCGCGACATCGTCAAGGCCAACCCGGAGGCGATGTTCGTCAACGAGGGCGCCAACGCGCTCGATTTCACGCGCTCGATCGTCGACATGTACAAGCCCAGGAAGCGCATCGACGTCGGCACCTGGGGCATCATGGGCGTCGGCATGGGCTACTGCATCGCCGCGGCAGTCGAAAGCGGGCAGGAGGTGATCGCGATCGAGGGCGACAGCGCGTTCGGCTTCTCGGGCATGGAAGTGGAGACGATCTGCCGCTACAACCTCCCGGTCTGCATCGTGATCATGAACAACAACGGCGTCTACAAGGGCACCGACGTCAACCCGCGGGGCGGCGACGTGGCGCCCACTGTGTTCGTCAAGGATGCGCGCTACGAGAAGCTGATGGAGGCCTTCGGCGGCGTCGGCGTTTACGCGAAGACGCCGGCCGAGTTGCGCAAGGCGATGGAAGAGGCGATCCGTTCGCGCCGGCCCACGCTCATCAATGCCGTGATCGACGAGACCGCCGGCACCGAGAGCGGCCGCATCACGAGCCTGAACCCGACCGCGAAGAAGAAATAGCCGGAGACCCGCATGGAAGCACTTAAAGGCGTACGCATCCTGGACATGACCCACGTGCAGGCGGGGCCCACCTGCTCGCAGCTGCTCGCCTGGATGGGGGCGGACGTGATCAAGTTCGAGAACCCGGTGGGCGACGCTACGCGCGGCCAGCTGCGCGACGTGCCCAAGGCCGACAGCCTGTACTTCACGATGCTCAACTGCAACAAGCGCTCGATCACCGTAAACATGAAGAGCGCCGAGGGCAAGCAGGTGTTCGTCGACCTGCTGCAGAAGTGCGACATCATCATGGAGAATTTCGGTCCGGGCGTGCTCGACCGCTTCGGTTTCACCTGGGACAGGATCCGCGAGGTCAACCCGAAGATCGTGATGGGCTCGATCAAGGGCTTCGGCTCCAGCGGCCCCTACGCCGAATTCAAGGCCTACGAGAACGTGGCCCAGGCGATGGGCGGCGCCATGAGCACCACCGGCGTCCCGGACGGCCCGCCGTTCGTCACCGGCGCGCAGATCGGCGACTCGGGCACCGGCCTGCACCTGGCCATCGGCCTGCTCGCTGCGCTGCGCCAGGCGGAGAGGACCGGCAAGGGGCAGTACGTCGAGGTGGCGATGATGGACGGCGTCATGAACCTGTGCCGCGTCAAGTTCCGCGACCACCAGCGCCTGCAGCACGGCGGACTGCCCGAGTATTCGGTGCCGACCTACCAGAACATGGGCGACGTGCCGCGTGCGGGCAACGATTCCGGTGGCGGCCAGCTTGGCAATGCCATCCACTGCAAGCCGCACGGGCCGAACGACTGGCTCTACGTCGTGGTGCAGGAGGCGGTATGGGAGGGCCTGGCCAAGCGCATCGGCCCCGACGTCGGCATGCCCGACATGGCGACCAATCCCCAGCTCGCCACGATCGGCGAGCGGCGCAAGAACCAGAGCCTGATGTGGACGCTGATCAACAAGTTCGCCGAGAGTTACACCAAGCGCGAGCTGATGGCGATCCTGAATCCGCTGGACGTGCCCTGCGGGCCGATCATGAGCACCCAGGACCTGGCCACCGACGAGCATGTGCGCGGCCGCGACATGTGGGTCGAACTCGACCATCCGCAGCGCGGCAAGTGGTGGAACGTGGGCATGCCGATCAAGCTCTCGGCCTCGCCGGCGGTCATCAAGCGCTCGCCGACGCTGGGCGAGCATACCGACGAGATCCTCAAGGAGGTGCTCGCCTATGACGAGGCCAGGATCGGCGCGCTGAAGGCCGCGGGCGCGTTCTCGCTGCCCCCCAAGAAGGCCGCCTGATGAAAATCGCCATCGTCGGACAGCAGGATTTCGGCAAGGCCGTGCTGGAGGCCTTCCTCGCCCGCGGCGACCAGGTCGCCGGCGTGTTCTGCGCCCCGGAGAAGCCGGGCGCGAGGCCCGACGTGCTCAAGGTCGCGGCGCAGGAGAAGGGCGTCCAGGTGTTCCAGTTCCCGTCCTTGAAGAACGACGAGGCGAAGGCGGCGCTGAAGGGACTGGAGGTCGAGATCGGCATCATGGCCTTCGTGCTGCAGTTCGCGCCGCAGGATTTCGTGACCATCCCGAAGCACGGCACCATCCAGTACCACCCGTCGCTGCTGCCCAAGTACCGCGGGCCGAGTTCGATCAACTGGCCGATCTCGCGCGGGGAGACGAAGACCGGGCTGACCATCTTCCGCCCCACCGATGGCCTGGACGAGGGCCCCGTCATCCTGCAGAAGGAAACCGCCATCTCCCCGGACGATACGCTGGGCACGGTCTACTTCGACCGCCTGTTCCCGATGGGCGTGCAGGCCATGCTGGAGGCCGCCGACCTGGTGGTCGCCGGCAAGCACCGCGAGCTGGTGCAGGACGAGTCCCAGGCGACCTACGAAGGCTGGTTCCGTGACGGCGAGGCCCGCATCAACTGGGCGAACCACGTCGATGTGGTGCACAACCTGATCCGCGGCTGCAATCCTGCCCCGGGCGCTTGGACCACGCTGAACGGGTCGAAGCTGCAGGTTTTCGACTGCAGGAAGCACCCGGTGCGCACCTTCGGCGCCGTAAAGGGCAAGATCGGCGAAGTGGTGGAGTGCGCCGCCGCCAGCTTCCAGGTCACGGCGCAAGGTGGCCGGATCGAGGTGCTCCGGGCCAAGCTCGGCGACGGCAAGAAGGTCGCCGCGGCGGACCTGCTTGCATCCGGCGCCATCAAGGCCGGACAGTTCCTCGGTACCTGACCCCCGGCTCTCGCCCCGGGGGACAGCACCCCAATCCGGGCCGCCGTCCGGCGGCCTGTCCGCGCCCAAATATTTGACGTAGCTGATATTTAACTGCAAGAATGCGGTTCAGGGACCTGTTTCCTCAGGGGGAAACGGCAGCATCGCCGTGCCCGCCTCCCCGGGAGGGGGCTGGCGTAGAATTTTTGCGCCGCAGCCATGCCGGATAAGCACAAGAACACGGAGCGTTCGGACAGCAAGGGATGAACTACAGCCAGATTCTCGAAATCGCGAGCTGCACCGATCCGGGCATGGTCCGTTCGCACAACGAGGACTCGATCGCCTCGGACGCGGCCAACGGTCTGGTGGTGCTCGCCGACGGCATGGGCGGATACAATGCAGGTGAAGTCGCGAGCGGCATGGCGACCACGGTGGTCACCACCGAGGTGCAGCAGCTGCTCGCCAAGTTCCAGCCGTTCGAGCTCGACCCGCAAACCAAATCGCCGCTCGGGCCGCGCATGATCCGCGAGCAGGTGATCAAGGCGAATACTTCGATCTACCAGGCCGCCCAGAGCCAGCCTCAGTACGCCGGGATGGGCACCACGCTGGTGGTGTGCCTGTTCTACGACAACAAGATCCTGGTCGCGCACCTGGGCGACTCGCGCCTGTACCGCATGCGCGACGGCAAGTTCTCGCAGGTGACGCGCGACCATTCGCTGCTGCAGGAGCAGATCGACAGCGGCATCATCACCGCCGAGCAGGCGAAGCATGCGGCGCACAAGAACCTGGTCACCAAGGCCCTGGGCATCGACCCCTCGGTCGAGCCGGAAGTCCACGAATACGACGCCAGGCCGGGCGACGTCTACCTGCTGTGCTCCGACGGCCTGTGCGACATGGTCGAGGACGAGGACATCGGCATGACGCTGTCCGCGCTCGGCGGCAACCTGAAACTGGCCGCGCAACAGCTGGTGCAGATGGCCAATGACAACGGCGGCAAGGACAACGTATCGGTTATACTCGTGCGCGTCCTGAGGGATTACCCAGCGCAGCGCGGTGTGGTGGGAAAGGTTTTAGGGTGGCTAAAATGAACCCCAGGGGTCGGCTATGGCGAAACTGATTCTCAGCATGGATGGGCTTGTGCTCAAGGAGATCCCGCTCTCCAAGGAGCGCACCACCATCGGGCGCAAGCCGCACAACGACA
>JALHLN010000109.1 GCA_022844545.1 Burkholderiales bacterium | reverse complement strand
CGACGCCGCTGCGCTGCCGGCCCTGCGGCCCGGCCAGCTTGGCCGCCTCGCGCATGCGCGGCGCCATGTAGCCCAGGCGCGCGATCTCGACCTGGGCGCGCGCTGCGCGCGAGCGGGCGTGGCGATGGAAGATCTCCAGGATCACCATGGTGCGGTCCATCACCTCGCGGCCGATCTCCTTCTCCAGGTTGCGCGCCTGGGAGGGCGAGATCTCGTGGTCGACGAGGACGATGTCGGCGTCCTCGGCGAGCGCCTTCAGCTCCTCGCGCTTGCCGGTGCCGAAGTAGGCCGTCTGGTCGAAGCGGGCGCGCTTCTGGGTGAAGGTCGCGATGACCTCGAAGCCGAGCGTCTTCGCGAGCTGCTGAAGCTCGCTCAGCGAGGCCTCGAATTCGGCGTCGCTCGCGCCGGGCAGCTGCACCGCGGCGGCGATCGCCCGCCTGGGCTTGTCCTTCGTGTCTTGCATCATGGGGCGCGCAGGGTAGCAGATCGCAGGATTCAGCTGAATTGACTTTAAAGTCAATTTTGTTGATACTTATGACATGTTCAATCCTGCCCCCGCCGCCCTCCTCGTCCGCATCGCTGAACACGCACGCGCCCAGGGCCTCAGCCGGCGCGCGCTGGCGCAGCGCGCCGGGGTGCGCCCGGAGACGCTGTCACGCATCGTCTCCCGCGGCACCTGCGATTTCGCCACACTTGAGCGCCTGGCCACCGCCGCCGGGCTGCGCCTGGGGATCCAGGACGATCCGCCAAGGGCAGTGGGCCAGGGACGCGCGGAGGTGCTGCGCAGGCAATCGTTGATCCGTACGCTGGCCAAGGCCCATGGCGCGCGCTCGATCGAGTTGTTCGGTTCGGCCGCGCGCGGCGAGGACCGGCCGGGCAGCGACCTGGATTTCCTCGTCGAGCTGGAACCCGGCCGCAGCCTGCTTGACCTGATTGGACTCGCCGAGGACCTGCAGGATGCGCTCGGCCGCAAGGTGGAAGCCATCACCGCGGCCGGAATGAAGCCCCGTGTGCTGAAGGAAGCGCGTCGCGACGCGGTCAGGGTCGCCTGAAGATGGCGCGTTCCGCCACTGACCATCTGCAGGACGTTCTCGAGGCGATCGACGCCATCGCCGCTTACACGCGAAAGGGCCGCAAGGCGTTCGACCGCGAGCCAATGCAGCGCGACGCCGTGGCCGCGCGCCTGATCCAGATCGGCCAGTCGGTCAAGGACGCGCAGGCAGAAGGACTCGACCTGGCCGGCCTGCAGCCGGAGATCCCCTGGCGCAGCATCGCCGGCATGCGGGATCGCCTGGCGCACAAGTACTGGCTGCTCGATGCGGCGATCGTCTGGTCGGTGGTGGAGAACGACCTGCCGGGCGTGCGCGGCGCCATCGCGCGGATACTGAAACCTACCCGCAGGTAAAGCTTAGAACTTCCTGACGCGCTCGACCTCGGACACCCGCCCGCCCACCAGCGTGACGGTGGTGGTGAACGGATCGGAGGTGGTGGGCATGTAGGTCCAGGTCTTGAGCGAGAGGCCCGCGCGCGCGGGCCGGCGCACACCCGGGGCCACCTGCACGGTGCCCGGCGAAGCGATGGCGATGCCCTGGTCCGCAAGCAGGTCGGGTTCGCCGGCAACGCCGAGGAGTTCTCCTTCGCTCATGCCGTGCTGGATGCTGATGTACTTGGAGAACGACAACCCCTTGTAGGGCTTGGGCGCCTTCGCGTCGCGCTCGGCGCGCGCCGCGGATTCCTTTTCCTCCAGCGCCGCGCGCTGGCGTTCGCGCTCCTCCAGCCGCTCGCCCTGGCAGCGGATGGTGTGGCAGTCCTTGCCTTCGGCGGCCGGCGCCGGCGGCACTTCCTTCGCGTTCGGGTCGACGACGATGGCCTTCGCGCCCTGCGGCGGGGTCTGATTCGAGAAATGGACCCGTCCCTGGGCGTCGGTCCACTTGTAGATCTGGGCCGACGCCGGAACCGACCCGAGAAGCAGGGCCAGAAGAAGCAGGCGCATCCTAGTCATATCGACCTAAACGCACGAGGGTCGTTCCCGGTTTCAGGTGCTTCACCGAAGGCATCACCATGACGCAATTGTCGTACGGTGTCTTCCAGACCGTATCGCCGTCGGTGGCGACCACCGTGCCGGCCCTCGGGATCACCTCCAAGCCTTTGAAAGACCATGCGAATTTAAACCCCATGGACTTCGCGACTACGGCTTCCGTGACCCGGACCAGGCGCTGCTCCCGCGGCGGCGGCAGGGTGATCCGGGCATCGGCCCAGCCGGGCTCCACGGCACCCGTTACCTTGAGGAAACGAAGGACCGTGTCCTTCGCGACCGCCTCGGAGGACTTCTCCCAATGCTGGCCGCACTCGATGAGCACCGCGGTCCGGGGGCTGGCGGGGTCGCCGAAGCCGCCCCGCTCCATCATGCGCAGGCCGGCGGGGTGGCCTGTGTCGATGAGCAGGTCGCCCGGCACGCCGAGCTTGCGGGAGAAGGCTGCGCTCTTCTCGCTGGTTCCGCAGACCATGATTGGACGGCAGGGTTCGTGCATGGAATGCAGGTCAAGCAGGAAATCGGCCGCATCCACGAAAGGCCGCAACTGCCGCGCGCGGCGCAACTCGATGGAATCGCGCTTGCCGAACAGCGCCTCGTCCGCCCAGACCCGGTTGTAGTCCTCGTCGATGTAGCGCGAACGGTCCGGGTCGTCGTAGTCGAAGCGCGCGAACGCCTCCACGTTGGCGAAGGCGAGCGTCAGCCTGCCGCGCGCCGGCTTCACCTTCTCCCGGAACAGCCAGTCCACGGCCAGGGCGCCGCAGATCTCGTTGCCGTGGGTGAGGGCCTGGATCATGACGTTCGGCCCCGGCTTGCCGGAATCCAGCACGTGCACGTAGTCGACGCCGGTGTTGCCCTGGCGATAGGGCGCGATCTCCGGCGGCGAGAGATCGACGGGATAGTGGTCTGTCATAGCGCTTTGCGTATTTCCTCGAGGAGCGTGGTCAGGTCCTTCTGCAGCCTGCCGAAGCCGGCGCTCTTCGCGAGCACGGCCTCGTCCATGTACAGGCGCTTGCTGATCTCGATCTGCAGGCTGTGCCGTCCGGCCTTCGGGTCCGAATAGGCGCGCACCAGTTCCACGCCCTTGTAGGGATCGTTGACCTTGACCGAGTAGCCCATGCCGGCGAGCGTCCGGCGCACCAGTTCGGTGAATCCCGGGTCGCAGGTGGTGCCATCGCGGTCGCCGAGGACGAAATCGGCGCGCACGTTGCCCTCGCCGTCCTCGCTTTGCTTGCCGGCAGTGCCGCGCATGGAGTGGCAGTTGATGTGCCACACCTTGCCGAACTGCTTCACCGAGGCCTCGAGCAGTCCGCGGATCGCGGCGTGGTACGGCGCGTGGCAGCGCTCGATGCGCGCGCGCACCGCCGCCGGCGACAGGCGGCGCGGGTAGATCGGCCGGCCGTCCTCCAGCGTGCGCCACAGCAGCGCCTTGCCGACCCTCGCCTTGCCGCTGGGCACGTATTCCCAGGGCCAGGGACCGTCGATCAGCTCGAGATCGACGTCGCCCGCGTGACGGTTGGGATCCAGGTAGGTGCGCGGCCAGAGTGCGGCCAGCAGCGGCGCGCCGATCTCCGCCGCCCCGGCATAGAGTTCGTCCACGTAGCAGTCCTCGCCTTCGCGCAGCTCGGATTCGCTCACCATGGCCCCGAAATCGTCCGGGAAGCGGTTGCCGGAGTGCGGCGAATCCAGCACCAGCGGGATCGCCGGCGCCTGCGGGCCGCGGATCTCGTAGGGAGGGCTCATGCCCGACTCCGCAAGCTGAGCAGCCAGTAGTGCTCCAGCAGTTCCACGTGCGCGTCCGTGCCGCAGCGCGACGCGCGCTCGATGAGTTCGCCGGTGCCCGGAAAATTCTTCAACACCTCGTGGCCGCTGCCGTCGGCCAGCTTGCGCAGCTGGTAAGTGTTGCCTTGCGCATCGCGGCGCGAAACCGGGGTGCTCGAGCCCTCGACGTAGCGGTTGTCAAGGAAGGCGACCAGCGAACCCGGCGCGACCGCTGCCACGGCGGAAGCGAGGAACGCATCCAGTTCCTCCAGCCGCACATGCGACCACCAGAAGCCGGCGAACAGGGCATCGTGGCGGCGGCCGAAATCCGGGATCTCGAAGGCGCTGCCGCGCACGAACTCCACCTTGCCGGAGGGCAGGTCCTTGGTGCGCGCGATCGCCAGCACCTCCTCGTTCAGGTCCAGCGCGGTGACCCGGGCTGCGCCCTGCGCGAGGACCGGCGTCCACCAGCCGGTGCCGCAGGCGAGCTCCAGGACGGAGCGCCCGGCGAACATTCCGCCGACGCGCGCGCGCAGCGCGGACAGGTCGGACTGGCGCTCGGGCTTCGCGTAGATGCGCTCGTATTCGGTGGCGCGCTTCGCGTAGTAGGCGGCAAGGTTGTCCATGGATCAGGCGTCGAGATGGCAGGCGGAGAGCCGTCCCGGGGCGACTTCGCGCAGCGGCGGCGCCTCCTGCGCGCAGCGCGGCATGGCGTGGGGGCAGCGGGGATGGAAATGGCAGCCCGGCGGCGGCGCGAGCGGCGACGGAATCTCGCCCTTGATGGGCGCGAAGTTCCGGTTCTTGCGGTCCAGCCGCGGCACCTCCGCCAGCAGAGCCTGGGTATAGGGATGATTCGGTTTCGCGAACAACTCGGCGGTGGGCGCACTCTCGACGACGCGGCCGAGGTACATCACCACCACCCGGTTCGAGAGGTGGCTCACCACCCCAAGGTCGTGGCTGATGAAGAGGTAAGTCAGGCCCAGGCTCTCGCGCAGGTCCATGAACAGGTTCAGCACCTGAGCCTGGATGGATACGTCCAGCGCCGCAACCGCCTCGTCGCAGACCAGGAAATCGGGCTTCACCGCCAGCGCGCGCGCAATGCCGATGCGCGCCCGCTGGCCGCCGGAGAACTGGTGTGGATAGCGCCGGCGGTAGGACGGATCCAGGCCCACCCGGCGCAGGAGCTGCGCGACGTAGTCCGGGACCTCCGCCGCCGGCACCAGGCCGTGCACGCGCGGCGCCTCGCCCACGATGTCCTCTACGCGCATGCGCGGATTGAGCGAGGAGAACGGGTCCTGGAAGATCATCTGCACCGCGCGCACCGGCTTGCCGTTCACCGGCTCGCCCTTGTAGAACACGCCGCCCGCGGTCGGCTCGTGCAGGCCGCAGGCCAGGCGCCCGAGCGTGGACTTGCCGCAACCGGACTCGCCCACCAGCCCGACCACCTCGCCTTCGTTGACCGCGAAGGAGACGCGGTCCACCGCATGCACGACATGGCCGGACACGGCGGCGCCCAGGCGCAGGGCGAACCGCTCGATGACGTCCAGCCGCTTCTCGAAGCGCTTGGTCACGTCGCGGAACTCGAGCATGGGCTTGCTCATAGCGGATGGTGACAGCGCACCTGGCGCGATGCCTTGAGCGTAATCGGGGGAACCGTGCCGCAGGCGTCGTCCGCGTGGCCGCAGCGGTCGCGGAAGGCGCAGCCCGCCGGCAGGTGCGCGAGCGACGGCGTCATGCCGGGGATCTGCCGCAGCCGCCCGCCGGTCGCGTTCGCCGCGGGAACGGAATCGAGCAGGCCGCGCGCGTAGGGATGTAGCGGCGCGTCCAGCACCTCGGTGGTGCTGCCTTGCTCCACGATGCGCCCGGCATACATGACGGCGACGCGATCCGCGAGCCCGGCCACCACCGCGAGGTCGTGCGTGATCCACACCAACGCCGCACCCGACTCGCGCACCAGGCGTTGCATTTCGTAGAGGATCTGGCCCTGCACGGTGACGTCCAGCGCCGTCGTGGGCTCATCGGCGATGATCAGGTCCGGGCGGTGCAGCAGCGCGATGGCGATCGCCACCCGCTGGCGCATGCCGCCGGAGAACTGGTGCGGGTACTGCGCCAGGCGCTCCGCCGGCGAGGCGATGCCGACCAGCCCCAGCGCCTCGATGGCGCGCCGCCGCGCCTCCTCGCGCGGCACCGCGTCATGCGCGAGCACGGTCTCCAGCATCTGCGTCTCGATGGACAGCACCGGATTCAGCGTCATCATCGGGTCCTGGAAGATCATGGCGATGCGCTTGCCACGCAGCCGGCGCAGATCGCCGTCGGGCATCCCGACCAGTTCCATGCCGTCGAACTTCACGCTGCCGCCGGCGATGCGCCCGGGCGCGTCCACCAGCCCCATGATGGAGAAACCGGTCACCGACTTGCCGGAGCCGGACTCCCCGACCAGCCCGAGGATTTCGCCGCGCTCCAGGCTGAAGCTGACCCCGTCCACCGCCCGCAACCGTCCCTCGCGCCCGTCGAACTCCGTTACCAGGTCGCGGACTTCCAGCAACGCAGTCATGCCGCCGTCACTTCGCCAGCCTCGGGTTGAGCACGTCGCGCAGCTGGTCCCCAACCAGGTTGATGGACAGGATGGTGACCAGCAGCGCCACGCCCGGATAGAAGCTGATCCAGTACTTGCCCGACATCAGGTATTCGTAGCCGTTGGCGATCAGCAGGCCCAGCGACGGCTCGGTGGTCGGCAGGCCCAGGCCCAGGAACGACAGCGTCGCCTCCAGAGCGATGGCGTGGGCCACCTGCACCGTGCCGACCACGATCAAGGGTGGCAGCGCATTGGGCAGCAGGTGCCGCAACACGATCCGCGTCCCGGAAAGGCCCAGGCCGCGCGCCGCCTCCATATACTCCTTGCCGCGCTCCACCAGCGCCGCCGAGCGCGCGGTGCGGGCGTAGTAGGCCCATTGCACGCACACCAGCGCGATGATGATCTTGTCCACGCCCTTGCCCAGCACCGCGAGCAGGATCAGCGCCACCAGGATCGCCGGGAAGCCCAGCTGGATGTCCACCACGCGCATCACGAACTGCTCTATGCGCCCGCCGGCGTAGGCCGCGAGCACGCCGGTCAGCGCGCCGAGGGTCAGCGCGATGATGCCGCTCACCACGCCGACATAGAGCGAAACGCGCAGGCCGTAGAGGATCGCCGAGAGCATGTCGCGGCCCTGGCCGTCCGTGCCAAGGACGTAGGTCATGCCGGCGCCCCCCTTCGTTCCCGGCTCAAGGCGCGCATCGAGCAGGTCCAGCTTGCCCAGGTCGTAGGGATTCTGCGGCGCGACCAGCGGCGCGAGGAGCGCCACCAGCACGATCGCAGCCAGCACCGCGAAGCCGAGCGTGGCCAGCTTCGATTCGAAGAATTCTTCGAGGAAGCGCCGGAACGGGGTCTGCGGGGCCGGCTCGGCGGCGGGCAGGACGGCGCTCACGATTTCACCTCCGCGATGCGCACGCGCGGATCCAGCGCCGAGTACAGCAGGTCCACCATCAGGTTGATCATGATGAACATGAACACCGTCACAAGAAGGTAGGCCACCACCACCGGGCGGTCGAGCTGGAAGATGGAATCGATCACCAGCTTGCCCATGCCCGGCCAGGCGAAGATGGTCTCGGTAACCACCGCGAAGGCGATCACCGAGCCCAGCTCCAGGCCGATCACCGTGATGAGCGGGATCAGGATGTTCTTCAGCAGGTGCACGCCGATCACCCGCGCGCGCTTCAGGCCCTTGGCGCGCGCAAAGCGGATGTAGTCGAGCAGAGACTGCTCCCGCACCTGGGCCCGCGTCAGGCGGATGATGAGCGAGAGCTTGAAGAGGGCCAGGTTCAGCGCCGGCAGCAGCGCGTAGCGCAGCCCTTCCCAGGTCAGGATCGAGACCTGGACGCCGAGGAACTCGGTGGTCGGGCCGCGGCCGGTGGATGGCAGCCAGCCCAGCTGCACAGCGAACACCATGATGAGGAGCAGCCCGACCCAGAACGTGGGCAGCGAGAAGCCCAGGATCGAGCCCGCCATGATCGAGCGCGCGGCTAAGCCATGCGGGCGGAGGCCGGCGTAGAGGCCGAGCGGGATCCCGAGGCCGACCGACATCACCATGGCGAGGAAGGCGAGTTCCAGCGTCGCCGGCATGCGCTCGATGATGACTTCCAGCGCCGAGCGGCCGAAGACGAAGGACTTGCCCAGATCGCCGGTGAACGCACCCTTGAGGAAGATCCAGTACTGCTCCAGCGCGGGCCGGTCCAGGCCCAGCGCGGCCGCGGTGCGGGCGCGCTCTTCCTGGTCGGCCTGGGGGTTGACCAGAATCTCCACCGGGTCGCCGACCAGGTACAGCCCGCCGAACACCAGCCCCGAGGTGACGAACAGGACCAGCAGCGTCTGCGCCAGGCGCCGCAGGACGTAGACCGTCACTTCCGCTCCCGGCTTACTTTTTCGCTACGGTCACTTCATGCGCGAGGGTGTACTGGTCCACTCGCGCCTTGTAGGCGAGGCCCTTCTTCACGCCCCAGGTGCTCACCTCGTAGTGCAACGGGATGACGCCCGTCAGCTCGCCGATCGCCTTGTCGGCGGCGGCGGCCAGCATCAGGCCGCGCTTGGTGTCGTCGATGGTCGTGAGCGCGGTGTGGACCATGGCGTCGACCCCGGCGTCCGAGAAGCGTCCGCGGTTGGCCGCGCCGTTGCCCAGCTTCGGGTCGAAGCTGGCCACCAGCGAGCGCAGCGGCGAGCTGTTCTCGCCGGTGCCGGCGCCCCAGCCCGCGAGCAGGAAGGAGAACTCCAGCTTCGAGCCGCGCGAGAAGAACACCGCCGAGGGCATGGCATCGACCTTGGTCGGGATGCCGCCCCGGGTGAGGAACTGCGCCACCGCCTGCGCGATCTTCTCGTCGTTGATGTAGCGGTTGTTGGGCGTGTGCAGCGTGATGCCGAAACCGTTCGGGTAGCCGGCCGCCGCGAGCAGCTTCTTCGCGCCGTCGGGATCGTACTTCTCGGGCGCCAGGCGCTTGCTGGTGCCATGGAAGGTCTCCGGCAGGAACTGGCCGGCGGGCTTTGCCTCGCCCTCCATGATGCGCGACACGATCGCGTTGCGGTCGATCATCATCGAGATCGCCTTGCGCACGCGCGGATCCCGCAGCGGGTTGGCCTCCATCGGCTTGCCGGCGGCGTCGGTGACGAAGGGCGAGTTGCGCTCGCGCCCGGAGTCCATGTGCAGGTAGATGACGCGGTTGGACACCGTGGAGGCGAGCGTGACGCGCGCGTCCGTCTTCAGCTTTGCGATGTCCGCGGTGGGGACGGCTTCAATCATCTGCACGTCGCCCGCCAGCAGCGCCGCGACGCGGGCCGCGGAGTTGGTGATCATGCGGAAGCGGATCTTCTGGAACGCGGGCTTCTGGCCCCAGTACTTGTCGTTCGCCACCAGCACCACGCGATCGCCGGACACGTACTCGCCGAACTTGTAGGGCCCGGTGCCATTCACCGCCTTGCCGGAGTTGTAGTCCGGCGTCCCCATGCCCGCCATTTTCGCCGAGATGATGTGGATGGTGGCGAGGTCGTTGGGCAGCAGCGGGTGCGGCGCACGCGTGGTCAGGATGACGGTGTGCGCGTCCTTCGCCTTGGCGTCGGAAATCGGGCGCGTGTAGATGGCGAACGAAGCCGGGCTGTTGGGCACGTTCGGGATGCGCTTGAGCGTTGCCAGCACGTCGTCCGCGGTGAACGGCGAGCCGTCATGCCAGCGCACGTTTTTCCGCAGCTTGATTTCCCACGTGGTGTCGTCCAGCGCCTTCCAGCTCTCGGCCAGGCCGGGCCGCATCGCCTGCTGGTCGTCCTGGTGCACCAGGGTCTCGAAGACGTGCTTCGCGATCGAGTTGTTGGGCGTCAGGTTGTGGAAATGCGGGTCCATCGTCGTCACCGGCGTGGACAGGCCGACGGACAGGTCCTGCGCGGCGGCCGACAGCGAAGCGGCGGCAAGGACGGCGAACAAGGCGTTTCTGATCTTCATGCGGGCTCCCCAGAATGAACCGCTAGGATAGCTCAACTCCCCCCGGAATCGGCTTCCTCGATCCACATCGCCTGGATGGCCTCGAGGATCTTCTCGCCGGAACGCCTGGGGTCGTCGTCGAAACCTTCCAGGCCGAGCACCCAGTCGCGCAGGTCGACGAAATTCACCCTCGCCGGGTCCCGGTCCGGGAATTTCTCCGCCAGGGCGATGGCGATATCCCGCGAATCGGTCCACTTCATGTGCTTATCCTCACTTCCGGCTCCCGCCTTCGCGCTCATAATTGATGGTGTACTTCGGGATCTCGATCACGAGGTCCGCGCTGCGCATCCGCGCCTGGCAGGACAGGCGTGAGGTTCCCTCCAGCCCCCAGGCCTTGTCGAGCAGGTCTTCCTCCTTCTCCTCCGCCGGATCGAGCGACGCGAAGCCCTCGCGCACCACAACGTGGCAGGTGGTGCAGGCGCAGGACTTCTCGCAGGCGTGCTCGATGTCGACGTGGTTCGCGAGCAGGATGTTGCACAGGATTTCGCCTTCGGGGGCGTCGAATTCCGCGCCCTGCGGGCAGAGCGTGGCGTGCGGCAGTACCTTCAGCTTCGGCATCAGAGGTCCAGGTTGGCGATGTTGCGCCCGGCAAGGGCGCGCTTGACGCCTGCGTCCATGCGCCGGGCAGCGAACGAATCGGTGGCGCGGTTGAGGGCCTCGGAGGCGCGCTTGATGGCGCGCGAGTCGTCCCCCGGCAGCGCCGCCTCCAGCGCCGCGAGCAGCCGGTCGATCTCGCCGCGCTCCTCCGGCGCCAGCAGGCCGCC
>JALHLN010000108.1 GCA_022844545.1 Burkholderiales bacterium | reverse complement strand
GGGGGCGGCGGGGCGACGTACTGCGCAACCGGCGCGGGATTGCATTCACCGTAGGGCGGCGGCGGGCCGTAGGCATTGCGCCAGCACTCGCCGTAGCCGTTGCGCCATACCTGTTGCTTGGACTGTTCGGTCCAGGTGTCCCGTTCGTTCGCGGGCCCGAGGGACTGGGCGCGTGCCGCGCCTGAGGCAAAGCCCAGCGTCAGGGCGCAGGCCACGGCGAGGCTGATCTGTTTCTTGGTGAATGCGATTGTCATATGTGCTTTCGGTAGGTTGCTGGTCGAAGACGCATGTTCCGCCGGGACCCGGAAACGGTCTGCGCGGCAGCGCACATACCGGGAACTTGATCTGACGCATGCTGCGCCGGTCGAAACGCACCCAAGGCCGGACACCATGCTGTACACCATCGCCGTCATCCTCCTCATCCTCTGGCTCCTCGGGCTGGTCACCTCCTACACCATCGGCGGCTTCATCCACGTCCTGCTGGTGGTCGCGATCGTCGTGGTCCTGCTGCGCGTGATCAGCGGGCGCAAGCCCATCTAGAGCGCCACAATGTAACCGATCGGTTACATTTTGATCCGGATCCATGCGTGCGAGAATCGCGCGGATGCAGCCGGAAGATGAAACCTACATGCGCCGCGCGCTTGAACTCGCCGGCCGCGCCGCGGCCGAAGGCGAAGTGCCCGTGGGCGCGCTGGTCGTGGTCGATGGCCGCGTCCTCGGCGAGGGCTGGAATCGGCCCATCGTTGCTTCCGACCCGACGGCGCACGCCGAGATCGAAGCCCTGCGCGCGGCTGCCCGGGCCCTGGGCAACTACCGCCTCACCGGCGCCACCCTGTACGTGACCCTGGAGCCCTGCGACATGTGTCTTGGCGCCATGTTCCATGCGCGCGTCGCGCGGGTGGTCTACGGCGCCACCGATCCGAAGAAACTGGTGCTCAAGAGCCAGGTGAAGGTCGAAGGCGGCGCGCTTGCCGCCGAATGCGGGGCCATCCTGAGCGCGTTCTTCGCGGCACGCAGATGACGATCGAGATCGACGCCGCACGGCAGGAACTCCTGTTCGCAGGTCGGCGCTACAGCATCTCGACGTCCCGCAACGGGCTCGGGGAGAGGAACGGCAGCTTCTGCACCCCCCGCGGCCGCCACATCGTGCGCGCGAAGATCGGGGCCGGGCAGCCGCTCAACGCCGTCTTCGTGCGCCGCCGGCCGACCGGGGAAATTTGGACACCGGCCCTGCACCAGGCGCATCCGGGACGCGACTGGATTCTCACCCGGATCCTCTGGCTGTCGGGTTGCGAGCCGGGATTCAACCGCCTGGGCGAAGTCGACACCATGCGCCGCTACATCTATATCCACGGCGCCCCGGAGCTGGCGCAGATGGGCCGGCCGGGATCCATCGGATGTATCCGGATGCGGGGAGAGGACATCTTGGAGTTGTTCGTCCGGGTACCGGCCTACACCCCTGTCATAGTTCACAAATGACCCCAGGAAGCGACGGTAACTTGCGGTATTACTTCACGAAATCCACTTTAATCAATGGGTTAGTGTGACATCCGTCATAGCCCGGATTTGACAATTGGCGGAAAATTCAAATCGGGTGTAAGGTTCCATCCGCAGGACGGAACGAGACGGCTGCGGCAGATAAAAAAACAGGCCGTTCGAACCACAGGAGGTTGTCATGAAATCGATCTACGGGACCAAGAAGGCAGTGAACGCAATCGGCAGGACCGCGCTGGTTCTCGCGCTCGGATTCGCCGCAGGTGGATGCTCGCTGCTGTCCGATTACCGCGCCATGGAGCGCGCGCCGATTCACAACCCGGAAGGCCACGTGGTGGGGCAGAAGGAAACGCTCCACCTGCGCGGCACCGGCGAGGAACTCACGCGCATCGCGCTCTATACGCCCTGGCGCAATCTGGACGGCCAGATCGTGGGCTACGAGGAGCAGACCCGCAGCGGGTCCGTGATCCGCGACCTGAAGGGCAACGTCATCGGCGGGCGCTGGAAGGACCTGCGCAGCCGCGCGACGAACCGCAACGAAGGCATCTCGGTCGTGTTCGCCACCCAGCCGTCGCGGCAGGGCGCAGACGCCGAACCGATGGCGCCGGTCGCGGCCTTGGACTTCGTCCGGCTCGCCGGGCGGCTCTAGCCAGGCAGCGCCAGCCGGGCCAACCGTTCGCGGTTCGGCCCGGTCAAGACGCCCTTTTCGCAGACCAGCGCAGTGATCAGGTCAGCCGGCGTGACATCGAACGCCGGATTGCGCACGCTTACGCCGTCAGGCGCCCAGCGCACCCCCCGGTAACCCGTCACTTCCGACGCCGGCCGCTCCTCGATGATGATGGCGGCGCCGTCGGCGATCGAGAAATCGAACGTCGAGAGCGGGGCGGCGACGTAGAAGGGCAGGCCATGGCGCCGCGCCAGGACTGACAGCGTGTAGGTGCCGATCTTGTTGGCCGCATCCCCATTGGCGGCGATCCGGTCCGCGCCAACGATCACGAGATCCACATCGCCCCGGCTCATCAGGTGGCCGGCCATGTTGTCCGTGATCAGGGTGCAGGGTATTCCTTCCTGCACGCACTCCCAGGCAGTCAGCCGCGCACCCTGAAGATAGGGACGGGTCTCGCACGCGATCACCGACACGCCCTTTTCCTTCGCGGAGCGCACCACGCCCAGGGCGGTGCCGTGGCCTGCGGTCGCCAGCGCGCCGGTGTTGCAGTAGGTCAGGATCCGTGCCCCATGCGGAATGAGCGCGGCGCCGTGCGCTCCCATGGCCCGGTTGGCGGCGATGTCCTCGTCATAGATCGCGCGCGCCTCTGATTCGGCGCCACCGGCGCGCTTCATGCGCTCCAGCGCCCAGAACAGGTTGACCGCCGTGGGCCGGCTGGCGGCGAGCAGGCCGTAGGCCTGCGGGGTTCCGCGGCCGAGCACGACACCGAAGGCGGCCGCGCAGCCGATGGCCGGCGCTCCGCGCACCACCATGTCGCGGATGGCCGCCGCGACCTCCGCGGCGCTGCGGCAGGTTAAGTAGGTGGTCTCGTCCGGCAGCAGACGCTGGTCGATCAGTTCCAGGCGGTCGCCCAGCCAGCGGATCGGCTCTACCGCCACCTAGACCACGCGCTCGTTGCCGCCATCGACCGGAACCTGCGCCGCGGTCGTCTTGGCGAACAGGGGGCCGCACATCTCGGCCGCGAGCTCGGCCACGTCGCGCGATGACACCTCGGTCTTGAGCAGGTTGTTCCTCTTGTACTGCTCGACGCTCATGCCGTAGGCCTTGGCGCGGGAAGCGAGCACCTCCTCGGTCCACAAGCCGGTGTCGAACACCTGGTTGGGATGGATGGTGTTGATCCGGATGCCGTCCTTGCCCCACTCGAGCGCGGCGACGCGCGCGAGCTGGTTCATCGCCGCCTTCGAGGCGGAGTAGGCGCCGGCCCCGGGCCCGGGTGCCGGCACGTTCTTCGAACCGATGACCACGATGCGCCCGCCGCGCGGCGCCAGCTTGAGCAGCGCGTGGCAGGCCTGCATGACGATCAGGTTCGCCTCGACGTTGACCGTCATGGCGCTCTTCCACATGTCCGCACCGATGCCCTGCACGGGTTGGGACGCGGGGAAGATGCCGGCGTTCAGCACCAGCATGTCGGTGCCGCCGAAGCGCTTCACCGCCGCGTCCAGCGCCGCATGCACCGCCTTCGCGTCGGTGAGGTCGCAGGCGAGGCCGAGGAAATCCGGCCGCTTCCAGAGGTCCGCGATCGCCGGGTTCCGGTCCAGGCCGACCACCGCCGCGCCCCGGCGCAGCAGCGCCTCGGCGCAGGCCTTGCCGATCCCGGACGCGGCGCCGGTCACCACGGCCACCTCGCCGGCGAAGGCGGGCGGACTGCCGGCCTTTCTCAGTTTCGCCTGCTCCAGGTCCCAGTACTCGATGTCGAAGGTGTGGCGGTCCTCCAGCGCCTTCCAGCCGCCCAGCGCCTCGGCGCGCAGGATGACCTCGACGGTGTGCTCATAGAGGTCCTCGACGATGCCCACGTCCTTCGCGCTGCGGCCGAACGCGGCCAGTCCCAGGTCCGGATCGAGCGCCATGCGAGGCGCCGCGTCGAGCATCGTCTTCTTCTCCTTCGCGGTCTTCGCATTGCGCTCGAAGTACTCGCGGTAGGCGGCGCCGAAGGCGCCCACGTCGCGCCCGAGCATCGGCAGGGGCTTGGTGCGGATGACGTGGTCGGGGGTTGCCGGGCCGCTCTGCGAGATGCGCGCGATCTCCGGATGGCGCGCGAACCCCAGGAAATTCGGCGCATCATTGCACCGGCACAGCAGCGGGAATCCGGCCGCTTGCGAGGCGTCGCTGCGCAGCTTCGCCGCGTCCTCGCGCTTGAATTCTGAAGGCGATGCTGGCGGCAACGCCACGTTCCATGCCTTCCGGGCCGCGAGGTAGCGCTCGGCCATGGACACCAGCTCGATCATCAACTCATAGGATTCGCGGGCGTCCTCGGCGAAGGAGAACACCCCGTGCGAGAGCAGCACCATGCCCACCGTGTTCTTCGTCCGCTGCTTCGGGAATTCGCGCGCGCAGTAGGCCGCCAGGTCGAAACCAGCCATGATGTACGGGATCACCGCCACCTTGTCGCCGTAGATGTCGCGGATCCGCTTGTCGCCATCGGGCGCGTTCGACACCGACAGCACCGCATCGGCGTGGGTGTGGTCGACGTACTTGTGCGGCAGGCTGGCGTGCAGGATGGTCTCGACCGACGGCGCGGGGGCGCCGGCGCGCAGCGTATGGGTGGCCAGTTCGTTGACCATCTGCGGATCGGACAGGGCTGGCAGGGTCGCCAGGCGCCTGAGGTAATCCAGTTGGACCGGCGCGAACCCGGCCGGCTCGATGGTCTCGAGGTCCCAGCCGCTGCCCTTGACGTACAGGACCTCCTCGTCCTCTTCGAAGAGGTTCTTCTCCCGGATCTTGACCGAGGTGTTGCCGCCCCCGTGCAGCACCAGGGACTTGTCCCGGCCCAGCAGGCGCGAGGTGTACACCCGCAGGCCCAGCGGCCCTTCGAATTTCGCCGCTTCGGCGTCCTGCCACAGGCTTTTCATGGGCGCGGATTATACTTTCGCTTCATGGTCCGGATTGAACTGTTGGAGTGGGACAAGGCGCAGCCGATCGCGGGCCCGATCCGGTTCGCCATTTTCGTGGGCGAGCAGAACGTCCCGCCGGGCATCGAGCTCGACGACCTCGACGCCAAGTGCCTGCACGCGATCGCGTACGACCCCGATGGCAGGGCCATCGGCACCGGGCGCCTGCTGCCCGACGGCCGCATCGGGCGCATGGCGGTGGTGAAGGACTGGCGGCGGCAGGGCGTAGGTGCGGAAATCCTGGAGGCGCTCGTCGCCGAGGCGGCGCGCCGCGGCCATGCCGAGGTGGTGCTCTCGGCCCAGTTGCAGGCAGCGGAGTTCTACCGCAGCCACGGCTTCGTCGCCGAGGGCAAGGTGTACCAGGAGGCCGGCATCCTGCACCAGGCCATGCGTCGCATGCTCGGGCCGCTCAAGCCCGCGGCCTGAACTCGTAGCGCACTGTGTCGCCGCAGGCGCCCGCGGCATCGAATGCGCGCTCCGCGTAGGTCGTGGCGCCATCCTCGTTCGCGATCAGGACGGTCGAACACCGCGTCCCGTACTGCGGCGCCACGATCTGCGAGCCGGCAAGGACGCTGAACAGCGGCTCGATCGCGGCCGTAGTCTCCAGCGCGCGCGAGAACCGCGCCTTGGATTCGTCAACTTCCGGCGTGTCGAGCAGGAAATTTCCCAGCCCGTAGATGCCCGGTTCCAGCCGGCGCGAGCCGCCGTCCCGATTGGACAGCCACCAGAGTTCGCGCCCGTCGCAGGCGAGGAGGTTGAACCCGCTGTAGGAGGCCAGCCTGCCGGACAAGCCGGCGACATAGTCCGCGGGCGAGGCATCGCCTGCCAGGAAGCGCGTCACCAGCGCGCCCCGGGATTCGACGGCGCCGGCATCGCGTCCGCCACGGTAGTTGGTCACCGCGGCGAACCGGCCAATGCGCGATACGCCCATCCAAGTGCCGCCGGCCTCGAGGTCGCGGCCGGCGAGGATGTCCGGCGCATCGCGCCAGAACCCCGCCCGGTCCGCGTTGCGCGCATGGAATTCGTCGCGATTCGCGGCGACCACCAGCGGATGGCGCGCATGCGCGCGCCATGCCAGCAGGATCAGGCACATACGAAGCGCTCGGTCTTGCGCTCCAGGCCAAGCGCGGCGGACTCGCGCGCGAGCACGGCCTCGAACGCGCGCTCGTCCGCCACGCCCTCGTACACTTCCATGAACGTGGTCGCCTCGTCGCGGCGGCGCATCCAGCTGCCGCGCACGCCGGTTTCGCGCTCGATGGCGTCGAACAGGGCGCGGACCGCAATCCGGATTGCCTCCACGCGCGCCGCATCGACGCGGTAGTAAACGTAGTAGCTGGTCACCGGGCGTAGGGCAGGGGCAGGACCTCGAGCGCGTCCCCGCCAGCCGAGGCGCGGATCGGCGCCTTTGCCTCGACCGATGCGATCGTCAGCACCGCCAGGGCCTCGCCTGCGGCTGCATTCACCACGGTTCCGGAGGCCTGGCCGGGCAGGTCATCCGACAACAGGTCCTGTCCGGGCGCGAGCGGCGCAGTCGATCGCAGCCGGTACAGCCGCCGCTTCACCGCGCCGCGGTACTGGGCGCGCGCCACGATCTCCTGGCCGGGATAACAGCCCTTGCGGAAATCCACGCCCCCGATCAACTCGAAATTCGCCATCTGCGGCACCAGCTGGTCCTGCGTCGCCAGCGTGACCGTCGGCAGGCCGGCGCGGATATCCGCCAGCATCCAGTCCTGCTCGGAGGCATCCGCGGCCAGTCCGGCGTTGCCAAGCACGAGGAAGCGCTCGGCTGAGAGGCGCACGGCGATCCGGCCGTTGCCTTGCGCCACGCGGAGATCCTCTTCCGGCGCGCGCAGGCCCAGCGCTTCCAGGCGCGCGGCGGCGCCGTCGCCCCAGATGCCGTGCTGCGGCCACGATTCGGTGACATCCGACACCTTGACCTTCGCGCGCAGGACGAACATGGCGAGGCGCTTCGCCACCGGCGCGACAAGGTCGCGGGACAGCTGCAGCAGGAATCCACCGTCGGCCGGGACCAGCAGGAACGTCGCCAGCAGGCGACCCTTGGCCGAACACCAGCCGGCGCGGCGCGCGCGGTCGGCAGCGAGCTGTTCCACGTCCACCGTGAGCTGCGCATGGAGGAAGGCGCGCGCATCCGCGCCCTCTACCCGCAGGAGTCCGTAACCGCCGAGTGCCGTCGTGTGCATCGTAGAATGCGCATTTTAGTGGGTTCCGTTGCTCAAAACCCTGTTCATCGCATGCCTGCTCGCGCTGCTCGCCGCAGCGGGATACGGCTATTGGTATGTGGCGACGCCGGTCGCGGTCGCAAAGCTCCCGGCAGCGTTCGACATTCCGCCTGGCGCGGGGTTTCGCGCCGCCACCCAGCGGATCGAGGACGCCGGGATCGGGGCGGGGCGGATCCAGTTCGAGCTGCTGGCCCGCGCGCTGGGACGAGACCCGGACATCAAGGCCGGGAGCTACGAACTGGCATCGGCGCCCACGCCCCTGGAACTGCTCGACAAGCTGACGCGCGGCGACGTCACGCAGGCGGAGGTCAGGTTCATCGAAGGCTGGACGTTCCGCCAGGTGCGCGCGGCCCTGGACGCACATGCCGATATCCGCCACGACAGCAAGGGCATGTCCGACGCGCAGCTGATGGCGCGCCTGCAGGCGGCGGAAGCCCATCCGGAGGGCCTGTTCTTCCCTGACACCTACCTGTTCGCCAAGGGCAGCAGCGACCTTAGCATCCTGCGGCGGGCCTACGACGCGATGCAGCGCCACCTTGCGCGCGAATGGGAGGCGCGGGAACCGCGCCTGCCCTACAAGTCGCCCTACGAGGCGCTCATCATGGCCTCCATCGTCGAGAAGGAAACCGGCCGCGCCGAAGAACGCGACCGTATTGCCGGCGCGCTGGTGAACCGGCTGCGCATCGGCATGCGGCTGCAGGTGGACCCGACCGTGATCTACGGTCTGGGCGAGGCCTTCGACGGCAATCTCCGCAAGATCCACCTGCAGACCGATGGCCCCTACAACAGCTACCTGCGTCCCGGGTTGCCGCCGACGCCGATTGCGGCGGTCGGATTGGACTCGCTGCGCGCCGCGCTGCATCCGGCAAAGACCGATGCCTTCTACTATGTCGCGCGCGGCGATGGCACGAGCCAGTTCTCGCGCACGCTCGAGGAGCACAACCGTGCCGTGAGAAAATATCAGCTGAATGGCGGACGCTAGCGGCACAGGCAGGTTCATCACCCTCGAGGGCATGGACGGCGCGGGCAAGTCCACGCACCTCGCCGCGATCGCGGCGACGCTGCGCGCGCGCGGCCATGAGGTGCTGGTGACGCGCGAGCCTGGCGGCACGCCGCTCGCGGAGAAGCTGCGCGAGCTGGTGCTGGCGGAACCGATGGACGCGGTCGGCGAAACGCTGCTGATGTTCGCGGCGCGCGCGGACCACGTCGCGCGCATGATCCGTCCCGCGCTTGCCCGCGGCGCCTGGGTCCTGTGCGACCGCTTCACCGACTCCACGCTCGCCTACCAGGGCGGCGGCAAGGGCGTAGCCGCCGGCCTGATCCACGCGCTTGCCGCGCAGGCTCATCCGGGACTGGCGCCTGACCGGACGCTGCTCTTCGATTGCAGCTACGACGTCAGCCGCGCGCGCCTGAAGGGCGCCGGCCGCGCGCCTGACCGATTCGAGAAGGAATCGCGCGCTTTCTTCGATCGTGTCCGCGCCGCGTACCAGGCGCTGGCGGCTTCAGAGCCGGCCAGGATCCGCCTGATCGACGGCGCGCAGCCGCCGGACAAGGTGCCGCCGCAGGTCGAGGCGGCGCTGGCCGGACTGTGAACCGGTGATCGGCGAGCTTCAGCCCGGCGCCTGGCGGCAGCTCGCCGCGTTGCGCGCCCGCCTGCCGCACGCATTGCTGATCCATGGCGCGCAGGGCGTGGGCAAGCTGGCCCTCGCCGAGCGTTTCGCGCAGCTGCTGCTGTGCGAAGACGCAGGGCAGGGGATCGAACCGTGCGGCAGCTGCTCCGCCTGCCGCTGGTTCCTCGGCGCCAACCACCCCGACATGCGCTACCTCGAGCCAGAGGCGTTCGGACGCTACGCCACGCAGGTCGACGAGGACGAGACCGCACCCGCGAAAACAGGCAAACCCAGCACGGAGATCAGGATCGAGCAGGTCCGGGCGCTCGCGGATTTCGTGAACGTGGGCTCGCATCGCGGCGGACGCCGCGTCGCGATCGTGCATCCGGCCGAGGACATGAACGCGTCCTCCGCCAATTCGCTGCTGAAGAGCCTCGAGGAGCCGCCCGCCGGCGCGTTCTTCCTGCTGGTGTCGCACAGGCCCGCCCGGCTCCTGCCGACCATCCGCAGCCGATGCGTCGCGGTCCCGGTGCCGGTTCCCGATCCCGAGGCCGCCGAGGCCTGGCTGGCGGCGCAGGGCGTCAAGGATCCGGCGCGCTGGCTGGCCTTTGCGGGAGGTGCGCCCCGCCGTGCGCTTGAGATTGCCGGCGGCGACAAGGCGGAGGCCATTGCCGTCCTGCTGCGTGCCGTCGCGGCGGGCGACCTGGAGGGCGCATCGGCGATTCCGGACCGGGAAACCCTGGAATTGCTCGCGGAGGTGCTGCAGAAGCTGGCCCTGGACCGCGCGTTCGGCGGTCTGGCAGGACGGCCGCGGTACTTGCCCGAACTTAAGTCCACGCGGGATGCCCAACCGGCGCAGTGGCTGGAATTTGCCCGTGCCATGGGGCGGCATCGGCTGCTGGCGAGGCATCCGCTCAATCCCAGACTGTACGCCGCGGAGATGCTGTCCGGCATCCCGGGAAAGTCGACCGAGTAACCAGAATGTACATTAGACACATGTTTCAAGCCGCTGTAATTACATCACTAATCCTGTTCTCCGCAAGCTCCTTTGGGCAAGCCCATGAAGCCTTCCTTCGGGCCGTGGAAGAAGGCGATGCCAGGGTCGTTTCAGAGTTCCTCGGCAAAGGTATGGACCCCAACACCTCGAACCAGGGCGGCCATACGGCGCTGATGATCGCCGCGCGGCTTGGGCATGAGAGCCTGGTCGCGCTGCTGTTGGACCGGAAGGCCGACCTGATGAGGCGAAGCCCTCAGGGGGATTCCGCGCTCATGATGGCCAGTCTCCAGGGGAACCTTGGCGCGGCTCGGATCCTGGTGGACAGGGGCGCGCCGGTGAAGCAGGAGGGCTGGGCGCCGCTTCACTACGCGGCCTTCGAGGGACGTGGCCAGATGGTCCGGTATCTCCTGGACAAGGGTGCCGACAAGGATGCTCTGGCACCCAATGGGTACACAGCCCTGATGCTGGCCGCGCGTAACGGCCACACGGAGGCCGCCCGCATCCTCCTTCAGGACGATGCGGATTTCAGGGTTGCCTCCGCGGACGGTGCCACGGCGCTGCGAATTGCCCAGGCACGGAACGACATGGTGCTGGTGGAGCTGCTCAGGCGGGCTGGGGCGGTGGACTAGAGGTCAGGAATGCATGCCATATCAGCGTCATGCTTAACTTGACATAATACTGA
>JALHLN010000107.1 GCA_022844545.1 Burkholderiales bacterium | reverse complement strand
GACTCGCGTGAAACGGGGGCTTTGAACGAATTGAACGACGGCAACAAGTACGGTTTTCCGCCGCGAGGCGGTGACGCTGAGGCGCAGCCTGGAGTATTTGGCGCAGGGTTGCGCCTTCGCATTTTTCGGGGGGCACGGACATGAACGGTCTGCATCTCATCGGTGACCTGAGCGGGTGTCGCTGCGACCCGCAGCTGCTGCTCGATGGCAAGCGCTTCGAGGCGCTGTGCCTGGACATGGTTCGCGCCTCCGGCCTGACGGTGATGGACTCCCGCTTCCACCAGTTCGAGGGCTCCGGCTTCACCGGCGCCGTGGTGCTGGCCGAGTCCCACCTCGCGATCCACACCTGGCCCGAGAACAAGGGCCTGACGCTGGACGTCTACGTCTGCAACTACAGCGCGGACAATTCCGGCAAGGCGCGGCAGCTGTTCGAGGCCATCATCGCCCACTTCGAGCCGGGCGAGGTCGCGCGCCACGAGGTCGACCGCGGCGAGCACCTCATCATGGAGCCGCTGAACGAGTCCACCGGCTTCTACATCAAGGCCACGAAGAAGCTGGGCGAATGGCAGACCCGGTACCAGAAGCTCGAGGTCTACGACACGCCGCACTACGGGCGCATCTTCCGCCTCGACGGCTACAACATGACCTCCGAGCGCGAGGAGTTCGTCTACCACGAGAACCTGATCCACCCGGCGCTGGCCGCGCACAACGCGCCGCGCAAGGTGCTGATCGTGGGCGGCGGCGACGGCGGCTCATCGGAGGAGGCGCTCAAGCACCCCTCGGTCGAGCAGGTGACCATGTGCGAGATCGACGCGGACGTCATCAAGGTTGCCAAGGAGCACTTCCACGCCGTGCACCGCGGGGCGTTCGACGACCCGCGCCTGCGCGTGCTGGTCGGCGACGGCATGAAGTTCATCCGCGAGACCGCGGAGCGCTTCGACCTGGTGGTGCTCGACCTGAACGACCCGATGGGGCCGGCCGAGGCGCTGTACTCGACCGAGTTCTTCCAGCAATGCCGCCACGTCCTCGCCCCCGGCGGGGCGCTGGTGCTGCACATCGGCGCTCCGGTGGCGCGCCCCGAGCGCGTCGCCGAGCTGGCGCAGCGCCTGAACGGCGTGTTCCGCATCGTGCGCCCGTACACCATGTACATCCCGCTCTACGGCGCGCAGTGGACCATGGCGGTGTGCTCGGACAAGCTCGATCCCAAGGCCTTCACCGCGGACGAGATCGACCGGCGCATCGAGCAGAGGAAGCTGCAGGACCTGCGGTTCTACAACGGCGAGACCCATGAGGGCGTGTTCGCCCTGCCCAACTTCGTGCGCGACCTGGTCAACCCGCCGCGCCTGAAGCAGCCGGCGCGCGGCCGGCGCCTGGGCGTGGTCAGGGCCGCCGCGAAGTAGGCTTTTCGTAGCAGAATGAAGGGGCGCCCCCGGGCGCCCCTTTTTTTCACCCCAGACCATGGCACACAAACCGGTTCCCGAACTCAAGCCCGTCCCCCGCCTGCTGATGGGACCGGGGCCCATCAATGCCTATCCGCAGGTGCTGCGGGCCATGTCGGTACAACTGCTGGGCCAGTTCGATCCCCAGTTCCGGCGCTACATGGCCGAGACCTCGGCGCTCTACCGCCAGGTGTTCCGGACCCGGAACCGCCAGACCCTGATGGTGGACGGGACGGCGCGCGCCGGCATCGAAGCGGCGCTGGTGTCCCTGATCGAGCCCGGGGACAAGGTGCTGGTGGCGGTGTTCGGGCGCTTCGGCCACCTGCTGGCGGAGATCGCCAGCCGCTGCGGCGCCGTGGTGAGGACCATCGAGACCCCCTGGGGAACCGTTTTCGAGCCCGAGGCGATCGAGCGCGCGGTGAAGAAGCACCGCCCGAAGCTGGTCGCCACGTGCCAGGGCGACACCTCCACGACCATGGCGCAGCCGCTGGCGGAAATCGGCCGCATCTGCGCCCGTTACGGCGCCTTCAGCTACGTCGATGCGACGGCGACGCTGGGGGGCATGCCGCTGCCGGTGGCCCGCTGGGGCCTGGACGTGGTGAGCGCCGGGTTGCAGAAATGCCTCGGAGGGCCCTCGGGCATCGCGCCGATGACGATCAGCGACCGCGCCGCCGCCGCGATCTACCGGCGCCGCCACATCGAGCAGGGACTGCAGAAGAAGGGCTACCGGCCGGGGCGCGGCCCGCGCATCCGCTCCAACTACTTCGACCTGGCCATGATCATGGACTACTGGTCGGAGCAGGCGCTCAACCACCACACCGAGGCCACCACCATGCTGTATGCGGCGCGCGAATGCGCGCGCCTGCTCCTCGCCGAGGGCCTGGAGCACGCCTTCGCGCGCCACGCCGCGGCCTCGCGCCTGGTGCTCGCGGGCCTGCGCGAGCTGGAGCTCGAGCCCTACGGCGACCTTGCGCACAAGATGCCCAACGTCACCGGGGTGTGGATTCCGCAAGGCGTGGACGGAGAGCGGGTGCGCCACCGGATGCTCGAGCGCCACAACATCGAGATCGGCACGTCGTTCGGCCCGCTGCACGGGAAGATCTGGCGCATCGGCGCCATGGGCGCCAACGCGCGTCCGGCGGCGGTGCGGCGAACCTTCGCCGCCCTGCGGCAGGTGCTGCGCGGCGAACGGCGGCGCTAGGCCCCGGCGAAGGGGTGGCGCTTGAGCCAGTGCCGCGCGATGTCGATGCGCCGCGCGCACCATACCCGCGGCTTGCCGGTGGCGTATTTCAGGAACCGTTCCAGCGCGGCGATCCGGCCCGGACGCCCCACCAGCCGGCAGTGCAGGCCCACCGACATCATCTTCGGCGCGCCGCGGCCCTCCTCGTAGAGCGTGTCGAAGGCATCCTTGAGGTACTGGTAGAACTGCTCGCCCGAATTGAAGCCCTGCGGCGAGGCGAAACGCATGTCGTTGGCATCGAGCGTGTAGGGCACCACCAGTTGCGGCCGGCCGTGGCTGGCGTCGTAGAACGGCAGGTCGTCGGAATAGTCGTCGGCGTCGTAGAGGAAGCCGCCCTCCTCGACCACCAGCCGCCGCGTGTTCGGGCTGGTGCGACCGGTGTACCAGCCCAACGGCCGCTCTCCGGTGAGGCGCTTCTGGATCGCGATCGCGCGCCGCATGTGCTCGCGCTCCACCTTCAACGGCACGTGCTGGTAGTTGATCCAGCGCCAGCCGTGGCTCGCGATCTCGTGCTTCGCCTCCAGAAACGCCTCGACCACCGCGGGATTGCGCTCCATCGCCATCGCCACGCCGAAGACCGTGAGCGGAACGTCATACCTGCGGAACAGCCGCAGCAGGCGCCAGACGCCGGCGCGGGAGCCGTACTCGTAGATCGATTCCATCGAAATGTGGCGCATGCCCGCAATCGGCTGCGCGGCCACGATCTCGGACAGGAAGGCCTCGCTTGCGGGATCGCCATGGAGGATCGCGTTCTCGCCGCCCTCCTCGTAGTTGAGGACGAACTGCAGCGCGATGCGCGCGCCGCCGGGCCACTTCGCCTTTGGCGGCTGGGCACCGTAGCCGACGAGGTCGCGTGGATAGCCGGTGGACATGGTGCCCGCCAGTATACTAAGCGGCGCAGATGGACTCCCAAGCGAACCTTTCCCTGGGCGCGATCAACCGCATGGACCGCCTCGCCTTCGTCGACGCCTTCGGCGCGGTCTACGAGCATTCGCCCTGGGTGGCGGAACGTGCCTTCGAGAATCGGCCGTTCGAGAACCGCGCCGCGCTGGTCGCGGTGATGCAGGCAGTGGTGACCGCGTCGCCGCGCGAAACAAAGCTCGCGCTCATCCGCGCGCACCCGGAGCTCGCCGGCCAGGGGGCGGTCGCTGGCCGCCTGGGCTCGCACTCCTCCGGCGAGCAGGCGCGCCTCGGGTTCCATTCGCTCAGCCGGTCGGAGTTCAAGCGCATGTCGGAACTGAACCGCCGCTACCGCGAGCGGCACGGCCTCCCCTGCGTCATTGCCCTTGCGCTGCATGCCACGCGCGAGGGCGTGTTCGCCGAGCTCGAGAGGCGCATCGGCAACGAGACGGAAGCGGAGATCGCGCTGGCGCTGGAGCAGATCGGCCACATCGCGCGCGGCCGCCTGGAGAAACTGGTCCGACCGGTCGCGGAGGCCTGAATGGGCAAGCTCACCACGCATGTGCTGGACACCGCCGGCGGGCATCCCGCCGCGGGCATGAAGGTCGAACTGGCGGTGCTGGAGGGCGAGCGCTGGCGCCCGCTCAAGGCGGCGACCACCAATGCCGATGGCAGGACCGATGCCCCGCTTGCGGAAGGCATCGCCTTCGCCAGGGGGCAGTACCGGCTGGTGTTCCATGTCGCGGACTACTACCGCGCCCAGGGGCTCGCGCTGCCCGAGCCGCCGTTCCTCGACCGGGTGCCGCTGCGCTTCGGCATCGCCGACGCGTCCGCGAGCTTCCACGTGCCGCTGCTGTGCACGCCTTGGGGTTATTCGACCTACCGGGGCAGCTGAAGCGCATGGCGCGCTGATGGAGGCCTATCTCCTCGACTGGCTGTCGCTGCTGCTGCGATGGGCCCACCTGGTCGTCGGCATCGCCTGGATCGGCGCCTCGCTCTACTTCATCTGGCTGGACAACTCGCTCGAGCCGCCCGTGCGCGCCGAGGACCGCGAGCGCGGCGTCTCCGGCGAACTCTGGGCGGTGCACGGCGGCGGCTTCTACCACGCGCAGAAGTACCGCCTGGCGCCGCCCACGCTGCCCGAGCGACTGCACTGGTTCAAGTGGGAGGCGTACTGGACCTGGATCACCGGCTTCGCGCTGCTGGTGCTGATCTACTATGTCAACGCCGAGACCTACCTGGTAGATCCGGCCGTGATGGCGCTGTCGAAGGCGCAGGCGGTCGGCATCGGGCTCGCCAGCCTGATCGCCGGCCTCGCCGTCTACGAGGGCCTGTGCCGCTCACCGCTCGGCCGCAACGACGCCGCGCTGGCCGGCGTGCTGTTGCTGCTGCTCGCGGTCGCCGCCTGGGGCCTGTCCCTCGTGTTCAGTGGGCGCGGCGCGTACATCCACTACGGCGCCATCCTCGGCACCATCATGGTCGGCAACGTCGCCCACATCATCATTCCCGGGCAGCGCGAGCTGGTGCGGGCGAAGCAGGACGGCCGCGAGCCGGATCCGAGGCACGCCGTCGCCGGCAAGCAGCGCAGCGTGCACAACACCTACTTCACCCTGCCGGTGCTGTTCGTGATGATCTCCAGCCATTACGCCATGACCTTCGGCAGCCGCTGGAACTGGCTGGTGCTCGTGGCCCTCACCGTTTCCGGCGCCCTGATCCGGGTCTGGTTCGTGATGCGCCACAAGGGCGGGGCTCCGGCCTGGCCGCTGGCTGCGGGCATCGCGGTCCTGCTCGCGGTCGCGGCGCTGCTTGCGCCCCGTACCGGCGGCGATGGGGCGCCGGTGAAGTACGCCGGGGTGCAGCGCGTGATGGAACTGCATTGCGTTTCCTGCCACGCCGCAAAACCCACGTTCCAGGGCATGGCCGAACCGCCGAAGGGCGTCGTGCTGGATACGCCGGAGCGCGTCCGGGTCCAGGCGGCGATGATCCACCAACAGACGGTGCTCTCGAAGGCGATGCCGCCGGGGAACATCACCGGCATGACGGACGAGGAGCGGGCGTTGCTCGATCGCTGGGTGCGCGGCGGGGCGAAGGCGGACTGACGCCGGCTTAGCCAGACAAATGTAACCGATCGTGCACATTGGCTCCCTGTGCTGAGCGGCGAAGGCATCCCGCCGAACCCGCCGAAGTTGCCCACGTTACAGAAGCCGTTCGCCCCCGGTGCGCCGATAGACCCCATCGAGCACCTGGCAGTGCAGGTGGATGTTCAGCTTTCACTCATTCGTGCGCCGGCAACGCACCGCGCGCGCGATCTGGTCCAGGTTCCCTTCCTACCAGTCGGTCGGCTGGTAATTCTTGAGGAATTGCCCCCAGACATGCTTCCCCGTGTTGATGCCGTCGATGATCGGGTCGCAGATGCGCGCGGCGCCGTCGACGATGTCCAGCGGTGGATGGAAGCGCTGCTCGAGGGTCTTCTTCGTCGCGAGCTCGACGGGGTCCTCGTCGGTCACCCAGCCGGTGTCGACGGCGTTCATGTGGATGCCGTCGTTGCGGTAGTCGGTGGCCGCGGTGCGCGTCATCATGTTGAGCGCGGCCTTGGCCATGTTGGTGTGCGGGTGACGGGTGGTCTTGAACTTGCGGTAGAACTGCCCTTCCACCGCCGAGACGTTGACGATGTGCTTGTCGCGGGTCGGCACGCGCAGCATGAGGGGCTTGAGGCGCGCGTTGAGGACGAAGGGCGCGATGGCATTCACCAGGTGCACTTCCAGCAGCTCCACCGAAGGCACTTCGTGCATCAGGAAGCGCCAGGAGTTGCGGCTGCGCAGGTCGACCTGCTGCAGGTCCTGGTCGAGCCGCCCTTCCGGGAAGAGGTGCTTCTGCACCTGGAATTCCTCGGCGAGGAGGCGCAGCTGGGTGAGCTCCGGCGCCTGCGCGAGGCCGGGAAGCTGCTGCCGCGGCGCGGGGAGGAGCGCCTGCGCAGGGCCGGGCAGAGCGGCGCGCTCGCCGTCCATCATGTGCGCGTAGAACTCCGGCGGCCGGCGCACGGTCTGGCAGGCGTTGTTGACGATGAAGTCGAGCCGCTGGCGCGCGGCGAGCATCTCGCGGCAGAACGCCTCGACGCTCGGGGTATGGCGCAGGTCGAGGCCGAAGATCTCCAGGCGATGACCCCAGGCGCCGAAGTCCGGCTCCTGCGCGTAACGCCGCGCCGAATCGCGAGGGAAACGCGTGGTGACGATGAGCCGCGCGCCCGAGCGCAGGAGCTTCAGGCCGGCCTGGTAGCCAATCTTGACGCGCCCGCCGGTGAGGAGCGCGATGCGCCCGTTGAGATCCGCCAGCTCGGTGCGCTTGGCGAAGTTGAATTCCGCGCAGGCGGGGCACATCTGGTCGTAGAAGTGGTGGATGGCGGTGATCTTCTGCTTGCAGACGTAGCAGTGCCTGAGTTCCGCCGATTCCCGAGCCTCGGGCGGGGCCGCGGGCTGCTCATGCGGCGGGAAAATGTTGGGCGTGGTGAACACCGGGCGGCGCCGAAGCGTGCGGATGCCGGTCTGGTGGAGCGCGGCGTCGTCGCGCTTCGCGCGCGCGGCGCTGCGTTCGCGCTCCGCCGCCTTCAGTCGCCGCCGCCGCGCCGCCGAGTCCGGGTGGTAGACACCGGCGACTGCGCGCATCAGGCGCCCGCGCTCCTCAGGTGTGAGCACGTCGAGCAGCGTGCGGTCCGCCGCGACGGCCTCCATCAGCTCGGTGAGGGCGCGCAGCCGCTCGAGTAGGTCCGGCGCGCTCATCGGGCTCTGCACCCGGGAAAGCGGTTTCTCATGGGACGGCATCTTAGCCGCCCTGGCCGCTGCGCTCGAGGCCAGGCGGCTTCCTCTACCTTGCCGGTGGGGTGCCGCCTGTTCTTTTTTCTGGGTCTTCACGGAATCGAGTGGGTAAATTGAGGGGCTAAATCGAGCTTTCCCAGAGGGAAAACGGGTGTTCCCCAGGCGGCTCGAAACTGCGATGATTTCCGGATGTCGCACTTCGGTGTCAAAATCACCGATCGTGCACATTGGCCGGCGCCGCGGCGGCGCTCGAGGCGTGCTGCAGCACCTGCGCCAGCGCCGAGACCGCCACCGCCGCGGGATGCTTGCCGCCCTTGAACAGCCCGATCGGCGACACCAGCCGAGCGAGTGACGATTCGGCGAACCCGCGCGCGCGCAAGCGCGCCTTGAACTTCGCCGCCTTGGTCTCCGAGCCGATCAGCCCGAGCCAGGCGAAGTCGCCCCGCTCGAGCACCCGCGCCACCAGTTCCAGGTCAAGCGCGTGGCTGTGGGTCATGACCAGGAAGTAGGCGCCCGCCGGCGCCTCGTCCACCATCCAGGCCGGCTCCTCCTCGATGACGACGCGCACGTTGCCGGCCACCGCGGGCGGGAACATCTCCGGCCGGCCATCCACCCAGGTCAGGCGCCAGAGAAGCCTCTCCACGATGCGCGCCACTTCCTTGCCGACATGGCCCGCGCCGAACAGCACCAGATCGAACGCCGCCGCGTCCGCCGCCGGGAATCCGTCGCGGACCGAGAAGCGCAGCGTCACCGCGCCGCCGCAGCACTGGCCCAGCGAGTCGCCGAGCGCGATGCGGCGCTCGCGCCGCTGCTCGCCCGAGAGCAGCATCTCGCGCGCCACCTTGAGCGCGGTGTACTCCAGGTTGCCGCCGCCGATGGTCCCGCGCACTTCCTGCGCGCCTACCCACATGCGCGTGCCGGCTTCGCGCGGCGTCGATCCCTCCGCGGCCAGCACCTCAATCTCAACCACGCAGGGCATGGATCGCCTTCAACACGTTCTCCGGCGTCGCCGGTGCCTCCAGTGGCACCGGCTCGCGCGACTCGCTGGTGCTGCCCACCGCATCTGCGATGGCGTGGAACACCGACAACGCCAGCATCAGGGGCGGCTCCCCCACTGCCTTGGAGCGATGGACGATGTCGCGCCGGTTCGCGCCGGCTTCCCATAGCCGCACGTTGAATACCGGCGGGCAGTCGCTCGCGACCGGAATCTTGTAGGTGGACGGCGCATGGGTGAGCAACGCGCCCTGGTCGTTCCACACCAGCTCCTCGGCGGTGAGCCAGCCCATGCCCTGGATGAAGCCGCCTTCGATCTGTCCGCGGTCGATGGCCGGGTTGAGCGAGCGACCGCAGTCGTGGAGGAGGTCGGCCCTGAGCAGCCGGGATTCGCCGGTGAGGGTGTCCACCGCGACCTCCGACACCGCGGCACCGTAGGCAAAGTAGTAGAACGGCTCGCCGCGGAAACGCTCGCGGTCGAAGTGGATCTCCGGCGTGCGGAAGTAGCCGGTGGCGGACAGCGAGACGCGGGCGAGAAACGCGGCCTTGGCGCGCTCTGCGAAGGACGCGCCGGTGAAGGGCGCCAGGCGCTCCTTCAGGACCCGGCAGGCGGCGCGCGCCGCCTCACCGTTGAGATCGGTGCCGCTGGAGGCGGCCGTGGGCGAGGTGTTGGGCACCTTGCCGGTGGAGGTGGCGGTGATCCGCACCGCTTCGAGCGGGATGCCGAACTCCGCCGCCACCAGCTGCTGCACCTTCACCATCAGCCCCTGGCCCATCTCGGTGCCGCCATGGTTCACCGCCACGGAACCGTCGGTGTAGATGTGGACCAGGGCGCCGGCCTGGTTCATCGGGATGGCGGTGAAGGAGATACCGAACTTCACCGGCGTCAGCGCGAGGCCGCGGCGGATGTGCGGGTGTTCCGCGTTCCAGCGGCCGATTGCCGCCCGCCGCGCGCGGTAAGCCGAGTCGTGCTCGAGTTCCTCGATCAGCTCCGGTGCGATGTTGTCGCGGATCGTCATGCCGTAATGCGTGACGTTGCGCTCCGAGCTGCCGTACAGGTTGCGCTTGCGGACATCGAGCGGATCGAGCCCCAGGCGGCGCGCGATCGCGGCGATCACGCCCTCGATGGCGAACATGCCCTGCGGTCCGCCAAAGCCGCGGAACGCCGTGTTCGACACCGTGTTCGTGCGGCAGCGGTGCGAGGCGATGGCCACATTCTCGAGGAAGTAGCAGTTGTCGGCGTGGAACACGGCGCGATCGTTCACCGCGCCCGACAGGTCGGCCGAGATGCCGCAGCGCGAAGCCATCTCCAGATCCAGCGCGACGAGGCGCCCGTCGGCGTCGAAACCGGCCTCGTAGTCGTAGCGGAAATCATGGCGTTTGCCGGTGCCGATCATGTCGTCGTCGCGGTCGACGCGCAGTTTTACCGGGCG
The DNA here is from genome assembly GCA_022844545.1 of Burkholderiales bacterium. Lineage (GTDB taxonomy): Bacteria > Pseudomonadota > Gammaproteobacteria > Burkholderiales > SG8-39 > RBG-16-66-20. Next base: position 919 of record JALHLN010000107.1, on the reverse strand, counting down.
GCCTGTGGCTCGCGCGAGCAGCGCCGCCGCGACCGCATACACCGCAGCCTGCGTCTCCTTGCCGCCAAAGCCGCCGCCCAGGCGCCGCAGTTCCACCGTCACCGCAGCGCTCGGCTCGCCCAGCGCCGCCGCCACCAGGTGCTGGATCTCGCTCGGGTGCTGGGTGGAGGCGTGCACCAGCATCTCGCCGCGCTCGCCGGGGATCGCCAGCGCGACCTGGCCTTCGAGGTAGAAATGCTCCTGTCCGCCGCAGCGCAGGCGCCCGTGGATGCGGTGGGTGGCGCGGGCCAGCGCCGCGGCAGGATCCCCCCGCGCCACCTTGAGCGACGGCAGCACGAACGCCTGCCGCTGCATCGCCTGGTCCACCGTCAGGACCGGCTCCAGGGCCTCGTAGCGGATCCTGGCCAGGTGCGCCGCGCGCCGCGCCGCCTCTATCGTGTCGGCAGCCACGGCGAACAGCGGCTGGCCGTGGAACAGGACCCTGTCCGAGGCGAACACCGGCTCGTCCGCGATCACCGGCCCGACATTGTTCGCACCGGGTATGTCGGGCGCCGCGAGTACCGCCCTCACTCCGGGCGCCGAGCGTACCGGATCCAGGTCCATGGACAGGATGCGCGCATGGGCAAGCGCCGCCATGCCGAGCGCCGCGTGCAGGGTGCCGGCCGGCTCCGGCAGATCGTCCACGTAGCGCGCCGCGCCGGAGACATGCAGCCCGGCGCTGTCGTGCGCGAGGGCCTTCCCGATCACGCGTCCACCTCCAGCAGCGCCCTCGGGCCGATGCGGGCAGCGAACTTGCGCAGCAGGTTCTGCGCCGCGACGAGGCGGTACCAGGCCGAGCCGCGGTGGTCCGACAGCGGCTGGAAATCCTGCGCCAGCGCGGCGCAGGCCGCCTCGATGCCGTCGCGCCAGGCCGCCTCCG
>JALHLN010000106.1 GCA_022844545.1 Burkholderiales bacterium | reverse complement strand
TCGAAGATGGCCGGCAAGTTCTGGTGGGACCTCACCGAGGAAGAGCACCAGAAGTATCCCGGCGACTACGAGGCGCAGGTGAGCCAGGGGAAGATCACGTTCCACTCCGAGGAGCACTTTGCCACCAGCGACAAGGGCATCGCGCTGCTGCGCCGGTTCCTCGAGCAGCAGCTGAAGCTGATCGCGGAGGGCGGGGATCCCGCCTGCACCGCATTCAGCGAGCAGGACGCCTACGTGCGGCTCGAGGCGGGACAGGAAATCGTGGACGCGATGCGGGCCGCGTAGAGGACGCGGCGTGGGCCGCGTAGCCACCCCAAATGTGCACGATCTTGCACATTTGGGGGCGCCCGCTCCCCCTCAGCGCCCCGCCCGTTTCTGCTTCGATTCCGGGCCGCCGAAGGCGCTGCCGCCGCTCTCGGGCCGCGCAAGGCTGAAGACGCGCTCGACCACGGCGTAGTCGTGGTAGCCGCAGCGCGCGATGGGCTTCATCGCCACCGCGTCCACCTTGCCGTCCTTCACGATGCGCTCCTCGAGGTGGATGCCGACCACCTGCCCGAACACCACCACCCCGCCGGTGGCCTTGCCCTCGATGTCCTTCAGTTCCAGCACCTGCGTCACCTTGCACTCCAGCGCCGCGGGCGAGGCGGCCACGCGCGGCGGCTTGACCATCCGCGACGGCGCGGTGGCGAGGCCGGCATGGGCGAACTCGCTCTCCCCGCGCGGCAGCCCGGCCGAGGTGAGGTTCATCTGCTCGCGCAGGTCCCAGGTCGCCATGCTCCAGGTGAACTCGCCGGTCTCGATGGCGAAGCTGCAGGAGTCCTTCGGCGATTCGCTGGCGAAGGCGACGATCTGCGGCCAGCTCGACATGCCGTTGAAGTAGCTGTAGGGCGCGAGATTGAGCTCGCCCGCGCGGCTCATGGTCGAGACCCAGCCGATGGGGCGCGGGATGACCAGGCCCTTGAACACGTCGTGGGGGAACAACTGCCTGTCGCGCTTGTGCGGCTCGAAGAAAATCATGCCGCCACGCCCGCTTTGTCGTCCACCGGACGCGCCAGTTTCGAACCCGGCCAGACCGCCGGGTGGCTGCGCGCGTACTGCGGCGGGTAGTCGAGCTTCACGCCAAAGCGCTCGGCCGCGTGCCAGACCCAGCGCGGGTCGTCCAGCAGGCCGCGCGCGATCGCGATCCAGTCGGCCTGCCCCGCGGCGAGGATGTCCTCGGCCTGCTGCGCCTCCGCAATCATGCCCACCGCGCGCACCGGAATCCCCGACACCGCCTTCTTCACCGCCGCCGCGAACGGCACCTGGTAGCCGGGCACGACCTTGATGCGCTGGGCGGCGGCGACGCCGCCCGAGGTGATGCAGAGGAAATCGAGGCCGATCGCCTTCAGTTCCTTCGCGTAGGCGATCGTCTCCGCGATCTCGAAGCCGCCCTCTGTCCAGTCGCTGCCCGTGATGCGCGCACCCAGGGCAAGCTCGCGCGGCCAGGCCTCGCGCAGCGCGCGCGCCACCTCCAGCGGGAAGCGCATGCGGTTCTCCAGGCTGCCGCCGTACTCGTCGGTGCGCCTGTTGGAAAGCGGCGACAGGAACTGGTGCAGCAGGTAGCCGTGCGCCGAGTGCAACTCGATGACGTCGAACCCGGCGCGCCGGGCGCGCGCCGCGGCGGCGACGAAGGCGTCCACCAGCCCGCGCAAGTCCGCCGCCGACAGTTCGCGCGGCGTGTGCCAGTCCTTGTCGAACGCGAGCGCGGAGGCCGACACCGTCGGCCAGGGCGATTCGCCCGCAGCCAGCGCGCGGCCGCCCAACCAGGGCGCCTGCGCCGAGCCCTTGCGCCCGGCGTGCGCGAGCTGCACGCCGATGGGCGACCTGGAGATCCGGCGGCAGAAATCCACCACGCGCTTCATCGCGGCTTCATTGCTGTCGCTGTACAGGCCGGTGCAGCCATGGGAAATCCTTCCCTCCCTGGTTACGCCGGTCGCCTCCACCATCTGCAGCCCGGCGCCGGAGGCGGCGAGGCTGCCCAGGTGCATCAGGTGCCAGTCGGTCATGCTGCCGTCGTCGGCGGAGTACTGGCACATCGGCGCCACCGCGACGCGGTTGGGCAGCGTCACGCCGCCGATGTCGAGAGGTGAAAAAAGCTTTGGTTTCATCGGGCGATTTTATGCGATTTGACGCAGGTCAAGCCCGCGCGCGCGCCGCGCCCTATAAGCGGGGAGGAGTCCTTCGTGAACGAATCCGCATCGACGCCGCAGGCATACGCCGACGCCGCCTGGCGCCTGTTCTGGCGCGACGAGCTGCCCTGGTTGGTGGCCGGGGCGATCCTGGTCGCCCTGGTGCTGTGGCGGGTCCTGCACGACGGCCGGCGCGCGCTGCGCAACACGATACTGTTCCTCGTGCTGTGCCTGGTGGCCGAACTGGCCGGCGCGGTGCTGGAAGCCGCCGGCGCGACGCGCTCCGGCACGCTGGTGCGGGGCGCGGCCATCGTCGCCACCGGCCTGGCGCTGATCCGCCTCGGCGGCCTGGCCCTGTTCCGCGCCGCCCTGCCCGCAGCCGGCTTCGCCGCGCCGCGCATCGTCGAGGAAGTCGCGCTGCTGCTCGCCTACATTGCCTGGGGCATGCTTCGGCTGCGCCTGGCCGGCATGGACCTGGGGAGCCTGGTCACCACCTCGGCGGTGATCACCGCGGTGGCCGCCTTCGCCATGCAGGACACGCTGGGCAACGTGCTGGGCGGCCTGTTCCTGGAACTGGACAGGTCGCTAGCGGTGGGCGACTGGATCCGCATCGACGACCTCAGCGGGCGCGTCGCCGACATCCACTGGCGCCACACCACCATCCGCACCCGCAACGGCGAGCTGGTGATCGTGCCCAACAGCGCGCTCATGAAGTCGCGCTTCACGGTGATCGGCAACCCGGACCGGCGCGAGGTGCGCTGGCGGCGCTGGATCTGGTTCGACGTCGACCTCGAGGTGCCCACCGGCGAGGTCATCCGCGCGGCGGAGCAGGCGCTGGCGTCCGCCGAGATCCCGAACGTGGCCGGCGAGCCCCGGCCCGATTGCGTGCTGATGGACTTCGAGCACGGCTACGCCCGCTATGCGCTGCGCTACTGGCTGGCCGACCCGCGCCACGACGACGGCACCGACAGCGCGGTCCGGGTGCACGTCCTCGCCGCGCTCAGGCGCGCCGGCATCACCATCTGCCTGCCGACCCACGTCATCCACGACGTGCGGGAGACGCCCAAGCGCGAGGCCGCGCGCACGGCGCGCGAGACCGCCGCGCGCATCGCCGCCCTGCGCGCGGTGGACCTGTTCTCGACCCTGTCGGAGGACGAGCTGGCCACCCTGTCGCAGCACCTGGTGCCGGCGCCCTTCGCCGCCGGGGACGTCATCACCCGCCAGGGCGCGGTGGCGCACTGGCTGTACATCCTCACCCGTGGCGAGGCCGAAGTCTGGCTGGAGGCTGCGGACGCCCCGCGCCGCAGGGTCGCGGTGCTGGAGCCGCCCAACGTGTTCGGCGAGATGGGCATGATGACCGGCGAGCCGCGCCACGCCACGGTGAGCGCCCGCACCGATGTCCACTGCTTCCGGCTGGACAAGGCCGGCTTCGAGCAGGTCCTGCGCGCGCGCCCGGAGATCGCCAGCGCGCTGGCACGGGTGCTCTCGGCGCGCGCCACCGGCCTCGCGCAGGCGGCAGTGCAGGCGCAGGCCGACGCCGCGGCGCTCGCGCACGCGCAGGCGGATACGCTGCTCGCCCGGATCCAGGCGTTCTTCGGTCTTGAGTCAGGTCAAAACGGCGCCCGCCGCGCCGGATAAAGTGAAACCATGGCATCCGATACCGACATCACGACCCCTGCCGCACCCCCCACCCCGGCGCCGCTGCCGCAGCAGGTCATGCTGGGCATCCTGTTCGCCGATGTCTGCGGCAGCACCCGGATCTACGAGACCCTGGGCGACACCCAGGCGCGCCTGCTCATCTCGCGCTGCATCGAGTTGATGACGAAGACCGCCGAGAAGCACGCCGGCGCGCTCATCAAGACCATCGGCGACGAGGTAATGTGCCGCTTCCCGGGCGCGGACCAGGCGGCGGCGGCGGCGCTGGAGATGCAGGAGGCCGTAGCGCGGGCGGCGATCTCGGAGGGCGGCTTCAACATCGACATCCACGTCGGCTTCCACTACGGTCCGGTGGTCATCGAGGGCAACGACGTCTTCGGCGATGCGGTGAACCTCGCCGCGCGCATGGTCAACCTGTCCAAGCGCGACCAGGTACTCACCACCGGGACCACCGTCGCCGCGCTGTCGCCGAAGTGGCACAAGGCGGCGCGCCAGATCGACCGCGCCGCGGTGCGCGGCAAGAAGGAGGAAATCGACGTCTTCGAACTGGTGTGGCAGGAGGCCGAATCAACCCGCATCGCCGGCAAGGCCTGGACGCTGCCGGCGGCCGGTGCCCCCGGGCGCATGATGCTGCGCATGGGCACGCACGAGGTCGCGCTGGACGAGACCCACCCCTCGGTCACGATCGGGCGTGCCGACCAGAGCGACTTCGTCCTCAGGGGCGACCTGATCTCGCGCCTGCACGCGCGCATCGACTACCGCAACCACCGCTTTTCCTTCACCGACCAGAGCACCAACGGCTCCTGGGTGACCGACGACAGCGGCAAGGCGAGCCTGGTGCGCCACGACAACCACGTGCTCACCGGCAGCGGCACCATCTCCTTCGGCCACCTGCCGGTGGAGGGCCAGCCGGACCTGCTGCACTACCGCGTCGGCTAGCGGGGCGAACTACGGCGCGCGGACCTCGATCCCGCGCGCGGCGAATTCGCGCCGCAGCGCCCTGGCAAAGGCAACCGCGCCGGGCTGGTCGCCGTGCAGGCACAGGGTGCCCACCTCCACCGCGACGCGCTTGCCCGAGAGGCTGGTGACCGCGCCCTGCTCCACCATCGCGAGCGCCTGCGCCACCGATTTCGCCTCTTCCTCGATCATCGCCCCCGGCTGGCCGCGCGGGGCGAGCGTGCCGTCGTCCATGTAGCCGCGGTCGGCGAAGCCCTCGCCCACCGCCGGCACGCCGTGCTTCTTCGCGCAGGCCATCATGATGCTGCTGGCCAGCCCGTACAGGATCACGCCGCCGCCCAGGTCCTTCACCGCGCGCGCCATGGCATCGGACAGCGGCTCGTCGTTGGCGGCCATGTTGTACAGCGCGCCGTGGCACTTCACGTGGTGCAGCCTCGCGCCCGCGGCGCGGGCGAACCCCTCCACCGCGCCCGCCTGGTACACCACCAGGTCGTACAGTTCCTGCGGCGTGATGCGCATCGCGCGCCGGCCGAATCCCATGAGGTCCGGCAGCGAAGGGTGCGCGCCGACGGCGACGCCGTGGTCCACGGCCAGCCGCACCGTCCTGCGGATCGTCGCCGGGTCGCCGGCATGGAAGCCCGCGGCGATATTCGCCGAGCTGATGTGCGGCATGACCTCGGCGTCGGCGCCCATTTTCCAGGCGCCGTAGCTCTCGCCCATGTCGCAGTTGAGGTCGATCTTCCTGGTCAAGGTCTGGGTCATCGGAATGTCCAGTTGAGTGCGCGCAACGCAGAATCCACCCGCCGCCGCAGCACGCGGCGCAATTCCCCCGCCTGCTCCAGCGTGCAGCGCGCGAAGCGCACGCTGCCGCCGGGGGCCAGTTGCGCCAGCCGCGGCACGTCGGCCGCCGCGATCTCCGCGATCTTGGGGTAGCCGCCGGTGGTCTGGTGGTCCGCCATGAGCGCGATCGGCTGGCCGCCGGAGGGCACCTGCACCGTCCCGAGGCAGGCCGGCTCCGAGTTTATCTCGCCCGCGCGGGCGCGTGCGAGCGCAGGTCCGCCGAGACGGAAGCCCATGCGGTTGGAATCCGGCGACACCCGCCAGCTGGCCTCGAAGAAGGCGCGCTGCGAAGCGGCGACGAAGAGGTCGTGGTGGCGGCCTTCCATGGCGTGCACCACGATGGGCTCGCGCTCGGGCCGCGTCAGCGCCGGCACCGACCAGGCGACGCTGCGCACCGCGCCGTCGAAGACTTTCTTCGACTGCAGCCGGGCGTAGCGGGCCGCTGCGAGGCGCGCCGCATCCTTCGCCAGCGGCAGGCGGTCGCCGATGCGCAGGGCGCGGCCCTCCAGCCCGCCGAAGCGGGCCGGCATATAGGTGCTGCGGCTGCCCAGCACCGGCGCGGTGGCGATGCCGCCCGCGACCGCGAGGTACGCCCGGGCGCCGACGACCGCGCGCACCACGTGCAGGCGGTCCCCCTTGCCCACCAGCACCGGCCGGTCCAGCGGCAGCGTGGCGCCGTTCAGGCGCGCGTCGAACTCCGCGCCGCACAGGGCCACCAGCGCGTCGTCCTCGAACAGCAGTTCCGGCCCCAGCACCGTGACTTCGAGCGCCGCCTCGGCGGGCGTGTTGCCCACCAGCGCGTTGGCGAACTCGAGCGCGATGCCATCCATCGCGCCGCAGGGCACCACGCCGATGTGCTGCAGGCCGTGGCGGCCGCCGTCCTGGATCGTGGACAGCAGGCCCGGCTTGTTGACGAGGATGCTCATCGCAGCCGCTCGAACTCGGACAGGGAAATCGGCACGAAGCGCACCTTGTCCCCGGGAGCGAACAGGCTCGGCGGCTCGCGCACCGGATCGAACACCCTGAGCGGGGTTCGGCCGATGATGCTCCAGCCGCCGGGCGTCTCGTACGGGTAGACCGCGGTCTGCAGGTTGGCGATGGCGACCGAGCCCGCGGGCATGCGCGTGCGCGGCGTGGCGCGGCGCGGCACCGACAGCTTCGGGTCCAGCCCCCCGATGTAGGGCTGCCCGGGCGAGAACCCGACCATGAGCACCCGGTGGACGGGCCTGGCGTGGCGCTTCGCGATCTCGGCCTGCGACAGCGACAGCTTCTGCGCCAGTTCCGGGAGGTCGAGGCCGAACTCGGCCGCGTAGCAGACCGGAACCTCCACGGTGCGCCCGGAATCCTCGAATCTCCCGGCCGACTTGAAGCACTCCACCAGCAGCGCCTCGCAGTGCGGCAGGATCGGGTCGGGAAGCTCCGGATGATAGGGATCGACGTGCAGCGCGATGCCGCACAACGCCGGCACGATGTCGCGGAGCCACGGCAGCTTGCGCGCGCGCAGGGCGGCGGCGAGCGCCTGCAGGGACTGATTGGTCTCGAGATCCAGTGTTTCGCCGAATTCGGCGTACACCGCCGCGTCGCCCAGCGGCGCGAGGCGCAGGGTCTTGAGGAGCTTTTTCAGGGTTGCCGCGGGCGCGACGCGCCCAACTGCAGCTCGCGATGGTGGCGCGCGTCATCCGCGATCGCCGCGGCAAGTTCCGCGAGGCCCTGCTCGTCGGCCAGTCCGCGCCCGATCATGAGGCGCTCGAGCGCGCGTACCCAGTGCAGGTAGTAGGTATCGCCGAGGTCGGGGTCGCCTTCAGACTGCGCGTCGCGGATCACCTGCGCCAGGGTATCGGCCCATTCGGTCCAGGTGAACAGCCCCTTCTGGTGCAACTGCAGCGCCAGCGCGAAGGCGAGCGCCTCCCAGGGCGCGTTGAATACCGGCGCTTCAGCGGGAGGATTCAAGCGCGCTCCAGGTAGTCGTCCCACAGGTCCAGATGGACGACATCGCGGCGCGGCTCGCCCCACAGCTCCCCGGCGCTGAAGCGCACGCTGTAGCAATGCTGGGGCTTCGGGCCCAGGCCCAGCGCGTGCGTGTCCGGGAACACGTAGACCCCGTGGTCGAGGTGCACCACGCCCTGCCTGCCGCGGCAATAGCGCGGCATCCGGGTATGCGTGGGCGGGTTCAGGTTCTTCACCCGCACCGGCTCGCCGACCTTGAAGCGCGGTGCGACCGGATCGTCCAGCTTGGCGCCGCGGCTGTTGGCGAGCATCTTCATCGCCGTCGCGGCGTCGGGCGCCACCAGCGACGGATCGCGCGCGGCGAGGGCGCGGCCGGCGCGAAGCTCCTCCTGCGTCACCAGGCCCTTGTCCACCGCCAGCCGCTCCAGGCCCTTGTGCCACAGCTCGTAGTAGCTCGAGGTGAGGTAGTCCGCCGGATCGCGGTTCTCGCGCGCGAAGCGCGACATGTCGATGTTCCAGCGCCCCAGCATGCCCAGGGCGAGCGTGACGGCGAAGGCGCGCCGCTCCCACTCGGCGTGGAACACCGGCTCGTCCGGTTCCGGGATGACCGGGCCGAAGCCCTGCATGCCGCCCAGGTCCTGGCCGCCGTTCATCTCGCGGTGCCGATCATCTGGTCGCGGGTCACCAGCGCGGCGAGCTCCGCCTCGGTGAGCTTCTCCGTGCCCGCCGGCCGCTCCGGGATCACGACATAGCGGATCTCGGCGGTCGAGTCCCAGACCCGGACTTCGACATCGGCCGGCAACTCGACGCCGAAATCGCGCAGCACGCCGCGCGGGTCGGACACGGCACGGGAACGGTACGGCGCGGACTTGTACCAGACCGGAGGCAGGCCCAGCACCGCCCACGGGTAGCAGGAGCACAGGGTGCAGACCACCATGTTGTGCACCTTGGGCGTGTTCTCCAGCGCCACCAGGTGCTCGCTCTGGCGGCCGACGTAGCCCATGCTCGCGATCGCCGTGGTCGCGTCGCGCAGCAGCAGCTCCCGGTAGGCCGGATCGGTCCAGGCCTTGGCCACCACGCGCGCGCCGTTGCGCGGCCCGACGCGGCGCTCGTAGGTCTCGATCAGCTCGTCGAGGGCCTTCGGATCGACCAGGCCCTTCTCGGTGGCGATACGCTCCAGCGCGCGGACGCGGAAGGTGATGGCATCGTCGTCGTGATGATGGTCATGGTCATGATCGTGACCGTGATCGTGGTGGTCGTGGCCGCGTTTGCTCCCGCCCGTCATGCCACCCACTCCGACACCGGCGCCTTCGCCTCGTGCAGCGGCTGGCAGACGACGTCCACCAGCGACGGGCCGCCGTGCGCGAACGCCGCCTTCAGCGCGCCGGCCAGCTGCGCAGGGTCGGTCACGCGCCAGGCTTTCACGCCGAAAGCCTCGGCGACCTTCGCGTGGTCGGTGACGCCGAAGTCCACCGAGAAATAGCGCGCGGCGTAGCCGGTCTTCTGCCCGGCCTTGATCCAGCCGTAGACCGCGTTGGCAATGACGACGAACGTCACCGGCAGCTTCAGCCGCGCCGCGGTTTCCAGTTCCCCGGCGCACATGCCGAAGCTGCCGTCGCCCATCACGGCCACCGTCTTCACCGCCGGTCGGCCGAAATGCGCACCGATGGCCGCGGCCATGGCGTAGCCCAGCGCGCCGTGCGCGCGGTTCGAGAACACCCGCTTGCCGGTGCCGCGGATCGGGTAGAACGCGGAGAAGTACGGGCAGGGCGTGCCCGGGTCGAGCACCACGATGGCGTCCGGATCCAGCACGCGCGCCATCTCGGCCACCACGCGCTCGGGCTTGATGGGCGCATCATCCGATTTCGCGAGCGCGTCGAACTGGGCGAATTTCGCCTCGCGCGCCTTCTTCACGGCGCCCGCCTCAAGCGGTCGCTTCACGCCATCGAGCGCCTCGTTCAAGGCCGCCAGCGCCAGCTTCGCATCCGCCACCAGCGGCACGTCCACCTTGTAGTTGGCGCCGATCGCCTTCGGATCCACGTCCAGGTGCAGCACCCGCGTCTTGCCCGGCGCCGGATGGCGCCAGCGCTCCGTGGTGACCGAACCGGCGCGGCAGGTGATGAAGAACACCAGGTCCGCCCCGTCCACGATCGAACGGGTTTCCGGGGTGCCGCCATTGGACCCCACCACGCCCACCGCGAGCGGATGATCATCGGCGATGGCGCCCTGCCCGCTGACGGTGGTCGCCACCGGCGCGGACAACTTGATCGCCAGTTCCGCCAGTTCGGCCTCGGCGCCGGACATGACCACGCCGCCGCCGCAGATGAACACCGGATGCTTCGCCGCGCGCAGCAGCTTCGCCGCCAGTTCGACGTGGAAAGGGTCGGGCGCGCTGCGGCGCGCGGGAATCTGTCCCAGGCCGGGATCGGCCCAGACCTCGCTGCGCTCCACCGGGCCGTTCTGCACGTCGAAGGGCAGCGCGACGTGCGCCGAGCCCGGCCGACCGGTGGTCATCTCGTTGAACGCGGCGCGGAACGTGCGCGGGATGTCCTGCGAGCGGTCGAGCACCGCATTCCACTTCGTGAGCGGCTTCATGAGCGCGCCCTGGTCCAGTTCGGTCAGCGTGAAGCGGCCGCGCGAGGACACCGAGACGTCGGTGTTGATCGCCAGCACCGGCACCGAGGACTCGTTCGCCTCCACCAGCCCCGGCAGGATGTAGGTGGCGCCGCCCCCCGAAGGGCCTTCGCAGACGCCGACCTTGCCCGAGACGCGGGCGTAGCCGTCGGCCATGTAGGCGGCGTGGCGCTCGTCCCGCGTAAGGACATGCCTCATGCCGTGCGGCAGGCGCGCGAGCGCGTCGTAGAACGGCAGGCTGGTGTCGCCGCACAGGCCGAAGATCACCTCGACGCCGTGCGCCTTGAGCATCTCGACCGTCGCCTCGGCGCCGGTCATGGTGGTCGCGCTGGTTTCAACCGGCTTGTTCATGCAGCTATTATAGGGCGTGGAAAAACGCGTTCCAGCACCCGGCGAGCTCGTGCTCGACCATGTCGCGCACTTCGTTCCCGACCTCGCGGCCGCCCGGAGCACGCTGCAGGCGATGGGCTTCGCGGTGACGCCGGAATCGGCGCAGGCGACGCAGGACGGCCCCGCCGGCACGTCGAATGTCACCGTGATGCTGCCGCAGGGCTACCTGGAGTTCCTCGCGCCGACGATGGACACGCCCAACGC
>JALHLN010000105.1 GCA_022844545.1 Burkholderiales bacterium | reverse complement strand
TGGAGCGGCCGCAGGACGCCGCCACCATCAGCGTGCCCTGCGTCATCTTCGACGGCCGCAGCGAGGACTTCGCCGCGGAAATGTTCGTCATCATCAATTCCACCCCGACGCGGATCAACAAGTCGCACCTCATCGACCTGTACGAGCGCGTGTCCTGGGCGGCGCCGGACCGCAAGTTCGCCGCGCGCCTGGTGGAGAAGCTCTACAGCGAGGGCGACAGCCCGCTCCGGTACCGCATCAACCGCCTCGGCGGCCGCAGCCAGCGCGACAAGTGGGTGCTGCAGGCCGAACTCTTCAACGAGATCCACCGCTGGGTGCGCGGCAAGTGGCGCTCGATCCAGCTCGCGGGCGGCAGTTCCAGGGAAGTGCCGCGCTACTACGGCATGGTGCGCGACTTCTTCAAGGTCGCGCGCACCGTGTTCGGCGAGGCCTGGGGCAAGGACGGCTACATGGTCACGAAGCCTGTTTCCATCAAGGCCATGATCCGCGTCTGTTCGGACCTCTCGCGCGAGGACGGCGACAAGGAGGACGGCCGCCTCGCGCGCTGGGAAGAGCGCCTCGGGCCCTGGCGCGAGATGGCGAAGATGTTCAAGGAGGACGGCTTCTACGAGCGCTTCCCCGCCAAGGGCGAGGTGGAGCGCGTCGCAAGGGTGCACCGCGACCTGGCGAAAGCCGCGGGCATCGAGGTGGGCAAGAAAACCTGATCGTTGCTCCCAGCCGGTGTCATACAGTAGAATGCGCTGTATGACAGAGTCCCGAAACCTGCGCAACCTGCGCAACCTGATTTCCGTACGCCTCGACGCGACGCTTGCCGCGTCGCTGGAGCGCCATTGCGCCCGGACCGGCCAGACCCGCAGCCAGGTTGTGCAGCAGGGCGTCGCCCAGTACCTGCTCGCGTCGTCGGGACCGACCCTGGGTACCCTGGCCGAGGCCATCCTGCCGCCGCCGGGGACCCCGGAGCCGCGCGCGCCGCGGCGCCAGCGCCTGCGCGAGTACGTGCGTGCGAAGCGTCATCGTTGACGCCGGTTTCCTGATCGGGCTGTTCGACGAAAAGGATCCGTTGCACGTCCGCTGTCGCGAGTTTCTGCGCGATTACCGCGGCCGTTTTCTCTGCACCGAGGCAGTGCTCGTCGAGACGTTCCTGCTTCTCTCGCAGAACCAGCAGTTGCGCTGTCTCGAATGGCTGGCGGACGCCACAGGCGCCGGCCTGCTGCAGGTCGATCGCGCTGCGATCGATTTCGGCGGTCTTGAGAAGCTGATGCGCAAGTACGCCGACCAGCCGATGGACTACGCCGACGCCTCCGTGGTGCTGCTGGCGACGCGCGCGGGGGTAAAGGAGATCCTGACCGCCGATCAGCGCGACTTCGAGGTCTACCGGCTGGGCGCGAAAACGCGCTTCATCGACGTGCTGCGTCAGCGCGACTAGATCGCGGCGTCCGCGCGAAGGCGGTCGATCTCGGCCTGCGGGTAGCCGAGTTGCTCCAGAATCGACACGCTGTGCGCGCCCAGCGCGGGCACGGCGTCCATGCGCGCCTCGAAGCCGTCGAGGTTGAACGGCGGCTTCAGCGCATCGAAGTTCCCCGAGGGCCCGCCCACCGACACATGCCGCCCGCGCGCCCGCATCTGCGGGTGGTTCCAGAACGAGGGCATGTCGCGCAGCTCGGCGTTGGCGATGTCGGCCGCCTCCAGCCGCCGGATGACTTCGGCCGAATCGATGGCCCCGAACACACGGTGGATCTCGGCGTGCATCGCGTCGCGGTTGGCGGCCCGAGACGGCCCGCTCGAGAACCGCGGATCCTTCGCCAAGGACGCATCGCCCAGCACCACCTCGCAGAAGCGAGCGAACTCGCGCTCGTTCTGGATCGAGAGGAACACGCTCCTGCCGTCGCCCGCCGTGAAGGGGCCGTAGGGCACGATGGTGGCGTGATAGGCCCCCGAGCGTGGCGGCGCGACGCCCCCGCCCATGGTGAAGTGCGCCGGGAAGCCCATCCACTCGCCCAGCGCCTCGAACATGGTGATGTCCAGCGTCGCGCCGACGCCGTCTCGCCCGCGCCGGATCAGCGCGGCAAGGATGGAGGAGAAGGCGTACATCCCGGCGGCGATGTCCGCGACCGGGATGCCCGCCTTGGCGGGCGAATCCGGCGATCCGGTCACCGACAGGAGGCCCGCCTCGCACTGCACCAGCAGGTCGTAGGCCTTCTTCTGCGCGTAGGGACCCGCCGGCCCGTAGCCTGAAATGCCGCACCAGATGAGCCTGGGATATTTCGCGCGCAGCTGCTCGGCGCCCAGGCCCAGCCGCTCGACCGCGCCCGGGGCGAGGTTCTGCACGAACACGTCCGCCTTCGCAATCAGGCGCTCAAGGATCTCCGGCGCCTTCGGGTGCTTCACGTCCAGCGCCAGGCTTTCCTTGGAGCGGTTGACCCAGACGAAGTGCGACGACTGGCCGTTGACCGTGGTGTCGTAGCGGCGCGCCGCGTCGCCCACGTCGGGGCGTTCGATCTTGATCACGCGCGCGCCCAGTTCGGCCAGCTGCCGGGTGCAGAACGGGCCGGCGATGACCTGCTCCAGGCCCACGACGGTAATTCCCTCGAGGGGCCTCTTCATCTGAAGGTGATTTCCATGCCCCGCACCGCGAAGCCGTGCAGGTCGGTGCTCCAGGTCTCGCCCGCCTTCACCGGATGGGCGTCGGTGATGGTGCCGGTGCTGATGATCTCCCCCGCGCGCAGCGGCTCGGCTTCAGGCTGGTCCGCCAGCACCTCGATGAAGTGCGCGAGCGCCATGAGCGGGCTGTCCAGCACCACCGAGGCGACGCCGCGGTCGCGCACTTCGCCGTCGCAGGCGAGCGCCACCTTGAGGAAGGGCAGGGCGGCGGCGAGGCCGGAGATGCGCCCGACCTCCACCGGCGTGCCCAGCACCAGGTGCCCGTGCAGGCCGTTGTCCGCGGTGCAGTCGGCCAGGGTGAATTTCCATTCCGGATGGTGGCACTGCACGATTTCCACCGAGTGCGCGATCCATTCGATGGCGCCCAGCAGCGCCTCGGGATTGCGAGTCCGCGGCGGCGGCGCTTTCAGGCCGAAGCAGATTTCCGGCTCGATGCGCGGCTGCGCGAGGCCGGCCAGCGGCACCGTGGCGCGGTTGTCCGTCGCCCTTGTCAGCGTCCGGTCATAGACCGTGCCCCAGATGGGTTCGTACACGCCGTAGCGCGGCCAGATGGAGCGGTTGGTGAAGCCGATCTTGCGGCCCACCGGCTGCCAGCCGGCCTCCAGCCGCCTGGCGTGGAGATGTCGCGCCGCAACGTAGCCCGAGGCGGGGGTGAAACCCGGGTCGCGGCTGGTGAAAGGCGCCGCCAGTCCGGCGCGGGCATGCAGTTGGGCGAGTTCGCTCGCGACGGCGGCGGCATCCATGGTCGGGCGATTCTAAATTAGACTAGGCGCATGAACAGCGAACTGGACCCCTCCCTCGCCTGGGCAATCCTCGGCCTGACGCTGGTGATCATCGAGCTGGTCACCGGCACCTTCTACCTGCTGATGCTGGGCGTGGCCGCCTTCGGCGCCGCCGCGGCCGCGTATTTCGGCCAGGACACGCCGGTGCAGGCGCTGGTGGCCGCGGCGATCGCCGCCGCCGGCTGCTACTGGGTGCACGCCTACCGGGTGCGCAACGCCGCCTCGCAGATGCCGCACATCGACGCCGGCCAGCCCGCCAGCTTCGAATCCTGGCTCGACGAGGGCGCGCGCCTCGCCAGGGTCAACTACCGCGGCGCGAGCTGGGATGCGGTAGTGGAAGGCGATGGCTCGCCCCAGGGCGGGTCGCTGCTCTACGTGCTCTCCGCCAGCGGCAATACGCTGAAAGTCACCGCCCGGCGCCCGGGCTAGTCCAACCCAGGAGTTCCCCATGTTCATGAAGATGATCATCGCGCTGGTCGTGTCCATTGCGGCCGCGTTCGTCCCGGCAACCGAGAAGTACGCGGTCTGGATCTTCTTCCTCGCGGTGGTGGTGGCCTTCGTCATGGAGGGCGTGCGCATCGTGCCGCAGCAGTTCGCCTACGTGGTGGAGCGCTTCGGCCGCTTCCACGTCATCCTCGAGCCGGGCCTGAACCTGATCATCCCGTTCCTCGACCGCGTGGCGTACATGCATTCCCTGAAGGAAGTGCCGCTGGACGTGCCCGAGCAGGTCTGCATCACCAAGGACAACACGCAGCTGGCGGTGGACGGGGTGCTGTACTTCCAGGTCACCGACGCGCGCCTCGCGTCCTACGGCTCGGCCAACTACATCGCCGCGATCACCCAGCTCGCGCAGACCACCCTGCGCAGCGTGATCGGCAAGATGGAGCTGGACAAGAGCTTCGAGTCGCGCGAGGACATCAATCGCGCCATCGTCGCGGTGCTGGACGAGGCCGGGCGCAACTGGGGCATCAAGGTGCTGCGCTACGAGATCAAGAGCATCACCCCGCCGGAGTCCATCCTGCGCGCGATGCAGCAGCAGATCACCGCCGAGCGCGAGAAGCGGGCGCTCATCGCCAAGTCCGAGGGCCAGCGCCAGGAGGAGATCAACCTCGCCGACGGCAAGAAGCAGGCCGCGGTGCTGGAATCCGAGGGCGAGAAGACCGCCGCCATCAACCGCGCCCAGGGCGAGGCCACGGCGCTGCGCCTGATCGCGGAGGCCAACGCCGCCGCGGTGCGCGCGGTCGCCGAGGCGATCAGCGACAAGGGCGGCATGGACGCGGCCAACCTGAAGGTGGCGCAGGAATACGTGCTTGCCTTCGGCAACCTGGCCAAGGCGAGCAACACGCTCATCCTGCCGGCCAACACCGGCGACGTCGGCAGCATGGTCGCCACCGCGATGACGGTGCTGGACAAGGTGCGCACCACGACCACCGCGGCCAAGGCCTGAGGCGCCTGGAGGGTCGCTCGTGACTGTCTCCGCCTGCAACCACTTCACCATCCTCACCGACGACCTGCCGGCGACGCTGGCGTTCTACGAGGAACACCTCAACCTCAAGGCGGGCGCCCGGCCGCCGTTCACCTTCCCCGGCGCCTGGCTCTACGCCGACGGCGGCAAGGGGCCGGATCCGATCCTGCACATCATCGCCGGCATCGGCAAGGAGCGGCTGGTGAAGGGCGTGATCGACCACATGGCCTTCAGCGGCAAGGGGCTCGCGGCCGCGGTGGCGAAGCTGAGGAAGCACGGGGTGGCCTACGAATTGCGCCGCCTGCCCGCCTACGAAACCTGGCAGCTGTTCTTCTTCGACCCCAACGGCGCCAAGGTGGAGATCGATTTCGATCCCGCGGAGGCCGCGCCTGCCTGAGGCCGCGGCGCAGTTGAAGCCCGAACTGGAGCGCCTGCGCGAGAAGGAAGCGCAGCTGCGGGCGATCATCGAGCACGAGCCCGAGTGCGTGAAGGTGGTGGACGCCCACGGCCGGCTGCTGGAGATGAACCCGGCGGGGCTGGCGATGATCGGGGCCGACAGCCTGGAGGCGGTCGCCGGCCGCAGCCTCTACCCGCTGGTGGTCGCCGAGCATCGCGACGCCTTCCGCGAACTCACCGAGCGCGTCTGCCGCGGCGGGGCCGGCGGCACCCTGCAGTTCGAAATCGTCGGTTTGAAGGGCCGCCGGCGCTGGCTGGAGACCCACGTCACGCCGCTCCGCGTCGGCGCGCCGGGCGAGATCAGGCTGCTGGGCTTGACGCGCGACATCACCGAGAGCAAGCGCACCGAGCAGTTGCTGCAGGACCAGGTGCGTTTCGTCAACCAGCTGCTGGCGGTGATGCCCAACCCGGTGTTCTTCAAGGACGCCGAGGGGCGCTACCTGGGCTGCAACCGCGCCTTCGAGGAGTTCATCGGCCGCACCCGGGAGGAGATTGTCGGCAAGTCGGTGCACGACCTCGCGCCCAAGGCGCTCGCCGACATCTATTTCGACGCCGACCGCAAGCTGCTGGAGCGTCCCGGCGAGCAGGTCTACGAGGCCGCGGTGCGCGCCGCCGACGGCAGCCCGCGCCAGGTGATGTTCTACAAGGCCACGTTCACCAAGGCCGACGGCAGCCTGGGCGGGCTGGTGGGCACCATCGCCGACCTCACGCCGCGGGTCGAGGCCGAGCGCCTGCTGCGGGGCGCGGACGAGCGCCTGCGGGAGGCGATCGAGCACCTGAACGAGCCGGTGTGCATCACCGACGCCGAGGACCGCATCGTGGTCGCCAACCGCAGCTTCCGCGCGCTGAACGCGGCGGTGGCCGAGTCGATCGCGCCCGGGCGCCACTACGAGGAGCACCTGCGCGCCGGCATCGAGCGCGGACTGTTCCCCGAGGCGGTCGGGCGGGTGGAGGAATGGCTCGCCGAGCGCATGGCGCGCCGGCGCGCCGGCTCCGCGGTGCGCGAAGTGCGCCGCCAGGACGGCATCTGGCTGCTGGTGCGCGACCAGAAGCTGGCCGACGGCGGCACCATGAGCTTCGGCCTGGACATCACCGCGCGCAAGAACGACGAGGCGGCGCTGCGCGACGTCAACCGCGAGCTGGAGCGCCGCGTCGGCGAGCGCACCGCGGCGCTGGAAGGCGCGATCCGCGAGCTGGAGGCTTTCTCCTACTCGGTGTCGCACGACCTGCGCGCGCCGCTGCGCGCCATCGGCGGCTTCGCGCGCATGGTGATCGAGGACGAGGGCGAGCGCCTGTCTGCGGAGGGGCGGCGCAAGCTCCAGGTGGTGGAGGCCAACGCGCGGCGCATGGGCATGCTGGTGGACGACCTGCTGCAGCTGGCGCGGGTCAACCGCAGCGCGCTGCAGCGCGAGCCGCTGGACATGGCGGCGCTCGCCGCCGCGCTCGCTGCCGAGCTGGGGCCGCAGCATCCACGGGCGCGTATCGAGGTGGGCGCCCTGCCGGCCGCGACCGGCGACGCGGTGCTGGTGCGCCAGGCGCTGGCGAACCTGCTGGAGAACGCGCTCAAGTACTCCGCGCGCGCCGCGGCGCCGCGCGTCGAGCTGGGCTGGGACGGCGCCGCGGGCGCCTGGTTCGTGCGCGACAACGGCATCGGCTTCGACATGGCGCACGCGAAGAAGCTGTTCAACGCCTTCGAGCGCCTGCACGGCGAGGAATTCGAGGGCACCGGCATCGGCCTCGCCATCGTGCGCCGCGTCGCCGAGCGCCACGGCGGCCGGGTCTGGGCCGAGGCCGCGCCCGGCAAGGGCGCGGCGTTCTACTTCACGCTGGGCTAGCGGCGCGGCGGCGCTCGAGGACCTGCGCCACGACGACCGCCGCCACCAGCGCCAGGCCGATGGCGTCGGTGATCAGCCCGGGCTTGATCAGGCACATCGCCGCGGCGAACAGCAGCACGCGCTGCCACATCGAGGCGTAGCCGAGCAGCCAGCCGAACAGGCTGCCCGCGAGGCAGATCACGCCGCCGGTGGCGGTAATCACCGACCAGAGCACGAACTGCCACTCGCTTGCCCAGTCTTTGACGATCAGCAGCAGCCTGGGCTCGTAGACGAACATGAACGGCACGATGTAGGCGGGCGCCGCCGCGCGCATGGCCGCGAAACCCGAGGCCCACATGTTGGCCTTGGCCAGGCCCGCGGCGGCGAACACGGCGAGGGCCACCGGCGGGGTGATCGCCGACAGGATGGCGAAGTAGAACGCGAACATGTGCGCCGCCGGGGCGACCACCCCCATCTTGATCACCGCCGGCACCAGCAGCGCCACCATGACGATGTAGGCGGGCGTGGTGGGCATGCCCATGCCGAGGATGATGCCCGCCACCGCGGTCAGCATCAGGGCGAGGATCAGCGCGTCCTGCGCCAGCGCGATCACCATCTGGGTGAAGACGATGCCCAGGCCGGTGATGGTGACGCAGGCGATGACGATGCCGGCGCAGGCGCAGGCCATCGCCACCGAGAGCGCGTTCCTCGCGCCTTCCTCCAGCGCCTCGACCACGGTCATCCAGCGGATGCCGGCGCGCGTCGTGCGGCGCATCAGCGCCACCGGCAGGCAGGCGATCGCCGCCGCCAGCGCGCACAGCGGCGCCGAGTAGCCGAGGAACAGGCCGACCAGGACGGTCATGATCGGCGCGAACAGGTGCCCGCGCTGCGCCATCACGGTGATGAAGCGCGGCAGCTCGTGCCGCG
Organism: Burkholderiales bacterium; assembly: GCA_022844545.1. Taxonomy (GTDB): domain Bacteria; phylum Pseudomonadota; class Gammaproteobacteria; order Burkholderiales; family SG8-39; genus RBG-16-66-20. The sequence goes on along the minus strand of JALHLN010000105.1, from coordinate 2,724 downwards.
GCACGCCGGCCAGCTTGTAGCGCTTGGCCTCGAAGTGCACGGCGAAGAACACCGCGACGTAGTACAGCACCGCGGGCACCAGCGCCCAAAGCGCCACCGTCGCGTAGGGCACGGCGAGGAACTCGGCCATGACGAAGGCGGCGGCGCCCATCACCGGCGGCATGATCTGGCCGCCGGTGGAGGCCACCGCCTCCACCGCCGCGGCGAAGGGCGGCCGGAACCCGGTGCGCTTCATGAGCGGGATGGTGATCGGGCCGTCCACCATGACGTTGGCGACCGCGCTGCCCGAGACGGTGCCGAAGAGGGAGGAGCTCACCACCGCCACCTTGCCCGGGCCGCCGGCGCTGTGGCCGGTGATGGACATGGCGAAGTCCATGAACAGCTGCCCGGTGCCGCTCTTTTCCATGAAGGCGCCGAAGATCACGAACAGCATGACGTAGGAGGCCGAAACCCCGAGCGTGGAGCCGAAGATGCCCTCGGTGGACAGGTAGACCTGCTCCATCAGCACCGGCATCTTCACCTGGGTGAAGAAGACCGCGTAGACCAGGAACACCAGCGCGGTGAGCGGCAGCGCCCAGCCGATGACGCGGCGCGTGCCCTCGAGCACCACCAGCACCGCGACCACGGCGAACACCTTGTCCGCCAGGGTCAGCTCGTCGATGTAGATGATGCGGTTGGTGAAGGCCTGGTAGTTGAGGAAGATGTTGAGCACGAAGGCGAGGCCCAGGCCCAGCAGCGCGAAATCGAGCACCCGCCAGGCGGCGCCGCCGCCGGCGCGCGTGGGGTAGAGCAGGAACACCAGCCCGATGGCGAACATCAGGTGGGTGCCGCGGAAGATGACCGCCTCGGGCGGGCCGAAGCCGGCCACGTACATGTGGTAGAGCGACATCGTCACCGCGACGAGGGTGACCAGCCAGCGCAACAACCTGGCCGATGGCGCGGTGGCCTGCTTGACGTCGGAGACGGCGGCTGCGGTGTCGGACAAGGCTCCCCCTGGAAGCGACCCGGAACGAAGAACGGGGGCGGCTGCGCCGCCCCCGTTTGGATGTCAACCCTGCCGGGGCAGGGTTACATCGCGCCCGCTTCCTTGTAGAACTTCGCCGCGCCCTTGTGGAAGGGCACGCCGATGTCGATCGCCATGTCCTTCGGGGTGATGCCGGCGATGGCCTTGTTCACCGCCGCCATCGAGTCCACGTTCGAGGCCATGGTCTTCACCATGTTGTAGACCACCTGCTCGGGCAGGTCGCAGGCGGCGATGATGTGCGTGGAGTACCCGATCACCGGAACGTCCTGCGTCTGCTTCGGATAGGTGCCCGCCTTGATGATCAGCTTGTTGTAGCCGGCGTTCTCCTTCTTCAGCGCGTTCATGGTCTTGTCGTCCACCGGCACCAGGCTGATGTCGCGCGCGCTGGCGAGGTCCATCACCGAGGAGGCCGGCGCCGTGGTGCCCAGCGTGAAGATCTGCGCATGGCCGTCCTTCATCATCGACACCGCGTCGGTGTACGAGGCCTGGAAATTGGCCCGGGCGAGCGACTGGTAGTTGAGGCCGTTCAGCTTCAGCACCACCTCCGTCAGCAGCTCGCCGGTGTTGCCCTTGGGCTGGGTGACGAGCGACTTGCCCTTGAGGTCGGCGAGCGACTTCACGTTGGCGCTGGCGAGCGCCACCACCTGGAAGTACTGCGGATAGATGTTGGCCACCTGGCACACGTTGGTGACCTTCTTCGGGTAGGGCGCGCGCCCGGCGACGCCGTCCACGGTGGTGCTCGAGTTGCCGAAGCCGATGTGGGCCTTGCCTTCGTCCACGCCGCGCACGTTGGCGATGCCGGCGCCGGGGGTCGCGGTCACGCTCAGCCCGGGGATCGCCTTCTCCCACATGCCCTTCAGGGCGCCGCCCAGGGGCACCCAGACCCCGCCCTGCGGGCCGGTCATGAAGGTCACTTGCTGCGCTGCGGCAGGAATGGCGCCGAGCGCGCCGATGGCGCCCACTGCGAGCGCGAGAGTCTTGAGTTTCATTCCGGTCTCCTCCAAGAGATTGGGATTGCTGTGCGGAGGGGAATCATACCGCAGGGTGAGCCCGGTGCCAGTTCACCCCACCGGCGTCCTGACCGGCTTGCCGGCGAAATGCAGCCGCAGGTTCTCGACCTGCAGCTCGCCCATGGCGGTGCGGGTTTCCACCGTGGCGCTGCCCACGTGCGGCAGCAGCACGGCGTTCTCCATGGCGAACCAGGACGGGTCGATCCTCGGCTCGTTGTCGAACACGTCCAGTCCTACGCCGGCGATCTTGCCTTCGCGCAGGTAGCGCAGGAGCACCGGCTCGTCGATGAGCGAGCCGCGGGCGATATTGACCACGTAGCCCTGCGGCCCGAGCGCGTCCAGCACCGCGGCGTTGACGATGCGCAGGGTCTCCGGCCCTCCGGGCGCGGCGATCAGGAGCACGTCGGAATTCTTCGCCAGCGACACCACGTCCGGCTCGTAGGGCCAGGCCACCTTCTTGCGGCTGCGGTTGTGGTAGCGGATCTGCATGCCGAAGGCTTCCGCGCGCGTGGCGATCGCCTCGCCGATGCGCCCCAGGCCCAGCACCCCGAGCGTCTTGCCGCCGAGGGAGGTGGTGAGCGGGTAGGCGCCGCGCGTCGCCCACTGGCCGGCGCGCAGGTAGCTCTCGGACTGCGGAAAGCGCCGCAGCGTATTCAGCACCAGCGCCATCGCGGTGTCCGCGACGCAGTC
>JALHLN010000104.1 GCA_022844545.1 Burkholderiales bacterium | reverse complement strand
CCTGGGCGCGGGTGCACGGCGAGAACTGGCGCGTGCGCAGCGCGGCGCCGCTTGCGCCGGGCGCGCGCGTGCGGGTCACGGCAATCGACGGCCTGGTGCTGGACGTGGTGCCCGTTCCGGGCCAACCCAAGGAGGGATGAACATGCTCAATTTCGCGCTCGGCGCGCTGGCCCTGGTAGTGGTGCTGGTCGCGGCGTCGCTGCGCATCCTGCGCGAGTACGAACGCGGCGTGGTGTTCCTGCTGGGGCGCTTCCAGGCGGTCAAGGGCCCCGGCCTGATCGTGGTGGTGCCGGGGATCCAGCAGATGGTGCGGGTGGACCTGCGCACGCTGGTGCTGGACGTGCCCAGCCAGGACGTGATCTCGCGCGACAACGTCTCGGTGAAGGTGAACGCGGTGGTGTACTTCCGCGTCCTCGACCCGCAGCGCGCCATCATCCAGGTGGCCAACTACCTCGAGGCCACCAGCCAGCTGGCGCAGACCACGCTGCGCTCGGTGCTGGGCAAGCACGAGCTGGACGAGATGCTGGCCGAGCGCGAGAAGCTCAACCTGGACATCCAGACCGTGCTCGACCAGCAGACCGACGCCTGGGGCATCAAGGTGGCCAACGTCGAGATCAAGCACGTGGACCTGAACGAGACCATGGTGCGGGCCATCGCGCAGCAGGCCGAGGCCGAGCGCGCGCGGCGCGCCAAGGTGATCCATGCCGAGGGCGAGCTGCAGGCCTCGGAGAAACTGCTGCAGGCCGCGGAGATCCTCTCCGGGCGGCCCGAGGCGATGCAGTTGCGCTACCTGCAGACGCTGACGCAGATCGCGGGGGACAAGACCTCGACCGTGGTGTTCCCGGTGCCGGTGGACGTGATCGGGCCGGTGCTGGAGGCGGCGGCGCGGATCAAGCGGGGGCCGTAGCCCGCGACCCAAAAGAAAAAGCCCGGCGAACCGGGCTTTTCTCCTGGTGCTTCCTGCCGGGCGGTTTAGGCCGGGCGGACGTTCGTGGCGTTCGGGCCTTTTGCGCCCTGGCCGACGTCGTATTGCACCTTGTCATTCTCCTTGAGCGACTTGAAGCCGCCGCCCTGGATCGCGGAGAAATGGACGAAAAGGTCTTTGCCGCCGTCATCCGGCGTGATGAAGCCGAAGCCCTTGGCGTCGTTGAACCACTTCACGGTACCTGTACTCATGTTATTTCCTTGATGTCTATTGATAAAGAAGGGTAGTAGGGAAATCCTACAAGGCCCAGCGGACTATCAAGGGAATCGACCTAGGAGAAGTGCGGTACTGGACTTGCGTCGTACCACTACAGACTGACTGGACTTTTCACTGCTTGACGTTCCTGAGCCGCTTTATACCTTAGCGCCCCAACCCTGTCAATAAAATCAATTATTTGCCGGCATAACTGGCCGCCATGCCGGCGCGGACGTCGTTCTGCACCCCATAGGGCGCGATCGGGTAGCGCAGCCCGTTCTTCGCCAGCGCCTTCATGCCCTCGATGGCGATGGGCAGGTACTTCGGCGGCAGCGCCATGAGCATTTCCTCGTCCGGCACGCCGCCGTAGCGGCGCTCGGCGAAGCAGGGCAGCGACAGGCTGGGCTCGCCCGTCCTCAGCGCCCGGCCCCAAGAGTCCGCGCAGGCGGTCTCGCCCACCACGCTCCAGTCGAACTTGCGGTAGTCCTTCCACTGCAAGCCATTGATCAGGATGATCATCTGGCCCGGCGTGGCGTAGACCAGGCAGATGTCCGGCGGGTCCAGCCGCCCGGAAACCAGCGGCGACACCGCCATCGCCTCGTACTTGCCATAGGGCACCACGGACAGCGCTTCCTGCCGGGCACCGGCGTCCTTCAACGTCGCGTGCCAGACGCCGACGTAGCTCTTGCCGCTCTTCCACTCCGCGTCCTGCGCCGCGAGGCCGATCACCGCGCGGCACTGGTTGCCGACAAGGTCCTCCGCCGTGATGCCCACGGTCCATCCCAGGCGCGAGGCCATGCTCACGATCTGGTCGGTGGTGTGGATGGTTTTCGGGCGGCGGATCTTCGGGACTGCCTCCATGTCCGCCTTGTTCTCGAACAGCTTCATGCCGATGACCGTGGTCTTCAGGCGCAGCAGCGCGTTCAGGTCCGCGGTGAGGGCTTGCCAGTCGTAGATCGCGGCGTTCATGGCGGGTTCCTGTGGTCGGGGTGGCTGCGCGGGATTGTAGACGCCGCCGCGGCGGCGCGGCCCGGGCCCGCGGCCGCCCCGGATGTAACCGATCGGTTACATTTGCCGCCCTCAGCGGCCCAGGTGTTCCGCCCGGAGGATCTTGGCCGCCGCCACCATCGATCGCAGCCTGCCGTCGGCCACCGCGCGCGGCAGGTACTTCATGCCGCAGTCCAGGCGCGCCTGCGCGGTCTCGATGGAGGCCTGCTTGCAGCTGCAGCCGGTTGGAGTAGCGCTCGCGGCGGGAGGCGGCTGGAGAGCTTCGCCCGGTCGATCAACCAGTCCGACTGGGGGGGGCGTAATCCCTTGGGCAATGCACCGACCTTCATCGTTTCGACGGATCCGATGCCGATGGCTTGAACTTCCGCGCCCGCGCCCAGCGCTGGAAGTGAGGCTTGAGTGCCTCGGGCAGGCCCGAGATGAACGCCTTGTCGAGCGGATGGCGGGGCAGTTCGCCACTTGCGCAGGCGTCCAGGAGCGCGTCGCCCTGGCGCCGGTCCTTGGGTTTCTTGAGCGGGTCGCGCGAAGGCTTTTCGGCAAGCCAGAGCTTCTGCAGCGCGAACAGGCGTGGGTCAGGGGCGACGATTTTCGCCGCCGAATCCCCTTTCACGGGCACCACCTGCGTGACAGGCGTTCCCGGCAGGAGCCACTCGACTTCCTCCATGCGCGCCGGGAGGATGCGGTCCGTCTTTGGCAGGGAGTCCATCAGTGAAGGCGGAACGAGGAGGTCGACTTCGTAGGCCTTCCGGTTGCGCAGCTGGAAAGGCCGTTCCTCGTTCAAGGCATAGGTGTCGTCGACCGCCTTCAGCGCGGCGAGGATCGACGGCGGCGCATCGGTCGCCATCAACGAGGTCCGGTGGTCGCGCGACCACAGCAGGTCGAAGTCGTCCGTCGCCATGTCGGCGCCGATGATGATCGTGCCGCCCGCCTCGAGGTTGTAGGCCAGGACCGCGTTGGTTCCCGCAACCATGAGGTGGGTGCCCATCATGCCTCGAACGTCCAGTTCGGCGAGGATGCGTCCGGCCTCTTGCGCGATCCCCGGCAACCGCAGGGCACGCGCGATGCTGGCGCTTTGCCGGAGGCGTTCCCGGGCGGCGTCGATGCGCGGGTCGAGTTCCTGCCGCCGTTGCTGGTACTGCGCCAGTTGCGCTTCGGTGCCGGTGGAACGCGGTCCGAGAGAGTTGCCATTTCCCTTCCGGTCCCGGATTTCGTACAGGTATTCGCGGCCGGAGATGGTCTTCCACTGCATGCCGTAGGGCATGCCGCGGCGCACGCGCAGGTCCTGGATCCAGGCGTCGTAGTACTGGCCGAGGTTGACCAGTACGCGCAGCTGCTCTTCGGTGTAGGGGAGCATTTATCCGGCATTTTGCCACTTCTTGATGTTTGCAGGATAAATCGTTATAAATCATAGGCATCCTGCAAATCCTGGTTCTTGCCGCAATGCAGGATAAGTCTCAATTTATCAATGTGTTAGGTCAAAGATCTCCTGTTGCCATCGTGATCGCGCGCTGGGCGAAGGTGGTGGAGACGGCGGGGATCAAGATCGCCTGACGGGTTCGGGAAAAAACAGCGGGAATAAACAGGGTCAGACCCCCATTACCTGATCCGCCTGACGGTCACCCGCATCGAACCGCGATTCACCTTGAAGGCGCCCTCCCGGACGTTGGCGTAGAAGTAGAGGTATCCCCAGAGAGGATCGGACCCGCCGGGAGACATTGTGTTGACGAGCGCCCGCTCGCCGATGGGAATCGGATCCAGGCCCTCGATGCGCCCGCCGGCGTCGGGGTTGGCGAAGTTCGCGATGCCCGCCACCAGCGACATCCAGCGCGCGCGCCAGAAGCGGCGCGGGAACAGCCAGGAGATGCCGCCGCTGCCTTTCGGGCCGCATTTCACGAACCAGTTCATCCATTCCACGAACCAGTGCGTCCATTCGCCGTGCGCGGAGATCTCGTATTCTTGCGCCGGGTAGACGTACAGCCCGGTGTCGTTCCACTTGTCCTTGGCGTAGACCCGGAACGTGCGCGCCTCGCCGGGTTCCAGGCGCAGCGTCGGCCGGTAGGGCGCCTTCGAGATCGGCGGCCGCCCGCGCCGCTCCTGCACCGAGACGTGCACGGCCTGGCCCACCGGGCCGTCCTTGAGCCATTCGTCCAGGTCCGGGATGCGGCGCGGCTGCGCGATCGCGTTCCTGAAGGCGCCGAGGCGGGAATCATGCAGCACGCCGCGCGCGTCGCCCCCGATCTGCTCCAGCATGTGGTCCCGGAACTTCGCGCCCAGGTCCGCGGCGCGGTCGATCATCCAGCGCAGCGTGATGTCCGACAGGCCGGTCTCGCGGTAGCCGCCGCCGACATCGGCATGCACGCCCGCGAACCACATCTGGACCACCTCGCGGTTCGAGCTCGAGCGCCGCGTCCACAGCGAGGGCGAGAAGGTGCGCCGCATCTCGTCGAGCGCGAGCGCGTGGTAGGCGTTGGCCACTGCGGGCGCGAGCTCGGTGTCGTGGAAGCGCGTCTGCAGGCGCAGGAACCAGGCCGGCAGCCAGTCGAACTCCGGCGGCACGCCCAGCGCGCCCACCGTGTCCCAGACCCCGAGGAAGTGGATCGGCGGATGGCGGAACCGCTCGTCCGGGGACGACGGCTTGACGCCGTCGGCGCCGCGCTTGTACGCCGCCTCGATCAATCCCCAGTCCGGCTCCTCTGCGCCGTCGACCACCCGGCTGCGCGGGATGCCCTGGCTGGAAACCAGCCCCGACAGGCTGCGCACCGTGAATGCGCCGCGGCTGAAGCCGACGAGGTAGATCTCGTCCCCGTCCTCGTGGTTCGTCGAGAGCCAGGCGTAGGCGCTCTTCACGTTGGCCGCCAGGCCGGCGCCGGTCATTCCGGCCCAGATGCGCGCGAACCAGGACACCTGCTCCGTGCCGATGCCCGGGTGGTAGTAGCGGCGCTGCTCCACGCCCTTGGCATCGCCTTCGGCGAGCGCGTTGTAGAAGCGCACGACGTTGGTCGGCACCGGCACCCCGTCGTGCACGTCGGTGGGTGCGTTCCAGGTGCCGTCGCAGCAGACGAACAGGCGCTTGGTCATCTTTCCTCCGCAGGTTCTGCGATTTCTACGCGGAAGAATTCGGTCGCGCAATGGCGCGGCGTGCCACGATGCAGATTGAGCACGTATCCTGATTCGAGATGCTGTGCAGAGGCGCAAATGTTACCGATCGGTAACATTTGGCATGCCCTGGCGGGGTGGCTGGGCGCAGGCGCACAATCCTGCCCATGGGCCAGGCCGTCGAATTCGGGCGCAGGATCTCCGGCGAGGAGTACGACCGGAGGGTGGCTGAACTCTACAGCGGCGTTCCCGCGGTGCCGGACGAGAAACTGGACCTCGAGCTGCGCCGCCGGGAGCTGGACCTGCAGGTCGACCATCGCCTGGGGGTCGAGTTTCCGGTTGAGCGGCGGAAGCGGCTGTTCGAGGTGCAGCGCGAATTGGACCGGGTCGGGCCGGTTTCCCTGTTGCGCTACGCGCTCGGGCGGGTGATGCCGTGGTTCCTGCTCAGGCATTCGCGGTTGCTGGCGAGGGACACGGTGCGGGCGTATGCGAAGGTGCTGTCGGAGGAGGAACTGCGGCAGTTCCTCGACCTTGAGGCCGGGACGCCCGTGCCGGGGATGCCGGTGGATGCGCGCTAGGCGGTTCGGGTTGGCGCTATCCTCTGCTTCACCATGATCCAACTCCACTACTTTCCCGGCAATGCCAGCTTCATTCCCCATCTTCTTCTGGAGGAGATCGGGGTTCCGTTCGAGCTTTGCTACGTCGATCGTGCCAAGTCCGCGCACAAGGCGCTGGCGTACCTGAACCTCAATCCGAACGGGCAGATTCCTGTTCTTGTGGATGGCGATCTCGTTTTGTACGAGACCGCCGCCATTTGTTTGTACTTGGTTGATAAACATCCCCAGGCTGGGCTGGCGCCTGCCTATGGTTCCGTGGAGCGGGCGCATTTCAACAAGTGGCTCATGTGGTTCACCAATTCGGTCCAGGCGACCTTGATGCTTTATTTCTATCCGGAGCGGTGGGTGGATGAGGGGAATTCTGCTGGTGCTGCGCAGGTGAAGGCGGCTGCGGAGGCGAAGGTTGGGTTGATGCTGGACCAGATTGAGAACCAGCTGGCTTCGCATGGGAAGGAGTGGTTTTTGGGGGAGCGGTATGGAGCGCTGGATGCGTGGGCGTTTTTGATGGGGAGGTGGACGAGGTTTTTTGGGAGGCCGGCGAGGGGGTTGGCGGGGTATGGGGGTTATTTGGGGAGGATGTTGGCGCGGGGGGCGGTGAAGAAGGCGATCGCGACGGAGAAACTGGCGGCTCCGTTCGTCTGACGGGTCCTGCAGCCTCCACGATGTAACCGATCGGTTACATGTGGCCGCCTACTGCCAGGCGTCTCGCAGCGTCACCGTGCGGTTGAAGCCGCTTCCATCCGGCACGAAGTAGCCATGCCGTTCAAACTGGATCACGCCGGCTGCCGCGGTTCCGATTCCCGGTTCCAGTTGCGCGCGGATCGTTCTCAGCGAATCGGCGTTCAAATCGTCCTGGCCCTGGGGCTTCTCTCCCTTGAAGAGCCGGTCGTAGAGGCGGATCCCGGCATCATGGGCATGCTTGACGCTCACCCAGTGAATATTGCCTTTGACCTTCACAGAATCCGCGCCCGGCGTTCCTGATTTGGTCTCGGGCAGGTACTTTGCTCTCACGGTATCGGTGGCCTTATCGTAGCCAAGGCACTCGATCACGTAGCCGAAGCGCAGCCGCACCTTGTTCCCGGGAAAAAGCCGGAAGTACTTGGGCTCAGGCGTCTCCTGGTAATCCTCCCGCTCAATCCACAACTCCCGCGAGAACGGCATCGTGCGCTTCCCCATCTCCGGCTTCTTGGGATGGTTCGGCGCCTCCATCATCTCTTCCTGCCCTTCCGGATAGTTCTCGATCACTAGTTTCAGCGGATCCAGCACCGCGAAGCGCCGCGGAGCGACTTCGTCCATGTGCTGCCGCATGCAGTCCTCGAAGACCGAATAATCAATCCACGAATTCTCCTTAGACACCCCAATCCGCTCCGCAAACCGCCGAAACCCCTCCGGCGTATATCCCCGCCGCCGAGCTCCCGCGATCGTCGGCATCCGCGGATCGTCCCACCCGTCCACGACCTTGTCCTCGACCAGCTTGATGAGCAGCCGCTTCGACAACATCACATGCGTCGACTGTAACCGCGCAAACTCAATCTGCTGCGGCAGCGGATGCTGCAGCAAGCCGCCATCGGCCAGCTTGTTCAGCAGCCAGTCATAGAAAGGCCGCTGGTCCTCGAACTCCAAAGTACAAAGCGAATGGGTAATCCCCTCGACCGCATCCTCGATGGGATGGGCGTAGGTGTACATCGGATAAATGCACCACTTGTCCCCGGTCCGATGGTGCGTGGCTCGCTTGATCCGATACAGCGCCGGATCCCGCATGTTGATGTTGGGCGAGGTCATGCTGATCTTCGCCCGCAGAACATGCGCCCCATCCGCATGCTTGCCGTCGCGCATCTCGCGCAGCAACGACAAATTCTCCTCAGGCGAGCGCGAGCGGAAAGGTGAATCCAAACCCGGATGGGTAAAGTCCCCCCGGTTGCGCTTCATGTCGTCCGCGGACTGCGAATCGACGTAGGCATTGCCCGAACTCACCAGGTACTCCGCGCACTGGTACATGAAGTCGAAGTAGTCGGAGGCGAACAAGGCCTTGCCGTCGAACTCCGGCACCAGCCACTTCACCGAATCAATGATGGAATCGACGTACTCCTGCTCTTCCTTCTCCGGATTGGTGTCGTCGAAGCGCAGGTTGCAGGAACCGCCGTACTCCCTCGCCAAACCGAAATTCAGCAGGATGGACTTGGCATGCCCCAGGTGCAGGTAGCCGTTGGGCTCGGGCGGAAAGCGGGTCTTGACGGCCTTCACCCGGCCCGAAGCCAGGTCGGCCTCGATCCGCTGCCGGATGAAGTTGGAATGGGAGGCGGGCTGGCCGGGCTTCGTTGCTGGGTTGGACATGGGAAACAGGTTGATTTAACGGGGAATTCTAACCTGTGTCGTCCGAATCCCCGGTCGCGCGTTATTAGGCATGAAGCAACCCACACAACCCAAGGAAACAAACGACACCATGAAAAACATCATCGCCCTCGCAGTCGCCCTGGCCTTCAGCGGCGCCGCGCTCGCGCAGGCCCCGAAAGCCGCCGAGCCCGCGAAAGCCACCCCGGCCACCCCGGCGACTTCCGCCAAGGGCGAGCCGGCGAAGGCTACCCCCGCTACCCCGGCGACGCCGGCCAAGGCCGCCGAGAAGGCAGCCGAGAAGAAGGCCGACGCCGCGGACAAGGCCGCCGAGAAGAAGGCCAAGCAGGAGAAAGCCGCCGCCGACAAGAAGGCGAAGCAGGAAAAGGCCGCCGCCGAGAAGAAGGCGAAGGCCGAGAAAGCCGCGGCCGACAAGCAGGCCAAGGCCGAGAAAGCCGCCGCCGACAAGAAGGCGAAGGCCGAAACCGCAGCCGCCGCGAAAGCCGCTCCGAAGAAGTAATCCGGAGTTTCGCAGCACGAGGAAAAAGCCCGGCCCTGCCGGGCTTTTTCTTTTTCCGCTACACTCATGTATCTCTTTTGTGATACAGGAGGCCGCGATGGCCGTTTCGCTGAGGGTTCCGCCGGAGATGAAGAAGAAGGTCGAGCGCCTGGCCCAGGCGCAGGACACCACCGCGCATGCCTTCATGCTCAAGGCCATCCGCGAGAAGGTCGAGGCCGAGGAGACGCGGGCGGCATTCCATGCCGAGGCGAGGCGGCGGCTGGCGAGGATGAAGCAGACCGGCATGGGCATTCCCGCGGAGGAAGTCCTTGCCTACTTCCGGGAGAAGGCGGCCGGCGGCAATCCGCGGCCGCCGAAGGCCCGGAAGATCGTGTGATCCGGTTCGACGAAGGCGCCCGGGAGGACCTGGACCGCATCTTCGAGTTCAATTTCAGCCGCGACCCGGCGACCGCGCTGGATCACATCGAGACCATTGTCGATGCCGTGAAGGTGCTCGCGCGTCATCCCGAGATCGGCCGCGAGGCAGGCGGATCGCCGCCGCTGAGGGAACTGGTGATTTCGCATGGCGGGACGGGGTACATCGCGCTGTACGCTTACTCCCCGCTCGAGAACCTGGTCCGCATCGCCGCCATCCGCCACCAGCGCGAAGCGGGATACCCGAAGCGCTGACCGGTGCGTGAACCGGGTCTTGTGGGGTCTCGACGCTCCCGCTAAGGTCCGTTCATGCTCGATCTCCTGATCAAGGGCGCGACCATCCTCGACGGCACCGCCGCGCCGCGCTTCACCGGCGACGTCGCGGTAAAGGACGGACGCATCACCCACGTCGGCAGGGTCGCCGATCCGGCGAACCAGACCGTCGACGCCGCGGGCCGCGCGCTCATGCCCGGCATCGTGGACGTCCACACCCACTACGACGCCCAGGTGACCTGGGACCGCACGCTGTCGCCATCCCCCGCGCTTGGCGTCACCACCGCCGTGCTCGGCAATTGCGGTTTCGGCATCGCGCCGTGCCCGGCGCCGCAGCGCCAGACGGTGCTGAGGAACCTCTCGGTGGTGGAAGGCATGGACCTCGCCGCGCTGGAGGCGGGCGTCAACTGGGAGGCGGAGACCTTCGCCGGGTACCTGGACCAGCTGCGCCGCATCGGTCCCTGCGCCAACGTCGCGGTGCTGGCGCAGCACTCCACCATCCGCAGCGCGGTGATGGGCGAGGAAGCCTCGACGCGCGCCGAGCCGACGCCGGAAGAACTGGCGGCGATGCAGGCGCAGGTGCGAGAAGCGATGCAGGCCGGCGCGATCGGCTTCGCGTCGTCCTTCTCGCCCAACCACGCCGGCTGGGCCGGGCGGCCGATGCCCTCGACCATCGCGACGGACGCGGAGTTGTTCGCCCTGCTCGCGCCCCTCAAGGAGGCCGGGCGCGGCATTTTCGTCATGGCCACCGGCCCCAGGGGCACCACCGAGTACATGGAGAAAGTGGCCGCGGACACCGGCCGCCCGGCGTTCATGGTGACGGTGCTCACCATGTTCAATGACGCCGACCCGGACAAGGCTCTTTCCTATTACGAGCGCTGCGCCGCGGCGCGCGCCCGCGGCAACGAGGTCTACATCCACACCAGCTGCCAGCCGCTGTCGTTCGATTTCACCCTGGCCGAGCCTTATCTGCTCTACTCGCATGACGCCTTCGACCGCGTCAAGGCGGCGAAACCGGAGGAGCGCGCCGCGATCTACCGCGACCCCGCTTTCCGGGCCCGATTCCGCGCCGATCTGGCGCAGCCGAAGCAGGGGATCCTCTTCTACGGCGACTGGAACAAGATCGAGCGCGAGGGCACGAGCATCGCGGCGCTGGCGAAGCAGGCGGGCAGGGACCCGCTGGAGTACTTCTTCGACCTGCCCCTCGACCAGCAGCTGATCGGCAAGCTGTTCCAGAACAACGACGCCGGCGTCGCGCCGTTGCTGAGGCACGCCCAGGGCGTGGTGGCGCTGTCGGACGCGGGAGCCCACCTCATCTACTTCTGCGACGCCGGCTTCGGCCTGCACTTCCTGCAGCACTGGGTGCGCGAGACCGGGACCTTCACGCTGGAGGAGGGCGTGCGCCGGCTCACCAGCGACCCGGCGGCCAAGTA
>JALHLN010000103.1 GCA_022844545.1 Burkholderiales bacterium | reverse complement strand
CAGGCCTTGGCGCGCAGGTAGAACTCCTCGGCGGGCACGAAGATCTTCTCCGGCGGCAGCAGCGGCCGGTCCGGATCGCCGCCCAGCAGCCGGAAGCGCGACTGCGCGTCGCGCCAGAACGCCTGGATCGCGCCCGAGACGTCGTGGTGCAGGGCCAGCACCGCGTCCTGGGGCAGATAGTCGAACAAGGTCGCCACGGCATCGAAGAACAGCGGCAGGTAGTACTCGACCCCCGCGGAGGGCACGCCGCCGGAGATGTCCTTGTACAGCCGGCGCTTGGACGGATCGCCCTCGAAAATCTCGCGGAACCGGCTGCGGAAGCCGGCGCGGCCGGCGTCGTCCAGCGGAAACTCGCGCGCCGGCAGCAGGCGCACTTCATTCACCGGGTACAGCGTGCGCTGCGAATCGACGTCGAAGGTCTTGATGCTGTCGACGACATCGTCGTCCAGGTCGAGGCGGTAAGGCACCGCGCTGCCCATCGGGAACAGGTCCACGATGCCGCCGCGCAAGCAGAACTCGCCCGGCGCCACCACCTGGGTGACGAAGCTGTAGCCGGCGACTGCAAGCTGCGCGCGCAGCTTGTCCGCGTCCAGCCGCTCGCCCTGCTTGAGGAAGAAGGTGTAGGCGGCGAGGTAGCCCGGCGGGCACAGCCGCACCAGCGCGGTGGAGGCGGGCACGATGGCGAGGTCGAATTCGCCGCGCTGGATGCCGTAGAGCGTCGCCAGTCGCTCGGAGACAAGGTCATGGTGCGGCGAGAAGCTGTCGTAGGGCAGCGTTTCCCAGTCCGGCAGCATGAACACGCGCAGCTTCGGGTCGAACCAGGCGATTTCCTCGGTGAGGCGCTGCGCGTCGGCGGCCGACGCGGCAATCACCGCCACCGGAGAAGAGGCGCGCGCGAGCCGCGCCAGGGCGAGCGCATCCGCCGATCCGGCCAATCGGCCATAGCGGGTGCGGGCGGGAAGCGCGTCGCGATGCATGACTACCCTATAATTTTAACTTGCTGAAAGCACGGGGATTTCGGATTGGCCACCTTTGCGCTGATTGCGGCGGCCGGAACGGGGACGCGGATGGCGCGCGGTGAGCCCGATGCGGTGCCGAAACAGTACCTGACGCTCGCGGGGCAGCCCGTGCTGTGGCACGCGGTGCGCGGCGTCTGCGTGCCGCCGGTGGAAACCGTGTTCGTGGTGCTGGCCCCGGGCGACCAGGCCTTCGCGCGCATCGACTGGACTGCGTTCGGCGACCGGCTGGAGCCGCTGTACTGCGGCGGCGCCAGCCGCGCCGAGTCGGTGCACAACGGCCTCCTGGCGGCGATGGCGGCGGTGGACGCGGACGACTGGGTCCTGGTGCACGACGCGGCGCGCCCCTGCCTGCCGCGCGCGGACCTGGAGCGGCTGCTCGCCGATTGCGCGGGCGATGCCGTGGGCGGCCTGCTCGCGCTGCCGGTGGCCGACACGGTGAAGCGCGCCGCGACGGACGAGGCGGGCGTGGTCCGCGCCGAGGCGACCACCGAGCGTTCGCGACTGTGGCTGGCGCAGACGCCGCAGATGTTCCGCGCCGGCACGCTCGCCCAGGCGCTGCACGCCGGGGACAGGGCGTCGATGACCGACGAGGCGAGCGCGATCGAGCAGATGGGCCTGAAGCCCCGGCTGGTGCCGGGGAGCCGGGACAACATCAAGCTGACGTATCCGGAAGACATGGGGATCGCGCAGGCGCTCCTGGAAAGGCGGCAAGCATGAGGATCGGACAGGGTTTCGACGTGCACCGGCTGGTCGGTGGCCGCAAGCTGATCATCGGCGGGGTCGAGATCCCGCACGCCAAGGGCCTGCAGGGGCACTCGGACGCCGACGTGCTGCTGCATGCCATCTGCGACGCGCTGCTGGGCGCCGCCGCGCTGGGCGACATCGGGCGGCATTATCCGGACAGCGATCCCGCGCTCTCGGGTATCGACAGCCGCGAGCTCCTGCGCCAGACCGCGGCCAAGCTCTACGCCGCCAACTATCGCGTGGTCAACGTTGACGCCACCATCATCGCCCAGGCGCCGCGCATGGCGCCGCACATCCCGCGCATGGTCGGCAACATCGCCGCGGACCTGGGGCTTCTGCCGGCGGCGATCAACGTCAAGGCCACCACCACCGAGGAACTGGGCTTCGCCGGCCGCGAGGAGGGCATCGCGGCGCAGGCGGTGGCGCTCATCGAGGACGACCCCGCGAAGAGGATCAGTTGACATGTACTCGCCGCCGTACAACCGCATCGAGGACCTGCGCCAACTCGCGGATTTCATGCGCGCCAACAGCTTTGCGCTGGTGGTCACGGGCACCGGAGGCACGCTGCACGCCTCGCACCTGCCGGTCACCATCCATGAGCAGGGCGGGAAGCTGGTGATCCACTCGCACATGGCGAAGAACAACCCGCAGTGGCGGGAATTTTTCGATGACGAGATCCTCGTCGTTTTTTCCGGCCCGCACGCCTACGTCTCGCCGCGCTGGTACGAGGACAAGGAACGCGTGCCGACCTGGAATTACGCCGCGGTGCACGCCTACGGCACGGTGAAGCTGAACCCGGACCGCGCCGCCAAGCACGCGGCGCAGCGGGAGCTGGTCCAGGAAATGGACCCCGAGTGGCTGCCGAAGTTCGACGCCCTGCGGCGCGAGTACGTCGAGCAGATGCTGGACGGGATCGTCACCTTCGATGTCGAGGTGACGCGGCTGGAGACGCGCTGGAAGCTGTCGCAGAACCGCGGCCGGCGCGAGATGGAGCTGATCGCCTCGCAGCTCGAGAAGTCCGGCGACAGCGTCGAGCGGGCGCTCGCCGCGCTAACCCGCCGCCATCTCGTCGGCGAATAGCCTGCCGGCGGCCTGCGGCGCCGCGGGCCGGCGCCCGATCAGGGATCCCTGCTGCTTGAGGATGTAGTCCACCAGCGCGAACTGCTCCTCCATCGCCTCGCGCAGCGCGTCGCCGTGGGCGCGGTTCAGCGTCATGCGCGCGTCGGCTTCGCCGGCTGCGACCACGGTCTTCAGCCCCGCCTTGAGGGCGAGGTGCATCATCACCGAGTTCTCGGACAGGCAATGCATGTAGAGCGCGCCGTAGCCGCGGTTGGCGGCGTGCAGCACGCCCCGGCCGAGGAGCGCCGCGCCGTAGCCGCGGCCGCGGAACGCGGTGTCCACGCTCAGGCCGAGTTCGGCGTGCTGCTCGCGGCCGTCCAGCGCCAGGTGCGCGACGCCCGCCAGCGCCAGGTCATCCGCGTAGATGGCGAACACCCGGTCGCGGGCGAAATCGATGCCCGCGACGTAGCGCTCGATGCCCTCGTCGCGCATCGGCTGGCCGAAGCGCAGGCGCCGGTCCTCCGCGGGCAGGCGGACCAGGTGGCGCGAGATGTCGCCGCGATGCCGCTGCCCCAGCTTCTGGACCGCGATCGCCTGCGTCATGCGGGCCGGCTTCAGGTGAAGGCGGCGGTGACGCGCTGGAACGGACGCAGCACCAGGGTGCGCAGGCCGCGCTTCGCGAAATCGATCGAGCCGATGAGGACATCGGCCAGGAACTCGGCTCGGGCGAGGTGGGCCTCGGCGAGCAGCCGGTCGTGGGCGCACATGCGGATCTGTTGCAGGCGGTCCAGCGGGGTAATCCCTTCAAGATTAGAATTTATAATCTGCGAACGCATTGCCATTCTCCAGTGTCGTAGGGTTAGTGGCCGAGATTGTTGCTTAGCACCATTACAGGATTATGAAATAATCCTCACTTAATGCATTGTCTTGTATGACATTCATAAGAACATTTATAGTACATTTGGTTGCATTGCAACAGCGTATGTTTTCTTTGACTGATGAATAGAAAAGCTAACGAATACTTGGAATTCGGCCGGCGCCTGCCGCCGCTGAACGCGCTGCGCGCCTTCGAGGCGGCCGCGCGCCATCTCAGCTTTGCGGTCGCGGCGCGGGAGCTGCACGTCACGCCGGCGGCCATCAGCCACCAGATCAAGGGCTTGGAAGAGCACCTTGGGGTCGAACTGTTCCGGCGCCGCAACCGCGGGCTGGAACTCACGTCGGCGGCGCGCGTCTGCCTGCCGCGCCTGTCGGAAGGCTTCGACCGCATCGCCGAGGCGGTGGAGCGGTTGCGGGCGGAAGGTGAGTCGGCATCGCTCAATGTCAGCTCCGCGCCGTCCTTCGCCACCAAGTGGCTTGCGCCGAGATTGCACCGCTTTGCCTCCGCGCACCCGGATCTGGATGTGCGCATCAACGCCAGCACGCGCCTGGTGGACCTGAGCCGGCACGACGCCCCGGCCGCCGGCGAGCACAGCCTGTCCACGCTGGATGACGCTGACATCGGTATCCGCTTTGGCACCGGCAGCTATCCCGGCTACCGGGTGGACAAGCTCTTCACGGTCACCGTCACGCCGGTGTGCAGCCCCAGGCTGAAGAACCCGAAGGACCTGCGCCGCCAGGTCCTGATCCACGACAACCTGAGCGCCGACGACGGCTGTCCTCTGTGGGACGCCTGGCTGGAGGCGGCCGGCATCGAGGGCGTGGACACCGCGCGCGGCATGCGCTTCAACCACTCGGCGCTCGCGCTGGAGGCCGCCGCCGACGGCCTCGGGGTCGCGCTCGGCATGCCGGTGCTCGCGGGGCCGGACATTGCCGCGGGCCGGCTGGCCAAGCCCTTCGAGCTGGAACTGCCGATCGGCTTCGCCTACTACCTGGTGTGCGCCGAAGCGTCCTTCATGCGGCCCGACGTCGCCGCGTTCCGCGGCTGGATATTGGAGGAGGCGGCCGCCTCAGCGAAGGGCAAGGAATAGGCGGGCGGCGAGCCCGCCGCCTTCGCGCGGCGCAAGTTCCAGCCGGCCGCCGTGCGCGCGCGCGACGCGATCCACGATCGCCAGGCCCAGTCCGGAACCCCCGCCGCCGCCGCGGGCGTCGTCCAGCCGCGTAAATGGGCGCTTGAGGCGCTCGATTTCCGCCGCCGGGATGCCCGGGCCGCGGTCCAGCACTTCGACCACCGCGAGGTTGCCTTCGGCGCGAGTCTCGACCTCGACCGCGCCGCCGGCGTGGCGCAGAGCGTTGTTGACCAGGTTGCCGAGGGCGCGGCGCAGGGCAAGCGGCGCGAACGGGAAGGGCGGCACGCCGCCGGCATGGAAAGCCACGCGCTCGCCGCGCCGGGCAGCGGCCGCGGCCACGTCGGCCGCGAGCGCATCCAGTTCACCCTCGGCGCGCGCCTCGTCCTCGCCACGCGCGTAGTCCAGGAACTGGCCGATGACGCGGTCCATCTCCTCGATGTCCGCGCCCATGCCCTCGGCGATGTCCGGTTGCGCGCCGCTCATCTCCAGCGCCAGGCGCAGGCGGGACAGCGGCGTGCGCAGGTCGTGGGATATGCCGGCCAGCACGGTCGCGCGCTCGCGCTCGAGCGCGTCCAGGCTGGCCGCCATGCGGTTGAATGCGGCGGCCACGGTGCGCAATTCGCGCGGGCCGCTTTCGGCCAGCGGCTGGTGGGCCTCGCCGCGGCCCAGGCGCCCGGCGGCGCGCGTCACCTCGGCGAGCGGGCGCGCGATGCGGGAGGCGATGAAGGAGGCGCCGGCGAGCGCCAGGACAAGCAGCGCAAGGCCCCAGCCGAGCAGGCCCAGGCCGAGGCCGGGCTCGAAGCGCTCGCGCGGCAGCATCACCCAGTACTCGTCCACGTCCATGGTGAAACTGACCCAGAAGCCCTCGACCTCGTCGCGGGCGAAGGCAAAGCGCGTGGCCGGGCCCAGCGCGGCGCGCACTCGTCCCGCCACCATGCCAAACAGGGGCTCGGCCGGCAGCGGCTCGAGCTTCTCGGCGGCGGTCACCGGCGTGATGCGGATGCCCTCGCGCTCGTTCAGCTCCAGCAGCAGCTCGCGGCGCAGGAACGGGTCGGCGTTGAGCAGGGCGGCGCGCGTGAGATTCACCGTGCTCACGGTCTGCTGCGCCAGCTCGCGCGCGCGCGGCTCGCGCTCGTGGATGCGGTAGATCTGGAACGAGGCCAGCGCGCTGACCACGAGCAGCAGCGCGATGAGCAGGAAGGCGCGTGAGAAGAGGCTCAAGGCAAGCTCACGCCCGCGCGGGTGCGATGCTCAATCCGACTCCGGAACGAAGACGTAGCCGAAGCCCCACACCGTCTGGATGTGGCGCGGCTGCGAGGGGTCGGCCTCGATGATCTTGCGCAGGCGCGAGATCTGCACGTCGATGGAGCGGTCGAACACCTCGTACTCGCGGCCGCGCGCCAGTTCCATCAGCTTGTCGCGCGACAGCGGCGTGCGCGGATGCCGCACCAGCACCTTCAGCACCGAGTATTCGCCGGTGGTTAGCGCCACCGCCTTGCCGCCGCGGCTGAGCGAACGCGTCGCCAGGTTGAACTCGAAGGCGCCGAAGCGGTGCAGCTCGGCGTCCGTCGCGGGTGCGCCCGGCGGACCGCCCGGCTGCCGGCGCCGCAGCACGGCGTGGATGCGCGCCACCAGCTCGCGGGGGTTGAAGGGCTTGGGCAGGTAGTCGTCGGCGCCCATCTCCAGGCCCACGATGCGCTCCACCTCGTCGCCCTTGGCGGTGAGCATGAGGATGGCGGGCGCCGTGCCGCTCTTGTTCCCATCGGCCCGCAGGCGCCGGCAGATGGCGAGGCCGTCCTCGCCCGGCAGCATCAGGTCCAGCACCACCAGGTCGTAGCGCTCGCGCGCGAGCTGCTTGTCCATGGCGGGGCCGTCGTGCACGGCCTTGACCTCCAGGCCCTGCTCGGCGAGGTAGCGCACCAGCAGGTCCCGCAGGCGCGGGTCGTCGTCCACCACCAGGACGCGGGTCTTCAGGCGCTTTTTCGGTTCATCCATGGCGGGCAGGGTAGCAAGCCTGCGGGCACATGACGAAACAACGTGTTACGCCCCGTGGCGGTGGACATGAATTGTTACAAAGTCGAACCCGGCTGCCGAGCGCACCCGGATGATCCTTCGTACCATGCGGGCGTGAGAAAAGCCCTCCTCGTGCTCGCCCTTGCGTTCGCTGCCGCGCCGGCTGCCGCCGGATCCGGCGGCTGGGGCGTGTTCCAGCCGCTGCCGCAGCTGCAGGGCGACCCGCGCCACATGCCCCCTCCGGGCGGCCGCGAGCGCGGGGAGGAACGCCGCCGTCTGCGCGAGGAAGTGCGCGAGGGCCGGTTGCCGCGCGACGAGGCGGTGCGCCAGTACCGGGAGCGCTTCCCGGAGCGCCAGCATCACGAGCGGCGCCGGCTGTCGCACGAGGAGCGAGAGCAGATGCGGCGCGACATCCACGAGGCCAACCGCAACCTGCGCAAGCGCTAGGGTGCGCCCTTGCCCAGCAAGTGGGCGATGGAGTTGGCGTAGTAGCGCAGGACGGGGAGCTCTCTCCCGACGGCGCGGAACACCCCGTCCTTCTCGCTCACCAGGTGACGCGAGACCAGCATGCGCAGGCCGACATGCATGGCGTAGTCGAAGTCCTTGCGCGGGATGTAGACGTGGGCGCCGGCGGCATCAAGCGCATCGAGCATGCGCGTTGCCTCGGCCTTCAGCGCCAGTTCGGTCCAGTCGCGCTCCGGATCGCGCGCGAACACCCCCGCCATCAGCGGCACCGGCACCACCGGCACGATGCGCCCGACGGCGTCCATCAGGTACCGACCGAGGGCGCTGATCGCAGCCTTTCGCTCTTCGCCGGACAGCTTCTGGAAATCCAGCCCGCGCGCGCGGCTGTAGTCGCGCATGGAGACCGGCGCGCCGAAATTGACGCAGGCGTAGCCGAAGCGGTGCCAGTCGCTGTTCAACATCAGGCGCAGGTTGTGGACCGCGAAGCCGAGGGTGTTCCAGGCCGCCCAGAAGCGGCCTGGCTTGCGCGCATCGGGGTCCGCGGCGAGGAGCAGGGTCCTGTCCTCCAGCACGCGGTCGTAGTTCAGGCCCAGCGGCACGAAGACGAGGTCGCGCTCGCCGTCCAGCCAGAAGCCGCGCAGCATGTAGTCCACCACGCCCAGGCGCGGCTCGCGCATCAGGCCGTCGCGCGTGAGCCCGCCCTCGGGGAACACCGCCTGCGGCACGCCGGCCTGCGTCGCCATGACGATGTAGCGCTCCAGCACGCGGCGGTAGAGGTCGTCCTTGGAATTGCGGCGCACGAAATACGCGCCCATGGACCGGATCAGCCCGGCGAGCGGCCAGATCCGCGCCCATTCGCCGACCGCGTAGGACAGGGCGGCCTGGTCCGCCGCGAGGTAGCCCGCGAGGATGTAATCCATGTTGGAACGGTGGTTCATGACGAATACCACCGTGGCGTTCTCGGGCACGCGGGCGAGGTTCTCCGCGTCCACGTAGCCCAGGCGCACGCGGTACAGGCCCTGCGCCACCTTGCGCCCGATCCAGTAGCCGATGCGGAAGTACAGGTAGGCGTTGAACGCGGGGACGATTTCCCGAGCATATCGCTCAACTATTGCCAGTCCAATCTGGACGGGGACCTTGTTTTCCTTCGCGAATTGCTCGGCCGCGGCCTGCACCTTCGGGTCGCCGAGCAGGCGATGGATGAGGACCTGGCGACGGGTGCGCTGGAACGGGCGCACGCCGATGCGCAGCCGGGTAGAGACCTCCTCAAGGACCCGGTTGGCGCGCCCGGCCATGAACCAGCGCAAGGCCGGCATCAGCAACTTGTCGTAAGCCGCCCAGGCCGCAAGCGCCCCGGCAATCACCGCCAGCCAGACCGGAACCTGGATCAAAAACCCCTCCCTCCCGTGCGGGCAAGTCTATACTTGTCCCTTATGGCGCGAGGCAAGATCCGCTCACTTTCCGAGGCTCCCGCGCGGGGAGACCAGGAGCGGCTGCTCAAGACGCTGCTCAGCCAGCTGGACGGCATGGTCTACCGCTGCCGCGACGACGAATTCTGGACCGTGGAGTTCGTCAGCGAAGGCTGCCGGGCGCTGACCGGCTACAAGCCCGAGGAGCTGCTGTTCAACGGCGGCATCGCCTACGAACAGGTGATCCACCCCGAGGACCGCGGCCGCGTCCGCCTCGCCGTGCGCGAGGCGGTGATCGCCGGCCGGCGCTTCGACATCGCCTACCGCATCACGCGCGCCGACGGCGAGGTGCGCTGGGTCTCGGAGCGCGGAACCGGGGTCTATGCCGCCGACGGCAAGCTGCAGGCGATCCAGGGCTACGTCACCGACATCACGCGCCAGCGCGAGGACGAGCAGGCGCTGCGCGAGGCCGAGTCGCGCTACCGCAGCATCTTCGAGAATTCCATCGAGGGCATGTTCCAGAGCACGCCCGAGGGCCGCTACATCGCCGCCAATCCGGCGCTGGCGCGGATTTACGGCTACGACTCGCCCGAGGCGATGATGACGGCGCTGCAGGACATCGGGCGGCAGCTGTACGTGGAAGGCGGCCGGCGCCAGGAGTTCCTGCGCCAGATGCACATCCACGGCCAGGTGATCGGCTTCGAGTCGCAGGTCACCCGGCGCGACGGCAACGTGATCTGGATCGCCGAGAACGCGCGCGCGGTGCGCGGCGCCGACGCCCGCATCCGCTATTTCGAGGGCACGGTGGAGGACATCACCGAGAGGAAGACCTACGAGCGCCAGATCGCGCACCAGGCGACGCACGACCGCCTCACCGGGCTGCCCAACCGCTACCTGCTGCAGGACCGCATGGAGCAGGCCATCCGCCAGGCGATGCGCGAGAAGACGCGCGTCGGCATGCTGTTCATCGACCTGGACCGCCTCAAGCACGTCAACGATACGCTGGGCCACCACGCCGGCGACGAGATCATCAAGGTCACCGCCCTGCGGCTGCGCGGCTGCCTGCGCGACGGCGACACCGTGGCGCGCTTCGGCGGCGACGAGTTCGTGCTGCTCCTGCCTGGGGTGCCGAGCGTCGAATCGGTGGTGCAGGCCGCCCAGCGCGTGAACGCCGCGGTGCACGGCCCCTGCCTGATCGAGGGCAAGGAGCTGAACGTCAGCTGCAGCATCGGCTCCAGCGTGTTCCCGGAAGACGGGGACGACCCGGAAATCCTGCTGAATCGCGCCGATGCGGCGATGTACCGCGCCAAGCAGGCGGGACGCCAGGCCCGTTAGCGTTTTCGCTCCCGCCACAGCAGATAGCCCCCGCTCGCGACCACGATCGCGCAGCCCGCGACCACCGGCGCATCCGGCAGGTCGCCGAACACCAGGTACCCCAGCAGCACCATCCAGATGATCTGCTGGTAGAGGAAGGGCCCCAGCACCGAGGCGGGCGCGTAGCGGTGCGCAAGCGCGAGCAGGTAGTGGCCCATGCCGCCGGCGATGCCGATCAGCACCGCGACCGCCCACGGCAGCCAGCCGTCCGGGGCCTGCCACACCGCAATCGCGAACGGCGCCAGCGTCACCACCGCCACCGCGCCGGCGATGAACTGCGTCGCCTCGGCCGAATCGTAGGCCGCGAGGTGGCGGGTGAAGAGGTTGAACAGGGCGTAGAGCACCGCGTTCATGAGCGCGATCAGCAGCGCCGGGTGGAAGCCCTCGGTGCCGGGGCGCACGATCACTAGCACGCCGATGAAGCCGACGAAGATCGCGATCCAGCGCGCCCGGTCCAGGCGCTCTCCCAGCAGCGGCGCTGCGAACAGCGCGATCAGGATCGGCACCGTGAACTGGATCGCGCCGGTCTCGGCGAGCTGCAGGTACTGCAGCGCCCAGAAGTTCATCCCGGTCATCACGGGCAGGAAGCAGCCGCGCGCGACCTGAAGCCAGGGCCGGCGCGTGCGCACCAGGGCCAGGCCGTGGCGCGGCGCGAGCAGGGCGGTGGTGAACACGAAATGCATGAAGAAGCGCAGGAACACCACTTCCATCACGGGCAGCGAGCGCACCAGCCACTTCGCGCCGGCGTCGAGCACCGCGAAGCAGAAGAACGTGACCGAGATCAGGC
>JALHLN010000102.1 GCA_022844545.1 Burkholderiales bacterium | reverse complement strand
GTGGTGAGCGCCACGCGCGGCAACCATGGCCAGAGCCTCGCCTGGTCGGGCCGCCGCCACGGCGTGCGCACGGTGATCGTGGTGCCGCGCGGCAACAGCCGCGACAAGAACGCGGCGATGCGCGCCTGGGGCGCGGAACTGGTGGAGTTCGGGCGCGATTTCGACGAGGCGAAGGACCACGCGGCGCGGCTCGCCAGCGAGCAGGGCCTGGTGTCCATCGGCCCCTACCACGCCGAACTGGTCGCCGGCGTCGGCAGCTATGCCTTCGAGCTGTTCTCCGCGGTGAAGGATCTGGACGAGGTCTACGTGCCCATCGGCTGCGGCTCCGGCATCTCCGGGCTGATTGCCTGGCGCGACGCGCTCGGCCTCGCGACGAGGATCGTCGGCGTCGTGTCCACGGAGGCCGACTGCTATGCGCTGTCGTTCGCGGCCGGAAAGCCGGTCGAGACCGCGAGCGCGAACACCTTCGCCGACGGCATGGCGGTGCGGGTGCCGGTGCCGGCGGCGCTGGAGGTGATCCGCGCCGGCGCCGACCGGATCGTGCGTGTGTCGGATGACGAGGTGAAGGCGGCGGTGCGCCACTACTACGGCGACACGCACAACCTCATCGAGGGCGCGGGCGCCGCGCCGCTGGCCGCGCTGCTGAAGGACACGTTCCGCAAGGGCAGCCGCTTCGCCGTCATCGCCTCGGGCGGCAACATCGACCGCGAGGCCTACCTCTCGGCGCTGCGCGACGACCGGTGAAGCTGACGCGGGAAAGCCTTCTCGACGGCACGTTCCACGCCGCGGTGCGCTCCAGCCTGGGACCCGGCGTGCGCGTCGTGACGGACGCCGAGCGCGCGGCACAGGTAAGCGCGATCCTCGCCCGCGCGCCGCGCCGGGAACGCATCTGGGTATTCGGGTTCGGCTCGCTGATCTGGAACCCGGCGTTCCGTTTCGTTGAGCGCCGCACCGCCCGCATCCACGGCTTTCATCGCCAGTTCTGCCTTTGGGCTCGCGCCGGACGGGGCAGCCCGGAGCGCCCCGGCCTGATGCTGTCGCTGGAACCCGGCGGCAGCTGCGCCGGCGTCGCCTACCGCCTTGCGTCGCGCGCCGCGCCGACCGAGCTCGACGTCATCTGGCGGCGCGAGATGTTCACCATGGCCTATCGCCCGGTATGGACGACCGCGTACACCGCCAAGGGCCCGGAGCCGGCGATCGCGTTCAGCGCCAATCGCCGGCATGAGCGCTACGCGCCCGGGCTGGCGCACGCCGAGGTGGCCCGCCTGCTCGCAACCGGAAGCGGCCCGATGGGACGATGCTGCGACTACCTGTTCGACACGGTTGAGCACCTCCGCCAGCTCGGCATCCGCGACCGCCGGCTGGAAGCGCTGCAAGCGCAGGTGAAGGCGTACGGCGTGTCAGGCGAGCAGTTCCCCGCTTAGCACGCCCTCCAGCGCGAGCAGCGCCCGCTTCTTGGCGAGCCCCCCCGCATAGCCGGTGAGCGATCCGTCCGAACCCATGATGCGGTGGCAGGGCACGACGATGCCGATCGGGTTGCGCCCTGTGGCCGCGCCTGCCGCGCGCGCGCTGCCCGCGACGCCGGCGCGGCGCGCGAGTTCGCCGTAGGTGATCGTCTGGCCGAAGGGCACGCCGGAGATCGCGCGCCACACCGCCTTCTGGAATTCCGTGCCGGCCGGATCGAGCGCGAGGTCGAACTTCCTGCGCTTGCCAGAGAAGTATTCCGCCAGCTGCGCCCGGGCGCGCTTCAGGTGCGGATTCGCCGGATCGCGTTTCCAATCCCTGCCCTTGCCCGGATGATGCTTCTGCCGGTCGAAGTAGACGCCGGACAAACCGTCGTCGGTGGCGGCGAGCAGCATGCCGCCGATGGGGCTGTCGTAGGTGTCGTAGTAGCGCATGTCCACTCCCTTCATTGCAGCGTTTGCCACAGGTGCATCACGGCGTACGCGCGCCAGGGCCGCCAGGCTTCGCCCGCGGCCAGCACGCGCTTCGGATCCTTCTCGCCCAGCGCCTTCATCACGCCCAGGTCGGTGTGCGGGAACGCATCCGGCCACGCCAGCGCGCGCATGGCGATGTATTGCGCGGTCCATTCGCCCACGCCGGGCAGCGCGCGCAGCCGGTCCAGCGTCGCCTCGATGTCGGCGTTCGGCATCAGGACGAGGTCGCCCCCCGCGACCGCTTCGGCGAGCGCGAGAATCGTCTTTGCCCGCCCGCCGGGCATGCCCAGCTTCGCGATTCGCCCATAGGGGAGCATCGCGATCCGCTCCGCGCTCGGGAATATCGTCGTCAACCCGGCGAATGGCGTCGCCACCGGATCGCCGAAGGCCGCGGCGAAGCGTCCCGCCACGGTGCGTGCCGCCGCGACCGTGACCTGCTGGCCGAGGATGGCGCGCACCGCCACCTCGAAGCCGTCGAAGGCGCCGGGCACGCGCAGGCCCGGGCGAAAGCCGGCGAGCGATTCCAGGGCCTGCGCGACTTCGGCCGGCTGACAGGAGAGATCCATCAGCGCCTTCACGCGCGAGAGCACCGGCGGCAGCGCCTTCGCAAGCGAGGCAGACACCGCGACGCGCAGCGCCGGCTTCTTCTTCGACGGTCCGACTTCCAGCCAGCCCGTATTCACCTTGCCGTCCACCGCGATGCGCGCGGTGCGGCGGTAGGCATTCGCTTCCATAGCCTCGACGCCGGCGACGGTCCGCGCGCCGAGGAACGCGCACAGCGCGGCCCAGTCGTAGGGCGGGCGGAAACTGAGCTCGAAATTGAGCGTGTCCGGCGCGCTTGCGGGCGGCGCGGCGCGGCGCAGTTGCTGCGGCTGCAGGCGGTAGCGCTGCCTGAACAGGGCGTTGAAGCGCCGCACGCTGCCAAAGCCGCTGGCGAACGCGATCTCGGTCACCGGCAGCGCGGTGTCGGTAAGCAGGCGCTTGGCGAGCAGCAGCCGCTGCGTCTGCGCGAACGCGACCGGCGAGACGCCGAACTCGGCGCCGAAGGCGCGGCGCAGGTGGCGGTCGGTGATGCCCAGGCGTCCCGCGATCGCCTCCAGGCTGTCCTCTTCCAGCGTGCGGTCCTCGATCAGGCTGGCGGCGGCCTGCGCGAGGCGCGTGGTCGCGTCCACGCTGGCGTTGCCGGGCGCGAGCTCGGGCCGGCAGCGCAGGCACGGGCGGTAGCCGCCGGACTCGGCGGCGGCGGCGCTGGGGTAGAAGCGGCAGTTCTCGCGCCGCGGCGGCTTCACCGTGCACACCGGCCGGCAATAGATGCGCGTCGAGGAGACCGCGACGAAGAAGCGGCCGTCGAAGCGGGCGTCGCGCGCCCTCAGGGCGCGGTAGCAGGTGTTCGGGTCCAGCGTCATGGGGCGCAGTATGGTCCGGGGCGAGCCGGCTTGCCAGCCGTTTTCGGACTTTGCGGCGCAAGGTCCGGAAATGGCTAGCCGGGCAGCCAGGTGCGGGCGAGAATGCGGCCGTGACTGCCGCCGACTACGTCCGCCTGGTGCTGCTCGCCGCGATCTGGGGCGGCGCCTTCCCCTTCATGCGCGTGGCGGCGCCTGAACTGGGAGCGGTCGTCACGGCCGAACTGCGGGTGCTGATCGGCGGCCTGGCGCTGCTCGTCTGGCTGCGCCTGTGCGGCGAAGGGATCGACGCCCGCCGGCACTGGCGCTTCTACCTGCTCATCGGCGTGGCCGGCATCGCGCTGCCGTTCACGCTGTACGCGTATGCGGCGACACTGGCGCCGGCGTCGCTCCTGTCCATCCTCAACGCCACCGCGCCCATGTTCGGGCTGGCCTGGAGCTCGGCGTTCGGCGACGAGCGCGTCACGCTGCGCCGTGCCGCGGGACTCGCGCTGGGACTCGCCGGCGTCGCGATCATCGCCAGCCCCGGCGGCCTGGATGCGGGCCCGCAGGTGCTCCTCGCCAGCGCCGCCGCGCTCGCCGCCTGCTGCGCCTACGGCGTGGTCGGCGTGCTCATGAAGCGCTTTTCCAGCGGCGCCACGCCGCGCGCGATGGCGGCAGGCAACCAGCTCGCCGCGGCATTGGCGCTGATGCCGCTCGCACTGGTCTTGCTCCCCGCCGCACCACCGACTGCGCTGGTCATTGGCAACATGCTCGCGCTCGGCCTGCTCGCGAGCGGCGTCGCGTTCCTGCTGTACTTCCGCCTGATGGCGGATGTGGGCGCCACGAAGGCGCTTGCAGTCACCTACCTGATCCCGCTGTTCGGCGTGCTCTGGGGCTGGCTGTTCCTCGGCGAATCGCTCCCCGCGAGCGCGTTCGCCGGCGGCGCGCTGATCCTCGCCGGCACCGTCCTCGTCACCTCGAAATAGGGACGGACCACGTTTTCCAATCGACGGCGACGGCGAAAACGTGGTCTGTCCCTGATTATCAGCAGTTAGAATGCCGGCCACTATGGCTGCCTATCCGAATCTTTTCCGACCGCTCGATCTGCCGGGCGGCGTGCGCCTGCCCAACCGCATCCTCATGGGCTCGATGCACACCGGGCTGGAAGCGCGCCCCGACGGCATGCCGCGGCTGGCGGCGTTCTACGCCGAGCGCGCGCGCGGCGGCGCGGCGCTGATCGTGACCGGCGGGTTTTCCCCCAACGACGCCGGAGAACTGAGCCCGCACCGAGCGCAGATGAGCACCAAGGAGGACGCGGCGCGCCACAAGGTCATCCCGCAGGCGGTGCACGAGGCCGGCGGCCGCATCGTGCTGCAGGTGCTGCACTCCGGGCGCTACGGCTTCCACGAGCGCATCGTCGCGCCCTCGCCCATCAAGGCCGGCATCAACCAGCATGCACCGCGGGAACTGAGCGCGCCGGAGATCGAGCAGACCATCGGCGATTTCGTGCGCGCCGCGGTGCTGGCGCAGACCGCCGGCTACGACGGCGTCGAGATCATGGGCTCCGAGGGTTACCTGATTACCCAGTTCCTCGCCCTGCGCACCAATCAGCGCGCGGACCAATGGGGCGGTTCGCTCGAGAACCGCATGCGCTTCGCCTGCGAGGTCGTGCGCCAGACGCGCACCGCCACCGGCCCGGAGTTCATCATTGTTTACCGCATCTCGGCGCTGGACCTCGTCGAGGGCGGGCTCACGGGCGAGGAGATCGTCACGGTCGCCAAAGCGATCGAGAAGGCAGGTGCCAGCCTTCTGAACACCGGCATCGGCTGGCACGAGGCGCGCATCCCGACCATCGCGCAGGCAGTGCCGCGCGCCGGCTTCTCCTGGGCCACTCGCCGCATCAAGCAGGCGGTGAAGATCCCCACCGTCGCCTCCAACCGCATCAACGCGCCCGAGACCGCCGAGGACCTGCTAGCGCGCGGCGACGCGGACATGGTGTCGCTCGCGCGCGCCATGCTCTCGGATGCCGAGTTCGCCAACAAGGCCAAGGCCGGCGACCGCGCCGGCATCAACATCTGCATCGCCTGCAACCAGGCCTGCCTGGACCACTACTTCATCGGCCAGCCCGCCAGCTGCGTGGTCAACCCGCGCGCCGGCCGCGAGAGCAAGCTGGTCTACACAAAGACCCCGGCGCGCAAGCGCATCGCGGTGGTGGGCGGCGGCCCTGCCGGACTGTCCTGCGCCGCGGTGGCCGGCGAGCGCGGCCACGAAGTGGTGCTGTTCGAGAAGGCCTCCGAGCTGGGCGGCCAGTTCAACCTCGCCAGGCGCATCCCCGGCAAGCAGGAGTTCGCCGAGTCGGTGGCCTACTACGCCGAGCGCCTGCGCCGCGCCGGCGTGAAGGTGCTGCTCGACCACGCCGCGACCCAGGCCGAGCTCGATGGCTTCGACGAAGTGGTGCTCGCCTCGGGCATCGACCCGCGCCAGCCGGCGATCCCGGGCATCGAGAACCCGAAGGTCGTGGGCTACGTGGACGTGCTCACCGGGAAGGTCGCGGTCGGGGCGAACGTCGCCATCATCGGCGCCGGCGGCATCGGCTTCGACGTCGCCGTCTGGCTGCTGGAGCGCAACGCGCGCTCGACGCTGGAGACGAAGGCTTTCTCCCATCATTGGGGCATCGACGAGTCGCTCGCCAACGCGGGAGGCCTCGATCCCGGCGGCCTGCCGGCGGCGAAGCCCGCGCACCGCATCACGATGCTAAAGCGTTCCACCACCGCCTTCGGCAGCACGCTGGGCCGCACCACCGGCTGGGTCCACCGCGCCGAGCTGGCGAGGAACGGCGTGAAGATGCTGAAGGGGGTCGAGTACCGCCGCATCGACGACGCCGGCCTGCACATCGCCGTGGACGGCAAGGAGCAGGTGATCGCGGCCGACACCATCATCCTCTGCGCCGGGCAGGAACCCAAGCGTGAACTGAAGGCGGCGCACCTGATCGGCGGCGCGAAGGAAGCGGGCGAGCTGGACGCCAAGCGCGCCATGCTGGAAGGCGCCGAGCTGGCGGCGAGGCTTTGAGCGTGGCGGTAACGCTGAAGATGAAGGCGAAGGTGCTGCTGCGCTCGCGCAGCCCCGCCTTCCTGCGCGACTGCCTCGCGCCCTACGACGGCGGCCGCATGGGCGAGATCGAGCGCGACGGCATGCGGCTGCATTACCGCGTCGGCTCCAGCGACCCGTGGATGATCTACAACCACCTCCTGAAGCCGCGCCACCGCGACGAGTACGCGCCGCCCGCGGCGGCCGGCTTCGAGCCCGGGGAGGTGCGCACGGTGCTCGACATCGGCGCCAACATCGGCGCCACCGCCCTGTACTTCGCGCAAATGTTACCGATCGGTAACATTTATGCCTTCGAACCCGTGCCGGACAACTTCGCGGTGCTGCAGAAGAACATCGCCAACTGCCCCCGCATCCGCGGCCTCGACTACGGCCTGGGCGCCGCCGACGCGGAACTGGAGATGTTCGCCAGCGCCAATCCGCTCAACTTCGGCGGCTTCAGCCTGCACCCGGCCGGCAGCGACGCCGGGCGCAGGGTCCGCATCCGGGTGCGCAACGCCGCCGCCGCGCTCGCAGAGCTGGGCATCACGCAGGTGGACGTGATCAAGATCGACACCGAGGGCGCGGAGTACGACATCCTGACCTCGCTTCCAGAGGAGATCCTGGCCGGCGCGAAGTACATCGTCGGCGAACTGCACGGCAACCGGGACTTCGCGCTGCTCGATTACCTGTCGCGCTGGTTCGACGTCGGCCTGAGGAAGCGGCTCACCAATCGCCTCTTCAACTTCCAGGCGCTGCCCAGGCGCCGCTAGCGGGGCAAGCTACACTACGGCCATGGGAATCGTGGTCGCGCTCGCAGGCCAGGTGGGAGGCGCCAAGCTGGCGGACGGCTTCGCCCGCCTGCGCGGCGCGGATTGCGCCGTCGTGGTCAACACCGGCGACGACTACGAGCACCTGGGCCTTTCCTTCTGTCCGGACCTGGACACGCTGCTCTACACGCTCTCGGGCGTTGGCAGCCCCGCCACCCCGTGGGAACCGGCGGGCGACACCCAGGCCCTGTACGGCATGCTGAAGCTGCTGGGCGGCCCGGATCGCCTCGCGCTGGGCGACAAGTCCCTCGCCGCGCCGCTCCTGCGCACCGCGTGGCAGGCGCAGGACCGTCGCCTGACCGAGATCACCGCGGATTTCTGCAGGCACCTGGGGATTCAGGCGCGCGTGCTGCCCATGAGCGACGACCAGGTGCGCACGCACGTGCTGACCGATGACGGCGCGGTGGCATTTCAGGAGTACTTCACCACGCTCGGCTGCGAGCCGGCGGTGCACGGCTTCCAGTACGCCGGTGCCGACGTGGCGCAACTCACGCCCGAGATCGCGAACGTGCTTGACTCGCCGGACCTGGAGGCGGTGGTGATCACGCCCGCCAACCCCTACCACACCATCGCCCCGATCCTCGAGGTCCAGGGCATGCGCGAGATGCTGCGCAAGCGCCGCGCGCCGGTGATCGCGGTCTCGCCCATCGTCGGCGGCCGGGCGCTGCGCGGCACCGCGGGCAAGATGATGGCAGAACTGGGCCACGACGCCTCGGCGCTGCGCGCGTCCATGGAGTACCTGCGCCTTGCCGACGGCTTCGTGCTCGACACCGAGGACGCGGCCCAGGCCGACGCCGTGCGCGCCAACGGCATGGAGGTGCTGGTGACGCAGACCATCATGCGCAGCGCGGAGGACCGCGTCGCGCTCGCCCAGGCAGTGCTCGACTTCGCGCGCGCGATCGGCGAGAAAAAGCAGGTTGAAGCGCAGGCGGCATAGGACCGTGGTCACGTGACCGCCGGCGAGGCCGCGGCGCTGTTCGGGCGCATCGGCGGCAACATCGAGCAGGTGATGCGCGGCAGCCGCGAGGCGGTCAGGAAGCTCCTCGCCGCCTTCGCCTCCGGCGGCCACGTCCTCATCGAGGACTACCCCGGCACCGGCAAGACCACGCTCGCCAAGGCGCTCGCCGCCTCCATCGGCGCGAAATTCACCCGCGTCCAGTTCACCCCCGACCTGCTGCCCTCGGACATCCTGGGCGTGTCGGTATTCAACCAGAGGGAGCAGACCTTCGAGTTCCGCGAGGGGCCGGTGTTCACCTCCATCCTGCTCGCCGACGAGATCAACCGCGCCTCGCCACGCACCCAGTCCGCGCTGCTGGAGGTGATGGCCGAGGCCCAGGTCTCGGTGGAAGGCCGCACCCATCCGATGGATGAGCTCTTTTTCGTCGTCGCGACGCAGAACCCGGTCGAGTTCCGCGGCACCTACCCGCTGCCCGAGGCGCAGATGGACCGCTTCGCCATGTGCCTCGCGCTGGGCTACGTCGAGGCCGAAGTCGAGGCCGAGGTGCTGGCGGCGCAGGACCTGGGGCATCCGCTCGCGGCGCTGAAAGCCGTCGCCTCGCACGAGGAAGTGCTGGCGCTGAAGGCGCGCGTACGCGAAGTGCGAGTCGCCGACGAGCTGCGCCGGTACGTTGTTGAACTGGTGCGCCGGACGCGCAGCGCGCCGCAGGTGCAACTCGGCTGCGGCCCGCGCGCCTCGCTCGCGCTCGCCCACGCCGCCAAGGCGCTCGCCCTGTTCGACGGCGAAGAGTTCGTCCGCCCGGAGCACGTCCAGGAACTGGCGGTGCCGGTGCTCGCGCACCGCATCGTGCTCGACCCGCAGGCGAAGTTCGCCGGCGCCTCGGGCGCGGGACTGGTGGCGGACATCGTGCGCGAGGTGCCGGTCCCGGCATAGAGGACGCAGCGACGAACCGAATGCGCCGGTTCACGTTCCTTGCCCTGCGCGCCATGAGCGCGCTCGACCACTGGCTGCGCGAGCGCCTCACGCTCGCCGGCTGGGTGACGCTGGGCACCGCGGCGGCGGCGGCGGCCGCGGGCATGGACACCAACCAGACGGTCACCTATCGCGCCTTCACCTTCCTCGCCGCGCTGCTCGTCCTCGCCTGGGGCGCGAGCCTGGTGCTCCGCCCGCGCATCCGCGGCCTGGCCGCGAGCCGCGAGCTGCCGCGCTACGCCACGGCCGGCGAGCCCTTCAGCTACCGCGTGACGGTGGTCAACCGGGGCCCGCGCCCGGTGGCGGATGCCGAGATCACCGAGCGCTTCCGTGACCCGCGGCCCGGGTTCGAGGAGTTCCGCCGCGTGCGCGAGCCGGGCGAGGAGCGGCGCAACTGGTGGGACCGGAGCGTGGGCTTCTTCCGCTGGCGCTGGCTCATCGAGCGCCGCCTGCCGCGCGAAGTCGCGCCGGCGGCGCTGGGCGTGCTCGCGCCGGGGGAACGGGTGAGCCTCAGGCAGTCTTTCGTGCCGCGACGGCGCGGGCGGCTGGAACTGGCCGGGCTCACGGTGTCGCGCGGCGATCCGCTGGGCCTGGTGAAAAGCCTCGCGCTGCTCGAGCTGCCCGCGC
Organism: Burkholderiales bacterium; assembly: GCA_022844545.1. Classification (GTDB taxonomy): domain Bacteria; phylum Pseudomonadota; class Gammaproteobacteria; order Burkholderiales; family SG8-39; genus RBG-16-66-20. The sequence goes on along the minus strand of JALHLN010000102.1, from coordinate 1,126 downwards.
GCGTCATCGCGCTGCCCAGGCGCTACCGGCTGCCGGAACTGGTGCTGGCGGGCAGGCGCAAGTACCAGCCCGGCGGCGTGTCGCAGGCGGCCTCGGTCGGGGACTCCGAGGAGTTCCTTGCGCTGCGCGACTACCGTCCCGGCGACCCGCTGCAGCGGGTGCACTGGAAAAGCTTCGCCCGCACCGGCAAGCCGGTGGTGAAGGAGTATCAGGACGAGTTCTTCGAGCGCCATGCGCTGGTGCTGGACACCGGCGCGGATACCCGGACGAGCGACTGGGACGCCGCGTTCGAGGACGCGGTCGCGCTCGCGGCCTCCTTCGTCTACACCATCGACACCCACGAGTGCCTGCTCGACGTGCTGTTCGTGGGGGGAGCCACCTCTCCGGAGGAGCCGAGCGTGCGCGCCTACACCGCCGGCCGCGGGCAGATGCAGGCCGAGCACATGCTCGAGGCGCTCGCCGGCATCGGCCCCAGCGACGCGGCGCAGTTCCCGGCGCTCGCCCGCGCGGTGGTGGCGCGCCGCGAGACGCTCTCCAGCGTGATCGTGATCCTGGTCGCCTGGGACGAGGCTCGGCGCGCGTTCATCGACGGCCTGCGCGCTACCGGCAACGAGGTTCGCGCGCTGCTGGTCTGTCGCAAGGACCAGGCGCCCGCCCGCCTGCCCATGGGCGTGGCGGTGCTGCACCCGGGCGAGATCGAGCAGGGACTGGCGGCAATCAAATGAGCGCCTCTCCTCTCCTTCTGGGCGCGGGCCTTGCGTTCTGGGGCTGGCAGACGGGCAACCTCGCCGTAGGCGCGGTGCTGGCGCTCCTGTTCGCGCTCCAGGCGCAGGCGCGGCTGCGCCTGGACCTTGGGCCCGCGCAGCACGCCACCATCGCGGACCTCTCCACCATCGGCTTCATCCTGCTGGCGGCGATCCTCGCGGCCAACCGCGGCATCGCGCAAGGCATCCTGCAGGCCTTCGTCTGGCTGCCGGCGGCGCTCTCGCCCATCCTCGCCGCGCAATTGCTCTCGCGCGAGGGCCGCGTGCCGCTCTCGGCGCTGTTCCGCCACATGCGCAAGTTGAAGCGCGTCCGTCCCGAGACCGTGGACCCGATGGTGGACGTGAGCGCGGTGTATCTCGTG
>JALHLN010000101.1 GCA_022844545.1 Burkholderiales bacterium | reverse complement strand
CGGCGCCGGCGGACCCGGGGCGGCGGCGCTGGCTCGCCGCGGCGTCGGTCGCGGTGCTCGCCGCCGGCGCCGGCATCTATGCCTGGCGCGGGCGCGACGATCCGATGGCCATGGCCTGCATCGATTTCGTCATGAAGGACGAGGCGAAGTCGATCATGATGGGCGCGATGCCGCGCGAAGAGGCGGCGCGCATGCTGGCCGACACCCTGCCGCTGGAACGCATCGAGCGCATCGGCCGCGTGCAGCACATCGCGCCCTGCCCGCTGGGCGAGGGAACCGCGTACCACGTCATCCTGATGGTGCCGCAGGACAAGGTGACGCTGCTGGTGATGCCGGACACGCCGATGGCGCGCCACGGCCGGGCGACTCAGCATGGCATGTACGCAAGCGTGGTGTCCGCGGGCAAGGGAAGCGTGGGGGTGGTCGGTTCCAATGCCGCGGTGGTGGACAGCGTCGTGGGCGCGATCCGCGCCTGAGGCCTTCGATGGGATCCCTCCGGCAGATGAAGCAAGCGCTCTCCTGCCGGCTCTGCTGGCGCATCACGCTGGCCGTGTTCGGACTGATCCTCGTGGTCGAGAGCGCGATCCTGGTTCCCACGGCGCAACGCTTCGTGCAGGGCGAGCTGGAGCGGCTCGCGAATCATGCGGTCATTGCGCTGGAGCCGGCATTGCTGGTCGGCGGCGAGGCGCGGCTGGCGGAATTCGGCGCCATGGTGGGCCAGTACAACCTGGCCGGCATCGCGCTCTATGGGCGCGACGGCCGCGCGATCCTGCGCGCGGGCGAGCACGGCTCGCTTCAGTACTCGGAAGACCTGTCCCGAGCGGCGGGGATGATGGTCGAGCGCATCGGCCGTTCCGTCGACGGCCGCCGCCTCGACATCGCCTGGCGCAGCGGCCGCGCCGGGGAGCCGCTGGTGATCGCGCGCCTGGATGCCAGCCATGTGCGAGGCGAACTGTGGGCCTATCTTCTGCGCATCGGCGGCCTGGTGGCGATCATCGTCCTGGTGGTCACGGCGGGGACGATGCTGGTGTTGCACTTCGGTGTGCTGCGGCCCTTGCTTGCGCTGCGAACGAGCTCGCTGGCCGCAGGGGCGGACCCCGGCCAGGCGGAACGCTATGCCGTTGGCACCACCCGTCAGGATGAGATGGGTGATGTGATCCGCGCGCATGACGCCATGCTGGAGGGCATCGCGGACGCCCAGCGGCGCGATCAAGCCATCGCAGAGGAGCGCGCGCGCTACCTCTCGCACCACGAAGCCTTGACCGGCCTGCCGAACCGCAGGGCGTTGATCGAGTACCTCGAGCGCAGCCGGTCGGTCGAGGCCGCGGACCGGCATGTCGCCTTGGTGCTGGTGAATCTGCTCCGCTTCCGGGAGGTGAACGCAGGCGCGGGTACGAGACGCGGCGACGAGATGCTGAAGCGGCTGGCGGCGAAACTGAAGCGCGCCATCAACGCGGGCGATTTCGTGGCCCACCTGGGCGCAGACCGCTTCGCCGTCGCGCGCCTGCGCGCCGAAGACGAGAATGACGCCCTCTACGCGGAGCAGATCCTGCGGATCATCAAGACGGCCTGCGCAGACGGTGCGAACGCGCCGCGCGTGCGCTTGGGCATCGCCAGTGTTCGCGCGGCCGACATGGACGCGCCGGCGCTGCTGACCCAGGCGGAGTTCGCGTTGTCCCGCACCGGCGCGGAGGACAGCGGCGAGTACCAGTTCTTCTCCGCGGACCTGGCGCGCGAGGCCGGCGATCGGCAGCGGCTGGCACGGGATCTCGAACAGGCCCTGGCGGCGGGCGAACTGTACCCGGTGTACCAGCCCAAGATGAGCCTGGTCGGCGCGGGCGCTTCGCGCGTCGCCGGCGCCGAGACGCTGCTGCGCTGGACCAGTCCCACGCGCGGCGCCGTGAGCCCGGGCCGCTTCATCCCGCTGGCCGAGACCACCGGGCTGATCGTGCCGATCGGCGACTTCGTGCTGCGCGCGGCCTGCGCCCAGATGCGCGCCTGGCTCGACCGCCACGGCTGTTCGCCGCGTCTCGCGGTCAACCTGTCGGCGCAGCAGTTCTCCCTTCCGGACCTGCAGGCGCGCCTGGAGCGCGCGCTCGCCGAATACCGCCTCAAGCCTGACCTGCTCGAAGTCGAGATCACGGAGACCGCGGCGATGCGCGATGTCGCCAGCACCGCCGAGACGCTGTCGGCGCTGCGCCGGCTCGGCGTGCATGTTTCGATCGACGACTTCGGCAGCGGCTACTCGTCGCTCATCTACCTGCACCGCTTCGCGGTGGATGCGATCAAGATCGACCGCTCCTTCGTCGAGAGCATCGGCGCGGATCACCACGGCGAGGCGATCTGCGACGCGGTGCTGCGCCTGGGGCAGGCGCTGGGCACCCGCGTGGTGGCCGAAGGCGTCGAGACCGAGCAGCAGCTGGATTTCCTGAGGCGGCGGCGCTGCGACGAAGTCCAGGGCTACCTGATCGGAAAACCGGTCAGCGCGGCGGAGTTCGAACGCAGCTGGGTTGCCGCCAGGGCAGCGGCCTGAGCCGGATCCTTGGCGCGGCTTGCCTCGCGCTTGTGCCGGCCACTGCGCCGGCCGCAATGCTATTCTGCGCGGCGCCGCGCTTCGCGGTTCCGTCGAGGCTACATTTCCGGTGCAATCCCCCGATCAGCCCGTCCTCAGGGACATCGTCCTCGTCGGCGGCGGCCACAGCCATGTCACGGTGCTCAAGCGCTTCGGCATGCGCCCGCTGCCGGGCGTGCGCCTGACCCTGGTCTGCCGCGACACCCACACGCCTTACTCCGGGATGCTGCCGGGGTACATCGCGGGCCACTACGGCTATGACGAGGTGCACATCGACCTGTCGCGGCTGGCGCAGTTCGCCGGCGCGCGCTTCTACCGCGACGAGGCGCTCGGCCTGGACCTGGGCGCCGGGCGCGTGCGCTGCCGCGACCGGCCGCCGGTGCCTTACGACCAGTTGTCCATCAACATCGGCTCCACGCCGCAGATGCGCGACGTGCCGGGCGCCGCGGAGCACGCGGTGCCGGTCAAGCCGATCAACGGCTTCGATGCGCGCTGGCGCCTGCTGCTGGACCGCGTCCGCGGGCATGCAGGGCGCATGAGCATCGCGGTGGTCGGCGCCGGCGCGGGCGGCGTCGAGCTGACCTTGGCGATGCAGTATCGCTTGCGCGGGGAATTGCGGGCGCTTGGCCGCGATCCGGACGCGCTGCAGTTCCACCTGCTGACACGCGATGACCGGATCCTGCCCACCCACAATGCCTGGGTGCAGGCGACGTTCATGCGCGTGCTCGAGCAGCGCGGGGTCGTGGTGCACCGCGACGCGGAGGTCACGCAAGTCTCCGCATCGGCGTTGCGCACCGCGGGCGGCGAGACGCTGCAAGCCGACGAGACCGTCTGGGTAACCCAGGCCGGCGGTGCCGCCTGGTTGCGCGACAGCGGGCTTGCCCTGGACGAGGGCGGCTTTATCCGCGTCGAGGACACCCTGCAGACGGTCACCGCGGCCAATGTCTTCGCCGCGGGCGACATCGCGTCGATGGTCAGCCACCGGCTGGAAAAGGCCGGCGTGTTCGCCGTGCGACAAGGGCCGCCGCTGGCGGAGAATCTGCGCCGCGCGGTCGAGGGCCGGGCGCTGAAGCCTTACCGGCCGCAGCGGCGCTGGTTGGCGCTGATCAGCACTGGCGACCGCCACGCCGTGGCCTCGCGCGGTGCGCTCGGCCTGCGGGGGGACTGGACCTGGCGCTGGAAGGACTGGATCGACCGGCGCTTCATGGCGAAGTTCGACCGCCTGCCGGCGATGGCGGCGGCGCCGGCCGCGCAGCCTGCGATCCGGCTGGAGGCGGAGGAAGCCTCGCAGGCGATCTCGGCGATCGCGATGCGCTGCGGCGGCTGCGGCGCGAAGGTGGGCGCCTCCGTGCTCTCGCGCGCCCTCGGCGCCCTGCGCCCGGTGGAGCGGGACGACGTGCTGATCGGCCTGCACGCGCCCGACGATGCCGCGGTGGTGCGCGTGCCACCGGGCAAGGCGATGGTCCATACGGTGGACTTCTTCCGTGCCTTCATCGACGACCCCTATGTGTTCGGCAAGGTCGCGGCCAACCACGCGCTGGGGGACATCTTCGCCATGGGCGCGGAGGCGCAATCGGCCACTGCGATCGCGACCGTGCCGCCGGGCCTGGAGGCCAAGGTGGAGGACGTCCTGCTGCAGATGATGACCGGCGCGGTCGAGGTCCTCAACGAGGCCGGGTGCGCCCTTGTGGGCGGCCACACCGGGGAGGGCCGGGAACTGGCGCTCGGGTTTGCCGTCAACGGCCTGCTGGATGAAGCGGGCGCGCCGGCTCTGCGCAAGGGCGGCCTGCGCGCGGGCGACGTGCTGATCCTCACCAAACCGGTGGGCACCGGCACGTTGTTCGCCGCGCACGCGCGGCTGGAAGCGCGTGGGCGCTGGATCGACGCCGCGCTCGCCTCCATGTGCCAGTCGAACCGGCTCGCGGCGCGCTGCCTGCGCGAGCACGGCGCGAGCGCCTGCACCGACCTGACCGGATTCGGCCTGCTGGGGCACCTGGTGGAGATGACGCGGCCCTCCGAGGTGGACGCGGAACTGGACCTGGCCGCGATTCCGGTCCTCGAGGGCGCTGAAGAAACCAGCGCGGCCGGGATCCTCAGCTCGCTGCAGCCGGCCAACGTGCGCCTGCGTCGCGCGCTGCGCAACCAAGAGGAGGCGGTGAGCCACCCGCGCTACGCGCTGATCTTCGATCCGCAGACCGCCGGCGGCCTGCTGGCCGGCGTACCGGCGGATCGGGCCGAGGCCTGCCTCGCCGCACTGCGCGAGTTGGGTTACGGGCACGCCGCCGCGATCGGCCGCGTGCTCGCGCAGGGTCAGGCGCTGGAGCCCATTGTCCTCAGGATGCGGTAGCGGGCGGGGCGCAAATGTGCACGATCGTGCACATTTGCGGGCGGTGCCCAAGGCTTGTCCCGGCCTGCGGCACTGGTCAGAAGCCGCCTTACTCGACTTGCGCGCAACCCTGTCGTGCCTTGCCAGGCCTGCGAGACCTTGCCCCTCGCCCGCGACACGGGTAGATTTGCCTCGACTTCCTTTTCGACGATGACCAGCAACGCAAGAGATGTATCGCTTGCGCGAACGGCCGGAAAGCAAAGTAACCGTAAGGGAGGAACGCATGAAGCGCGGACCGGCTTACGCGGGATCAGGCCCTCATTCGATTGTCATGCCCGAAATACATTCGCTTTCGGTACAGGCGTTTGCGCGATTCCCGGCGCTACGTAATAGCAGGCGCGCCGCCCGAAATCTCTGTGGCCGCTTCGAGAGCGTCTTGCGCGGCACCGTGGCGATACTCGCCGTGGCGTTTGCTTCGGGCTGCGCAACGATCACGGGCAGCGAGGTGCAGAACCTCTCACTTCAAGCCCTGGACCAGAATGGCGCTGCTGCCCCGGGAGCGGAGTGCCGCCTCACGAACGACAAGGGTACCTGGTCCGCCAGACCTCCGACGATCGCTACCGTCATGCGCTCGGCGCAAGACTTGCTGGTGCAATGCGAAGCCAAGGGGAGGGAGGCAGGCACGGTCGTTGCCGTGTCACGAGCCAACTCAGGTATGTTTGGCAACATTATTTTCGGCGGTGGCGTAGGCGCCCTAATCGATCACAACAGGGGCACAGCCTACGATTATCCGTCGAATATTCGGGTCGTGTTCGGCGCTACTCTCAGAATCGACAAGAGCGACGAGCCAGAGGGAATGGTTGCTCGCCTTCCGGGCGACGCTGCGTCAACGGTGCCCGTCGGCGAGCGGCCTCCGCTGGCGCAAGGCAGGCCGCAGACCGGTGTGGCGGCCGTTGCGCCGAGTGTTTCAACGCGCGCGGGCCCACCCTATCCGGTACCGGGGATGATCTACAGATACTCCTGGGTTGATCGGCGTAACGCGCGCCAGGTTCAGGAGTTCAGCATCGCTGTGGCAGGTCTCGATGGAGAAACGGTGTACGAGCGCTTTGCTGTCGCCGGCCTGTCGACCGTGCGCACGGAGATCGATTTACGCGAGCAGAGATTTATCGGGCGATTGTTGGCCTCAGGCGCATCCATGATCGAATTTGCCCCGTACTTCGCGATGGGGATCGTGCCCGGCGCGCTACCGGTGCTGACGGGTTCGCCTGACTACCCGCATCAAGGATATGGTTCTTGGCGCTACTCCGCGCAGGCACAGGGTTGGGAGCCGGTCAGCGTACCGGCTGGCACATACCGGGCGCTGCGTGTCGATGTCCAAGGCCATCGTTCGTTCGCCGGTACTATCCCATCCGCGGTACAGCTTGTGCCGGAACGTTTCGCGTACTCCGCCTGGTATGCACCGGAGATCGGCCGCTACATAAAGGTTCGCCACCAATCCTGGACGCCCATCGGTCCGCTCAGTGACGAACTTGTCGAGTTGCTCGAGGTTCGATCTCCGTGACAAGGCGGGCGCGCCGTCAGCGCGGAGCGGGAAACGCCGGTCCGCCGCTGGAGAAGTCGGTCCCGAAGCTCTCCCGCGCCGCGGCCACCTGGCGCATCGCCGAGACGACCTGCCCGGCCGTAAGCGGCGACAGCGGGTGCAGAAAGGCGGCGAACACGATGCCTTTCGAAACCGCGTACCGGGCATCGAGCATGGTGTGGAAGTTGGCGATCAGGGAGGCGATCAGTTCCTCGGGCGAGACATCGGCCGGCGGCATGATCGGCGCGAGAAAGCGCATCCGGTCCGCCGCGGCGTCGGAGACGCCGACCAGCCGCGCTTCGCCGACCCGGAAGGTGACGACGTTGCCCTGAACGCTGACCTCCTGCGCGTGCTCGGCGATGAACTGGTGCAGCCGCGCCTGGGTCATGCGCGCGGGCGCTTCCTGCGCGATCACCGGCACGGCGAGTGCCAGGCTGAAAAGGAAGACGGCGAGGCGCATCATCAGTAGCGGGTCGTCAGCTCGTTCAGCCATTCCGGGCCATGGCGCAGCATCCAGGCCTCCAGGGCCTTGTCCCCGCCGGTGAGGATGGCGATGCCCACCAGGAGCAGCAGGCCGCCGAGGACGGATTTGCCCAGCTTGCCGACCTGCATCATCCGGCCGCGCATGCGCATCATGGCAGCGCGCGAGACCGAGCCCAGCACGACCAGCGGCGTGCCGGCGCCCAGCGCGAAGATCATCATCAGCAGCGCGACCTGGGCGAGCTGGCTGCTTTGAGAGGCCAGAGTGGTGGCCGCGCCCAGCGTCGGTCCCACGCAGGGGCTCCAGATGACGCCGAGCACCAGGCCGACCACGAACTGGCCGCCCAGCCCGTCCAGCTTCAGGCGCGACAGGAGGCCGTCGCCGGCGGCGCTCAAGCCCGACGTTGCGGTGGCGAAGCGCTCCTGGAGGCGGGGCGAGAGCAGCACCACGGCGAACAGGATCAGAATCACGGCGGCCGCGGTGCGGAAGATTTTCTGGTCCAGGCCCAGCGAGGCGCCGAGCGTGGCGAGGAAGATCCCGACCAGCGAGAACGACAGCATGAGGCCGAGCGCGAGCGCGTAGGGGCCCAGCGCATGCGCCGCCGCCGCGGTCGCGATCAGGATCGGAACCAGCGGCAGCACGCAGGGCGAGAGCGTGGACAGCAAGCCCGCGAGGTAGCCCAGGCCGTAGGTGCCGACGCCGAATTCCATGCCTCGCCCCGGTCCGGCGCGGTCAGAGCGCCTTGGCGAACAGCGCGGCCAGGTCTTCCCGCTTCGTCTGACCTGTCGAGCGGGCGACTTCCTTGCCGCCCTTGAAGACGACGAAGGTCGATTGCTGCGTCACGCGCAGGGATCGTTTCAAGTCCCGCTCCTTGTCGTAGTCGGCGACGAACAGAACCACGTCCTTCATCCGGGGCTCGCCCAGGATGCTCAGTACATGGGGCTTCTGCGCCTTGCAGGTCGGGCACCAGTCGGCGTAGAAGTCCACGATCACCGGCTTTCCCTCGGCCAGGGCCAGGTCGAAGGCAGCCTTGTTGTAGGGTTGCTCTCCGGCGAAGACGGCCGTGGCAACCAGAAACGCGGCCAGCAGGCCGGTGACGGGTGCTCGAAGGTTCATCAGGATCTCCATTGGCGGTGTGGAAGCTCATGCTTTGTCGGCGCACCGCCGCCGAAATGACGCCTGGGTCTGGTTCCAAATGACGCCAGCTTGAGCGCGCTCGCCCGGCGCCGAGGGCGCCGGGCGAGCCACATCACAGCTTGCCGGCCTCGGTGGCGAAGATGGTTTTCCAGTTCGCCTCGCCCTTGCGAATCACGCCCTGGGAATCGGTGACGAACATCCTGTCGGCGCCCTCGGAGCTGTTCAGGTACAGTTGACCGTCGACGATTTTCCAGTGCTCGGACTTGCTCGCGACTTTCTTGCCCTTGCTCACGCCGGCGGCGCACCAGCCGCCGTAGGCGGGCGCATAGCGCGTCGGCTGGGCGGCGAACAGGTCGCGGTTGGCGGCGGAGGCGAAGTGCCAGGTCGCACCCTGATACGTGGCCGTGAACTGGCTCGAGCCCTGCATCGGCCGGCCGACCGTGTGGTAGGCGACCACGTCAGCGCCGCCGGCGGCCGCGCCGTCCTTGATGAAATGCTCCTCCAGCGCGAACGCCGCACTGGCCGGGGCGAGCAAAGCGAAGGCAATGGCCGCGGCGCGGCGCGCGAGTCGGGAAGGATTCGTATTGCGCATGGTGTTTGTCTTCCTAGTATCAAGTCCGGCCCGCGGGAGTGCGGTCGGTCAATCTGATATTCGATGGCCGGGCGACGCCGGTTACAGGAAATGCGCGCTCAGGCACAATCCAGCCGCCTTGCCGCGCGGCAGTCGCGCTGTAACCGAACGCCTTGCCGCGACGAACTAACGCAGGAACGAGCTTGAACGAAATCGAAGACCGCCTGCGGGCGCTATGGCTGCGGGGACTCGATGGGGACGAGGGGGCATACCGCGCCTGCCTCGGCGCCTTGAGCGCGCATCTGCGCGCGTACTTCCGGCACCGTTTGACGCACGCGCCCGATGAGGCGGAGGATCTGGTGCAGGAGACGCTCTTGGCCATGCACAATCATCGCCACACCTACGATGCCGGTCAGCCACTGACCGCGTGGCTGCACGCGATTGCGAAATACAAGCTGATCGACCTGCTGCGGCGCCGCGGGCGCCACGAATCGCGCAATGACGCACTGGACGACGCGCAGGAGCTGGTGGCGAGCACAGACGAAGAGCCGGCGGACGCGCGCCGCGATCTCGCCAAGCTTCTCACCACATTGCCGGACCGGCAGCGCTTGCCGATCGTCCACGTCAAACTCGAGGGCCGGTCGGTCGCCGAAACCGCGCGCCTGACGGGCCTGTCCGAATCGGCGGTGAAAATCGGCGTGCATCGCGGGCTGAAGGCGCTCGCAGCCCAGGTGCGGGGGAAGGCGTGAAGACCGATGAACTGATCGCCCTGCTGGCCGCGGGCGAGGGCCCGACCCGCCGCGGTTTGGTGGCGCGTCGCCTTGCGATCGCGCTGGGGTGTGGCGGGGGCGCGTCCTTCCTTCTCATGGCTGCGGCACTGGGCATCAATCCGAATCTGCCGCAGGTCGCGTTGCTGCCGATGTTCACGGCCAAGATCACTTTCGTCGCGGCGCTGGCGGCCGCGTCCTTGCTTGCCACGCGCCGATTGTCCGTCCCGGGCTGGCTGCCCGGGCGCGTCCCGGAGGCGTTGGCCGCGACAGTACTGGCCATGTGGCTGGCCGGCGCGTTCGCATGGCTGTCGGCGGAACCCGACAGAAGAATGGATCTGGTGCTGGGGCAGACGTGGTTGGTCTGCGCGCCCAGGATCGCAATGCTTTCGCTACCCGTGTTCGCCGCGCTGCTGTGGGCGATGCGGGGTCTGGCGCCGACCCGGCTGAGGCTGGCGGGCGCGGCCGCTGGACTGCTCTCGGGCGCGACCGGTGCGCTGGCCTACGCCATTCATTGTCCGGAACTGGCGGCGCCGTTTCTCGGCATCTGGTACGTCATCGGCATGGTCGCGCCCGCGGCGGTTGGCGCACTGATCGGGCCGCGGGTGCTGCGCTGGTAGGACGGACTCGGCGCGAGGGCAGGGCTACTCATGCGCCCAGTCGGTCCGCCAGTTCGGCGAACCCGTCCACCACCAGCGTGCAGGCGGCATTGGGGTTCGGATCCGGCGGCCCGGCCGGGCCCCATTCAGCGGGTCGCCGCACGAAAGCGGTCTGGAAGCCGCAGGCGCGCGCGGCGTCGAGGTCGAAGTTGTGGCAGGCGACCATCAGGATCTCCGCCGGATCGAGCTGCAGCCACTTCGCCGCCGTGCGGTAGGCCTCCGGGCGGACCTTGTAGGCGCCGATCATCTCGCAGGAGATGATCGCGTCCCAGTCGATGCCGTTCTTCTTCGAGACATCGATGACGAGCGACGTGGTGAGCAGCGTGAAAGAGGCCACCACGTAGCGCCTGCGCAACCGTGCCGCCGCGGCCGGGAAGTCCGGCCACGCATCCAGCGCGTGCCAGGCGCGCCAGATCGCGTCGCGGTCGGAAGCGGTCAGCGCGCCCAGCCCGAGCTCGTCGATCACTTCGTCCAGCACACGCCGGTGCACGTCGTCGAAGTTGTAGTCCGGTCGCAGCGCGTTGACGATCCCCTTGAGCGAGCGGCGCCGGTATTCGTTGGTAACCTCGGCCCAGTCCGCCTTCAGGCCTCGTGCCGCGCCGGCGGCGGCGAACGCGCCGGAGATGCCCCGGTGCCAGTCGAGTATCGTGCCGCCGGTGTCGAATGCCAGTGCCTTGATCGCCATGGGTTTCTCCTATGCCCAGACCGGATAGCCGCGCGTGTTGCGCGGCATGCCGCCGAAGAGGTCCAGCATGCGCTCGCGCCAGGCGTACACCGGGTCGTCGGGCTCCAGCAGCCGCACAGGCGACACCGCTCGCGCCCACTGCAACGGCCCGAACAGGATGTAGTCGGCGAAGGCGGGCGC
>JALHLN010000100.1 GCA_022844545.1 Burkholderiales bacterium | reverse complement strand
CCGACAGCGCCTGCGCCACGCCGCGCCCGCCGGTGGCGAGGTTGGCGCGCGTCTCGCCCGGCTTGGCGATGCGCGCGAGCGAAAACGGCACCACCGCGCCGTCGATGAGCAGGATGCGCTTGTCGCCGGCGGCGATCTCGGGGATGTAGCGCTGCGCCATCACCGAGCGCGCGCCGCCCTGCGCCATCACCTCCATGATGGCGTTGCGGTTCGGGTCGCCGCCGCGGACGCGGAAGATGCTCTCGCCGCCCATGGAATCCAGGCGCTTGAGGATGACGTCGTGCTGCTGGTCGATGAAGGCCTGCAGGCGCTCGGGCTCGCGCGCCACCATGGTGGGCGCGATCAGCTCGGGGAACTCCAGGATGCCGATCTTCTCGTTCTCGTCGCGCACCGCCGCCGGGCGGTTGAACACGCGCGCGCCTTCGCGCTCGGCCATGGACAGGAGCCACGTGCTGGTGACGTACTCCAGGTCGAACGGCGGGTCCTTGCGCATCAGCACCGCGTCGAAGCCGGTGAGGACGCCGTCCTCGGCCCGGTCCGCGCTGTACCAGTCCTCGTCGTCATCGGTGAGCGCGATGCGGGCGGCGCGGGCGCGCACCGCGCCGGCCTCGAAGCGCAGGCTGTCGGTGCCGCAGACGTGCACCAGGTGGCCGCGCGCCTGCGCCGCGCGCATCATGGCGACGGTGGTGTCCTTGTAGGCGTGCAGCGACGCCGGCGGGTCGATGATGAAGAGAAACTTCACGCGGTCGGCGCGGTGCGCTCCAGCTCGAGCGCCGCGCCCGCCGCGGCCAGCCGCCCGACCACGCCGTAGGCGTAGAAGCGGTTGGGCGGCGCGTCGCACGATGCGTGCGGGTCGGGCAGGATGCAGGACTCCTCGAACGCGAGCGGCACGAAGTGCATGCCGGGCGCGTTCAGGTTGTCCTCGGCGCCGCGCGCGCCGTGCACCCGGTAGAAGCCGCCGATGACGTGCTGGCCGATCATGTACACCACCGGCTCGGCGACCTTGTCCTCGATCCGCTCCACCGTGTGCACGCCCTCCTGGATGATGACGTTGCTCACCACCAGGCCTTCCTTCACCACCGCCATCTTGTTGCGCTGCTTGCGGTTGAGGTCGCGCACTTCGGATGCGTCGCGCACCATCATCACGCCCATGCCATAGGTGCCGGCGTCGGCCTTGACCGCGACGTAGGGCGTGTCCTTGATGCCGTACTCCAGGTACTTGATGCGGATCTTCTCCAGCAGCATGGAGACGTTCGAGGAAAGGCACTCCTCGCCGGCGCGCGCCTGGAAGTCGATCTCGCCGCACTGTGCGTGGTACGGATTGACCAGCCACGGGTCGATCTTCAGCAGCTGCGCGAAGTCCGCGGCGACGTCGTCATAGGCATGGAAGTGCTGCGACTTGGTGCGCACCGCCCAGCCCGCGTGCAGCGGCGGCAGCAGCAACTGCTCGCTGAGGCCTCGCAGGATTTCCGGGATCCCGGAGGACAGGTCGTTGTTGAGCAGGATGGCGCAGGGATCGAACCCCTCCAGCCCGAGCCGCAATCCAGTGCGCTGCAGCGGCTCGACCACCAGCTTCTTGCCGGTCGCGGTCTCCAGCTCGGTGGGCGCGGTGATCTCCGGGTTGAGGCTCCCCAGGCGCACCTCGAGCCCGGTCTGGCGCAGGATGGTCGCCAGCACCGCGACGTTCTCCAGGTACCAGCGGTTGCGGGTGTGGTTCTCCGGGACGAGCAGCAGGTTCCTCGCTTCCGGGCAGAGGCGCTCGATGAGCGAGGTCGCCGCCTGCACCGCGAGCGGGATGAAGGCCGCGTTGAGGTTGTTGAAGCCGCCGGGGAAGAGGTTGGTGTCCACCGGCGCCAGCTTGAAGCCGGAGTTGCGCAGGTCCACCGAGGTGTAGAACGGCGCCTCGTGCGCCTGCCAGCGCAGGCGGAACCAGCGCTCGATGGCGCTCGAGCCCTCCAGGATCCGCTGCTCGAGTTCGAGCAGCGGGCCGTTGAGCGCGGTGGTGAGGTGCGGGACCAAGCCCGGGACTACTTCTTCGCGGCCGGCTTCGCCTGCGACTCCGCAGGTGCGACTGCGGGCTCCTTCAGGTTGCCGCCAGCCTGGTTGGCCATGTGGATGATGGCGCGCGTCAGCTCGAGGTCGGTCGCGTCCGCGGCGCCGGCGCGCGGCGGCATGGCGCCCTTGCCGGCGATCACGGCCTTCAGCATCTCGGGCAGGCCGCGCTTTATCGCGGGCGCCCAGCCGGCCTTGTCGCCCAGCTTGGGCGCGTTGGCGATGCCCGCGATATGGCAGGCGGCGCAGACCGTCTTCACCAGTTCCTCGCCCGTGCGTGGCGCGGCGCCGGCGGCCGGGCCGGCGGCGCCGAACTCCACCCTGCCCACCGGCTGGATGCGGGCCGCGACGGCATCGGGGGTCATCGCGCCGGGGTCGGCGCTGGGTTTGTTCAGCACCAGCTGGACCAGCATGATGATGCCGAAGATGGGCACCACGAACGACAGCACCACGACGGTGATGAGCTGTTGCGGGGTCTTGATGAAGGAGGAATGCTCGTCGTGCTCGGCCATGCGGTCGTCCCCTGGGCGCTTGTGCTGGTAAAATGCTGATTTTAGCGCGACTTCCAGCGCAGCGCCCGTAGCTCAGCGGATCAGAGTATTGGCCTCCGAAGCCAAGGGTCGTGGGTTCGAATCCCGCCGGGCGCGCCACTCATCCAGCTTGAAGGCAACCGAGGAGGGGCGCATGAACGCGAAGGAACTGTACCGGCAGAAGCTGCATGCCCAGCTGCTCGAATGGCAGGCTCATGTGCAGAAGCTGCGGGCGCTTTCGGAGAAGTCGAGCGCCGACGCACAGGCGGCGATGAAGGCGTCGATCGAGGAACTGGATGCCAAGATCGACGAGGCCGGGACCAAGCTGCTGGAGCTCACCAACATCTCCGAGGACGCCTGGGAGTCGGTGCGCGCGAACTTCGAGTCCGCGTGGGAAACCCTGAGCACCGCGGTCAGGGACGCGACGGCGAAGCTCAGGAGCTAGTCGGCGCTCGCGGTCACCTTGACCTTGATCAATTCGGTTCGCATCGGCCTGTGTACCATTGCTTCCCCAACCCGGATGGATAACCAAGCATGCTGAAACGAATCGCAGCGCTCGCGCTGGCAGTCGCGAGCGGCGCCGCAGTGGCGCAGCAGTACCCGACCCGCAACGTATCCATGCTGGTGCCCTTCGCCGCGGGCGGCCCGACCGACACAGTGGCGCGGGTAACCGCCCAAGCCATGGGCAAGCCCCTGGGCCAGACCGTGGTGGTGGAGAACCGGCCCAGCGCCGGAGGCATCCTCGCACCGGAAGCGGTCAAGAACGCCAAGCCCGACGGCTACACCATCCTCATCTGGCACATCGGCATGGCGACCACGCCGGCGCTGTACCGCAACCTGCGCTTCAATCCGCTCACTGACTTCGAGTACATCGGCCTGATCAACGACGTGCCGATGACGCTGATCGCGCGCCCGAACTTCCCGGCGAACAACTTCAAGGAGTTCCTCGCCTACATCAGGGCCAACAAGGACAAGGTCACCTACGCCAATGCCGGCCTGGGCGCCGCCTCGCACCTGTGCGGCATGCTGTTCATGAGCGCCATCCAGACCGATGTGCTCACGGTCCCCTACAAGGGCACCGCACCGGCGATGAACGACCTGCTGGGCGGCACGGTGGACTTCATGTGCGACCAGACCACCAACACCACCAGCCAGATCAAGGCCGGCAAGGTGAAGGCGTTCGGCGTCACCTCGCTCAAGCGCGTGCCCTCGCTCGCCGACGTGCCGACGCTGGACGAGCAGGGCCTGAAGGGCTTCGAAGTGGGCATCTGGCACGCGCTGTACGCGCCCAAGGGCACCCCCAAGCCGGTGATCGACCGTCTGGTCGCCGCGCTGCAGGAGGCGGTCAAGGACCCGACGGTGAACCAGCGCTTCACGGACCTGGGCGCCACCGCCTACCCGGTGTCGCGCGTCAACCCGGCCGCGCTCGCCGCGCACGTCAAGGCCGAGATCGACAAGTGGGGGCCGATCATCAAGAAGGCGGGCGTGTACGCGGATTGATCGCGCAGCAGGAGAACAGAAGGCCGCCCTCGGGCGGCCTTTTTCATGCCCGATGTAACCGATCGGTTACATCACGCCGCCCGCACGGCGTCGCGCGCGCCGCGGGACTGCAGCCAGCGCGCGAGCTCGGCGACGCCCTGGCCGCTCAGGGCCGCGGTGGCGAACACGGGGCGTCCCGTATCCCCGCGCAGCGCGAGCATCGCCTGGAGCTCGCTCAGCGTGCGCTCGGCCCCGGCGAGGTCGGCCTTGTTGACCACGAACGCATCGGCGATCTCGAGGATGCCGGCCTTCAGCGCCTGCACGTCGTCGCCCAGTCCCGGCGGGCAGAGGACCAGGCGTGTCGCCGCGATGGAGGCGATCTCCACTTCGGACTGGCCCGCGCCCACGGTCTCCACGAGGACGTCGTCGAAGCCCGCGGCGTCGAGCAGCGCGACCACGCGCCCGGTGGCGCCGCTGACGCCGCCGGCATGCCCGCGCGAGGCGAGCGAGCGGATGAACACCTCGTCATGAGCCTGCAGGTCCCCCATGCGGATGCGGTCGCCGAGCAGCGCGCCGCCGGTGAGCGGGCTCGAAGGATCGACCGCCACCACCGCGACGCGGCGGCCGAGCGCGAGGAGCTCCTTCGCCAGCGCCGCCACCAGCGTCGACTTGCCCGCCCCCGGCGGACCGGTGATGCCGACGATCCTCGCGCGGCCGCGGTGTGGCGCGAGCTGCCGGCCGAGCGCCTCGCCCTCGGCGCTGCGGTTCTCGATTTCGCTGATGGCGCGGGCGAGGGCGCGCCGCTCGCGCGCGAGCACGCCGGCGGCGAGGCTCGAGCCTGCCCCCTGGAGTTCGCTGTCGTGCTCGCCCAGGCACGGCGGCGGGCCGTAGGCGGTGGCCGCGCCGGCGATGCGGATCGGGTTGCCGATCGCGCGCAACCCGGTGCCGCCCAGCGAGACCACCATGCCGCGCTGCCTCGCGAGCGGGGCGTCGAGCGCCTGCTCGAGGGTCTCGACCGGCGCCGCCACGACGCCCAGGGGCGCGAGCCGCGCCATCCACGAGGCGCCGGTATCGGATCTGAACAGCGGCTCCAGCTCGGCGAGCAGCGCGTCGCGGTTCTCGCGCCGCGCGGCCATGGTGGCGAAGCGCGCATCGGCGATCCATTCGGGCCTGCCCGCTTCGGTGCAGAATCGCCGCCAGAACTCGTCGTGCGAGACGAACACCGCCAGCCAGCCATCGCGCGTCTCGAAGACCTGCGCGGGCACGATGTAGGGATGCGCGGAGTGCGCCATGCGCTTGGCGCGCTCGCCCGCGTTGAGCCAGGCGCCGGCCAGGTAGTTCAGCTGCGAGAGCATGACGTCATGCATGGAAACGTCGATCTGTCCGCCCTTGCCCTCGACGATCTTCGCCAGCAGGCCCAGGGCGCCCATGATGCCGGCCGAGTTGTCGACCGCCGAGTACCCGGTCTTGGCGGGCGGGCTGCCCGGCTCGCCGGTGATCGCCATCACGCCGGTGAGCGCCTGGATGACGTAATCGTAGGCGGGGCGGTCGGCGTGGCCGCCCTCCAGGCCGTAGCCGGTGAGCGCGACGCACACCAGCTTCGGATTCGCGTCCCTGAGCGCCTCGTAGGTGAGGCCGAGCTTTCTGATGGCCGCCGGGCGCAGGTTGGTGACCAGGGCGTGCGCGCGCACGGCGAGCGCGCGCAGCGACTCCCGGCCCGCGTCGCTCGCGAGATCCAGGACGACGCTCTTCTTGCTGCGGTTCAGGCTCGCGAAATAGGCATTGTGGCCCGCGATGCTGTGCGGGCTCACGCGCCGGCCGATGTCGCCCCCGGGGGGCTCGATCTTGATCACCTCGGCGCCGAGGTCGGCGAGCAGCATGCCGCAGTACGGGCCGGCGAGCATGTGCCCGGCCTCCAGCACCGTCACGCCGGCGAGCGGTCCGCTCACGCGAGCGCGCGCGCCAGCTCTTCGATCATGTGCTCGAGCGGCGTGTCGTTGGTGAAGACGCCCTTGACGCCGGCATCGAGGAGCGCCGCGCGATCCTGCGGCGGGATGCTGCCGCCGACGAACACCGGAACGTCGCCCGCGCCCGCGGCGCGCAGGCCTTCGAGCACCTCGCGGCTGAGCGCCTGGTGGCTGCCGGAGAGGATGGAAAGCCCCACGGCGGCGACGTCCTCGTCGAGCGCCACGCGCACGATGAACTCGGGGGACTTGCGCAGGCCGGTGTAGATCACCTCCGCCCCGGCGTCGCGCAGGGCGAGCGCGATCACCTTGGCGCCGGCGTCGTGGCCGTCCAGGCCGGGCTTGGCGACCAGGATCCGCTTGCCCGCGAGAGGTCCTGCGGCGACCGTGCTCACAGGCGCACCGGCTCCTGGAACTCGCCCCAGCAGCGCTTGAGGCGCTCCACCATCTCGCCCACCGTGGCGTAGGCGTGGCAGCACTCGACGAGCAGCGGCATCAGGTTCTCCTTCTCGCTCGCGGCCGCGGCCTCGAGTGCGTCGAGCGCGCGTTCCGCCTGCGCCGCGTCGCGGCGGCGCTTCACCTCGGCGTGCTTGGCGAGGACGCGCGCGGCGATCGCGGGATCGAGGCGGAACACCTCGCCGAAGCCCTGCGCCTGCGCCTCCTCGTGCCGGTACCGGTTCATGCCCACCACCACGCGCGCTCCGCGGTCGGTGGCGTCTTTGCGTTCCTTGGCGCGCACGGCGATCCTGCGCTGCAGCCAGCCATCCTCGATTGCCTTCACCACGCCGCCGTAGGCGTCGATCTCGCCCATCACCCGGCGCATGTCCTCCTCCATGCGGTCGGTGAGCCACTCCACGTAGTAGCTGCCGCCCAGCGGATCCACGGTGGCGGCGACGCCGCTTTCGTGCTGCACGATCTGCTGCGTGC
Source organism: Burkholderiales bacterium (assembly GCA_022844545.1). Lineage (GTDB taxonomy): Bacteria > Pseudomonadota > Gammaproteobacteria > Burkholderiales > SG8-39 > RBG-16-66-20. The sequence goes on along the minus strand of JALHLN010000100.1, from coordinate 4,085 downwards.
GCAGCGCGAGCTCCGCCGAGAACTCCGTGGGGATCTGGAACGCCTCGTCGTAGGCGCAGGTGAAGATCGACTGCGCGCCGCCGAGCACGGCCGCGAGGTTCTCGATCGCCACGCGCACGATGTTGTTGTAGGGCTGCGCCGCCACCAGCGAGGAGCCGCCGCACACCACGCCGAAGCGAAAGTGCAGCGCCTTCTCGTCCGTGACCCCGTAGCGGCCGCGCAGGAGCTTCGCCCACAGGCGGCGCCCGGCGCGGAACTTGCACGCCTCTTCGAACAGGTCCATGTGCACGTAGAAGAAGAACGACAGCCGGCGCGCGAACTTCGCCACGTCGCCGCCGCGCCGGATCAGCTCCTCCACGTAGGCGAGGCCGTTCGCCAGGGTGTAGGCCATCTCCTCCACCGCGGTGCAGCCGGCATCGCGCACGTGCGCGCCGGCGATCGAGATCGCGTTGAAGCGCGGCGTTTCCGCGTTGGCGTAGAGGATCGAGTCGGCGATCAGGCGCATCGAGGGGCGCACCGGGAAGATCCAGGTGCCGCGGGCCACGTACTCCTTCAGGATGTCGTTCTGGATGGTGCCGGTGAGCCTGGCGCGCGGCACGCCCTGCTTGTCGGCCGCGGCAAGGTACATGGCGTAGATGATCGCCGCGGTGCCGTTGATGGTGAACGAGGTGGAGATCGACCCCAGGTCGATGCCCTTGAAGAGCGTCTCCATCTCCGAGAGCGAAAACAGCGACACGCCGACCTTGCCGACCTCGGCGCGCGCCATCGGGTGATCGGGGTCGTAGCCGCACTGCGTGGGCAGGTCGAGCGCGACCGAGAGCCCGGTCTGCCCCTGCTCGAGCAGGAACCGGTAGCGCTGGTTGGACTCCTCGGCCGAACCGAAGCCCGAGTACTGGCGGATGGTCCACGGCCGGCCGCGATAGCCGTCGGCGAAGATGCCGCGCGTGAACGGGTAGGCGCCCGGGACGCCGGGATCCCGCGCCATGTCGGGCGTCACGACCACGGGCACCTCGATGCCCGAGGGCGTCGCCACGCGCGCCGCGTCCTGCGCGCCCTTGGGCTGTGCACTCATCGGCTTGCCTCCTTCTGCAGGATGTTTGCGGTCGCCGCCCAGTGGTCGTCGTGGCACCAGGCCTGCGCAAAGAGCTCGGCGTCGCGCGGCGCGGCCTCATGCCGCGCACGGCCGAGCCTGGCCGCCTGCGCCTTGAAGGCGCGCATCACCTGCGGGCGCTGGCGCGCGAAGGGCGCGAGGTAGCGCTCGACGAAGGCGTCGAAATCCTCGCCCTCCGCGGCGACCGCCTCGACCAATCCCGCGGCCTGAGCCTGCGCCGCGGTGAGCACGCGCGCGCTGCCGAGGAGCTCGAGCGCGCGCGCCGGGCCGACGAGGGCGACGAGGTCATGGCCGCCGCCCCAGGCGGTCGGGATGTTGAGCGTGCCTTGCACGAAGCCGAGGCGGGCGTGCGCCGCGGCGATGCGCAGATCGCAGGCGACGGCGAGCTCCGCGCCACCGCCCAGCGCCACGCCGTTCAACGCCGCGACAACCGGCACCGGAAACGCTCGGATCGCCTGCAGCGCTCCGGTGCCCAGCGCGTGCATCGCGCGCGCTTGCTCCGGCGTGCGCACCTGCTCGAGGTCGCGCAGATCGCCGCCCGCGGCGAAGCTCCGGCCGCCGGCGCCGCGCAGCACGGCAAGTGACAACTCCGCCCCGCGGTGCGCTTCGAAGACATCGCGCAACTGCGCGAGCGCGGCGCGCGAGAGCGGATTGCGCTTCTCGGGTCGATTGAGCGTGACCCGCAGCACGCCCGCCTCCACGGCGACGAGGAGATCGTCGTTCATTCGCGCGCTTCGATCGCCTTGGTCGTGCGCGACAGCGCGGCAGCGTGCGCCTTCAGGGTGCCTTCGATGCGGGGCGCGGGACCGGCGACCACGACGGCGTAGTGCTCGCCGTCGATGCGCACCGGCGCCGCGATCGCATGCACGTCGGCGACGTTCTCGCCGCGCGTGGCGTACCAGCCGCGCCTGGCGCCCGCCGCCAGGTCCTTCTCCAGCAGCTCGCGCCGCACGATCGTATTCGGCGTCACCCGCGTGAGCTCGAGCTTGTCGAGGAGCGCCGCGCGCCCGGCAGGCGCTAGGGCGCCGAGCAGCGCCTTGCCGGCCGAACTCGAGTGCAGCGGCTTGCGGTCGCCGGGCTGGGCGCTGTAGCGGATGGAATGCGGCGACTCGACGACCTCCAGGTACACGACCGCGGCGCCGCTGCGCTTGCCGAAGACGATGGTCTCGCCCGTGGTCCTGCCCAGTGCTTCCAGCAGCGGCGTCACGCGCTCGAGCATCGGGTCGTGCGCGGCGATCGCGCGCGCGTTGCGCAGCCAGCGCAGCGTGGGGTACCAGCCCTTGCGCAAACCGAGCTCGTACAGGTAGCCGCGCTGCTCCAGCGTCTTCAGCAGGGCGTAGCAGGCCGACACCGGGATCGCGAGCCGGCGCGCCAGTTCGTTGATGCCGAGCGGTTCGCCCGCCGCGGCGAAGGCCTCGAGGATCTGCAGCGTGCGCGTCGCGCTCTTCACCGCGATGGTATTCATATATGTGAATGAGCATTCATATATCTAGGAATATGCCCGTCCTGCCCGGTGCCGGCAAGCCCCCCCGGGGGAAATCCGCAACCGCACCGGCGCGCCGTGCGCAGGCTGCCCGAACCGGGGCCCGGGCGCCGGCAGCGGGACAAAAAAAGGGCCGCCCGAGGGCGGCCTTCTTTTCCTTCCTTGATGTAACCGATCGGTTACATTGCCCTGCCTTGCCGGCGGCTAGGCCACGCCGTGCTTCCTGAACCACGCCAGCATCCGCTTCCAGCCGTCCTCGGCCGCTTCCTTGCGGTAGGTCGGCCGGTAGTCGGCGTGGAAGGCGTGCGGCATGCCGTCGTAGACGTGGATCGGGTTGCGCTTGTCCTTGCCGAAGGCGAGCAGGCCGGCGCGCATGCGCTCCACGTGCTCCAGCGGAATGCCCTGGTCGGCGCCGCCGTACAGGCCCAGTACTGGCGGCATGATCTTGTCGGTGACATCCAGCGGCCCCTGCGGCATCGCGGTGCCGATCGGCATCAGCGAGCCGTACCACGCGACGGCAGCCTTGATTTTCTTCTGGTGCGCGGAGTACATCCAGACCATGCGGCCGCCGCGGCAGTGCCCGGTGAGGCCCAGCTTCGCGGCATTGGCGCGCTTGTGCTTTTCGGTCCAGGCCACCACCGCGTCCAGGTCGGCGAAGGCCTGCTGGTCGGTGAGCTGGTTGGCCAGTCCGATCACTTGCTTGATCTCGGTCATCCTGGCGAGGTCGCCCAGGCGGAAGAACGGATCGAGCGAAACGCCGAAGTAGCCGGCATGGGCCAGGCGTCGGCACATGTCCTTCTGGTACTCGTGCAGGCCGAAGATCTCGGGGATGACGAGCACCACCGGGCGCTTGCCGCTGCCTTTCTTGACCGCGTAGTAGGCCGGGATGTCGCCGACCTTGGTGTCCCCACCCTCCAGCCCGTCCATGGGGGTCTTGATCGCCTGGCCGAGCACCGGCTCGGCGGTGACCGCGAAGCCCGCGGCGATCGCGGCGGCGATGAAGCCGCGGCGGTTGATCGGGGTGTCGGGCACGAGGCTGTTGAAGTGGTCGTCCTGCCACAGCCCTTGCGGGGGGGAATCTTTCAGCATGGTTTCCTCTTGGGGTCCGGGGTTGTTGGAGCGGTCGATAGAATACGCATTTCGCTGCCCATTATTCCACCGGGACCTGCAAATGAGCGCAAAAGCCGTCAGCCGTTTTCCCGTCCCGGACCTGAGGGACTTGCCGCCGGATATCCGCGAACGCATCGAAGCGGTGCAGCAGAAGGCGGGGTTCGTCCCCAACGTGTTCCTGGCGCTGGCGCACCGCCCGGCCGAATGGCGGGCGTTCGTCGCCTATCACGACGCCCTGATGGAGAAGGATCCCGGCCCCGGCATCACGCTCACGCGCGCCGAGCGCGAAATGATCGTGGTCGCCACCTCCGGGGCCAACCAGTGCCAGTACTGCGTGGTGGCGCACGGCGCCATCCTCCGCGTCCGCGCGAGGAATCCCCT
>JALHLN010000099.1 GCA_022844545.1 Burkholderiales bacterium | reverse complement strand
CCGCCTGCAGCGCACGGTCCTGCTCGAGCGCTTCCAGGATCACGCGCCCGCCCATGCTGTGGCCGACGTAGTGCGCCGGGCCGATGCTGCGCCCGAAGCGCGCCAGGCGCTCCGCGTGCGCGTGCAGCGGGCGCGCGCGGCCGAAGTAGCCGAAGCGGTGGCAGCGGAAGCCGGCGCTCGCCAGGCGCGCGCCCAGCGGCGACATCACCACGCCAGGCACCCACAGTCCATGCACCAGGACGACGTTGTTCATCGAGCGGGCATTCTAGCGAGCATCCACACGCCCACCCACAGCGCCGGGACCGCGAACACCGCAAAGGATGTCGAGTAGGAACCGGTGAGCGCGAGCACGCCGTTGAACAGGAACGGCGTCAGCACCACGCCGAGGAAGGTGAAGAACAGGCAGCCGCCTGTGGCCTCGCTGGTGCGGCCTTCCGGGGCGATGCGCGCCACTTCGGCGAGGAACACGCCGTTCCAGCCCACCGCAGTGGCGCCGAACACCGCCGCGTAGGCGACCAGCAGCCACGCCGGCCAGGCCGGGCTCGCGGCCAGCGCCGCCAGCGCCGACAGGCCCATGCCGATGCCAAGGAGCCCGAGCACCACGCGGCGGCCCAGCGCACGGTCGGCGAGCAGGCCCCAGCCGATCCGGCCCACCACGCTCGCGACCTGCGAGGCCGCCATCACCGCGCCCGCGGCCACCAGCGAGAGCCCGAAATCCTCGATGACGAAGCTCACCAGGTAAGTGACCATCGCGACCTGCACCCCACCGTAGACGAAGGAGGAAATGCACATCACCCGCAACGCGGGCACGCGCAGCACCATCGCCACCGGGGCGAAGGCCGAGGCGAGCGCGATCCGCGCATCGGGTTTCAGTTCCGTGTCATAGAGCGCGCGCGCGGGCTGGATCGCCAGCGCGAGCGCGAGGCAGGCGACGCCGATGGCCACCGCGCCCCACTGCCAGCCCATCGACAGCACCAGCAGCGGCACCAGCAGGCCGGCGAGCACGCCGCCGGCGGGAACCCCGGTCTGCTTGATGGAGAACACCAGCGAAAAGAATTCGCGCGGCGCGGCGCGCACCAGGATCACGGAACTGGCCGGCGTCGCCGGCCCGTAGCCCAGGCCGACGACGAAGCCGCCAAGGAGCACCAGCGGCATCCAGGCGCTGGCCGACAGCAGCAGGCCGGCGAGGCACAGCGCAAGGCCGATCTGGCTCATCCGGATCGGGCCGAAGCGCGCCAGCCAGCCGCTGGAGACCGCGGAGCTGAGCATGCTGCCGAAGTAGGCCGCAGAAACGTAGTAGCCCACCGCCGATGCTTGAACGCCCAGCGCCGGCGCGGCCACCGGCGCCATCACCGGCGCGCCATAGACGGCGAGCGCAACCAGCGCCTGGACCGCGAAGGTGATCGCGAGCGGCAGCGCGATGCCGCCGCTCTTGGGCGGCGTCATGCGCTCGCGAGACCCAGGGCCATCGTCACTTGATCAGGGTGCGCCCGGCCCAGGCCGGATACGGCAGCTGCCACTTTGCGGTGGCGAGCGCTTCGGGCCAGACGATTTCGCGCCCGCCCTTCTGGACCTGGAGCGTCAGGGGCTGCGCGGCCAGTTGAACGCCGTTCTGGTCCACCTTGTAGGCCCCGAGCGGGGTCGAGGTCTCCAGCGCGCCGAACGCCTCGCGCAACTTCTCCTGCTCCAGCGTCCCGGCGCGCTTCACCGCCGCCTCCAGCACCTTCGCCGCTGCGTAGCCCTGCGCCGCGAGCAGGCCGGGCTGCGCCGACCAGCGCTTCGTGAAGGCGGCGACGAAGGCCGCGTTGCCAACGGTGGCCGCGCGCGGGTCGTAGGGCGACAAGCCCATCACCTGCTCGGCGTCCTGCCCGACCAGGCGCAGGAACTCGGGGTCGGATGCGCCCTGCGCGAAGAACATCGCCGGCGCGTAGCCCAGGCGCCGGAACGTCTGCACCAGTCCGGAGGCGTCCGCTGCCGCGCCGAACGTGATCCAGGCCTGCGCGTCGAAGCCGCGCGCGCGCTCGACCAGCGCATCGAGCGCGGCCGAGCCCGGCGCATGCGGCGCGGGTTCGTCCACCTGGAATCCGAGCTTCACCGCCGCGTCGCGCGCCTGCTCGGCCATTTCCTTCGACTGCGGGTCCTGGCGGTAGGCGATGAACAGGCGCCGCAGGCCCTGCCGTTGCGCGATCTCCAGCGCACCATTGCCGTAGGCAGCGTGGGGCGTCACGACCTGAAACACGTAACGGTAGGGCTTGCGATGCACCAGGCGCGAGGCGCCGGTGGCGTTCACCAGCACGCGCCGCGCCCGCTCCGCGGTGGCGGCCGCGCCCAGCGTCGCCGCCGAGCCCAACGGCCCGACGAGCAGGTCGGCGCGGTGCTCCTCGATCAGCTTGCGGTAATGCGCCGGCGACTCGAAGGCCTCCGACCGGTCATCGAGCAGCACCATTTCCACCGGCCGGCCCAGCAGCCCGCCCGCGGCGTTCACTTCGTCGCGCCACAGCTCGAGCGCCCTGGGCAGGTCCGCGCCGAGGGCGGCAAGGCTCCCGGTGCGAGGCACCGCGGCGCCGACCACGACCGGTTGCGCGAAGGCCGCCGGCGCCAGCGCGAGCAGGAGGAGGGAGAGTAGGAATAAAAGCCGCTTCATGGTCCGGACCCAAAGTACGGTGTGGGAAAATGCCCGTCAAGGAACATGGACAACGAATTCACCAGGGCCTTGCGCGCCATCGTCGGCCCGGCCCACGTGCTCACCGAGGCGGATGACACCGCGCCCTACTTCGGCGACTGGCGCAAGCAGTTCCGCGCCGACGCGGAGTGCGTGGTGCGCCCCGCGGATACCGCGCAGGTGGCGGCAGTGATACGCCTGTGCGCCGAAGCGGGCGTCGCGGTGGTGCCGCAGGGGGGCAACACCGGCCTGTGCGGCGGCTCGGTGCCCACCGGCGCGGTGCGCGAAGTGGTGCTGTCGCTGTCGCGCCTGAACCGCGTCCGGCGCGTGGATCCGCTGGACAACACCATCACGGTGGAAGCCGGCTGCGTGCTGGCGGCGCTCCAGGCCGAGGCCGAGAAAGCGGACCGCTTCTTCCCGCTGTCGCTCGCCGCCGAAGGCAGCTGCCAGATCGGCGGCAACCTTTCCACCAACGCGGGCGGGGTCAACGTGCTGCGCTTCGGCAACGCGCGCGACCAGGTGCTGGGGCTGGAGGTGGTGCTGCCCGACGGCCGGGTCTGGAACGGCCTGAGGAGCCTCCGCAAGGACAACACCGGCTACGACCTGAAGCAGCTCTTCATCGGCGCCGAGGGCACGCTGGGCATCATCACCGCGGCGGTGCTGAAGCTGCAGCCGAAACCCACGGCCACGGCCACCGCGTGGGTCGCCGTCGCCGATCCCTCGGGCGCGGTCGAGCTGCTGAGCCTGCTGCGCCGCCTGTGCGGGGACCGCCTGACTGCGTTCGAGTTGATCTCGCGCCGCTGCGTGGACGCGGTGCTCGCGCACCGGCCGGCGACGCGCGATCCGATCCCGGGGCCCGGCGCCTGGTACGTGCTGCTGGAACTCAACGATGGCGGCGGCGATGCGGAGTTGCGGGGCCGGCTCGAAGGGGCGCTGCGCGAGGCGCTGGAATCCGGCCTGGCGCAGGACGCGGTGGTGGCGCAGAGCCAGGCCGAGCGCCTGGCGCTGTGGGCGATCCGCGAGACGGTGCCCGAGGCGCAGTTCTCCAACGTCAAGCACGACGTCTCGGTGGCCGTTTCGCGGGTCCCCGAGCTCATTGCGCGCACGGACAAGGCCCTGGCCGCGGCCTTCCCCGGCGCGCCCATCTACTGCTTCGGCCACGTCGGCGACGGCAACCTGCACTACAACATCGGCGACCAGGCGCTGCTCGCGCGCCGCGCCGAGGTGAACGCCGTGGTCTACGCCGAGGTGGACGCCATGGGCGGCTCCATCTCCGCCGAGCACGGCCTGGGGCAGTTGAAGCGCGAGGAAATCACGCACCACAAGGATCCGCTGGAGCTGGAGCTGATGCGCGCGGTGAAGGGCGCGCTCGATCCAAGGCGAATGATGAACCCGGGGAAAGTCCTCTAGCGCTTCGGTTCGAAGGCCTCGATGAAGCGCAGCAGGACGCGCGCGCCCGCCTCGGCGTCCGCCGCGGTGATGGCCTCCGCGGGATTGTGGCTGATGCCCTTTTCGCAGCGGATGAACAGCATGCCGATGCCGGCGATGGCCTGGATGGCCTGGCCGTCGTGGCCGGCGCCGCTGGGGAGGCGAAAATCGCGCAGGCCTTCGGCTTGCAGCGCGGCGGCCATCTGCTCGACCAGCCACGGCGCGCAGGCGGCCACGCCCTGCTGCTGCAGCTCCTCGATGCGCGCGGCCACGTTCCGCCGCGCGCAGATGGCGGCGATCCCGGCGCGGATCGACTGCACCGCGCGCAGGCGCTGCGCATCGGCCGGCGCGCGCACGTCGATGGTGAAGCGCGCCTCGCCCGGCACCACGTTGATCGCGCCGGGCAGCACCTCCATGCGCCCGACGGTGGCGACCAGCCCGGGCTCCGATGAGCCGATGCGCTCGACCGCCAGCGCGCACTCGGCAGCGGCCGCGAGCGCGTCCCGGCGCAGGTTCATGGGCACGGTGCCGGCGTGGCCGGCGCTGCCCTCCAGGGTCACCGCCATGCGCGTGAAGCCGTTGATCGCGGTCACCACGCCCACCGCCAGTGCCTCGGCCTCCAGCACCGGGCCCTGCTCGATGTGCAGCTCGGCGTAGGCGAGCACCTCTGCGCGCTTCCTCGCCGCCTCGCCGACCCGCGCCGGGTCGAGGCCGAACTCGCGCAGCGCCTGCGCCAGCGTCACGCCGGCGCTGTCTTTCGCCTCCAGCAGCGCGGGATCGAATGTGCCCGCCACGGCGCGGCTGCCCAGCAGCGTCGCGCCGAAGCGCACGCCTTCCTCGTCGCAAAAGCCCACGACTTCCAGCGCGAAGGGCAGGCGCTTGCCCGCCGCGTTCAGCGCGCGCGCGCACTCGATGCCCGAGAGCACGCCCAGCATGCCGTCGTACTTCCCCGCGTTGCGCACCGTGTCCAGGTGCGATCCCAGCAGCAGGCAGGGCGCGCCCGGCGTGCTCGCCTCATAGCGCCCGAGGACGTTGCCGATGGCATCCAGGCGCGCGGCCATGCCGGCCTCGCGCATCCACTCCAGCACCAGGTCCGCGGCGCCGCGGTATTCCCTGGAGAGCGAAGTCCGCGTCAGGCCGCCCGCCAGTTCCGAATGCACCGCCAGCGCCTCGGCCCGCTCGAGCAGGCGCCGGCCCGAAATGTGCACGATCGTACACATCAGCGCTTGAAGACGGGGGCGGGCAGCCGCTGCAGGGCGATGTCCACGCAGGCGGCGCGGCCGGCAAGCGCTGCGCGCTCCAGCGCCGGGGCCAGTTCCTCGGGCCTCGCGACATGCTCGCCATGGGCGCCGAAGGCCGCGGCGACGCGGTCGTAGCGCGTCGCGAGCAGCAGGCAGCCATGCGCGCGCGCCGCGCCGTAGGCGCGCAGCTGGATCTGGTGCTCCGCGTTCCACGCCGAGTCGTTGCCGACCACGGCGACGAACGCGATGTCGCCGCGCACCGCGGTGTCGAATTCCGAGCAATGGAAGCCGAAGGTGCCGTCGCCCAGCATCGCCACCACGTTCGCCTCCGGCACCGCGAGCCTGGCCGCGGCCGCGAAGGGCAGCGCCGAGCCGATGGAACCCGCGACGCCGTTGATCACCCGGTGCGGCGCGCTGAGCGTCGCCTGCGCCCACTGGCCGAATTCGCCGCCGTCGCACACCAGCACCGAGGGCCCGGCGTCGAGCAGCTTTTGCACCGCGCGCCCGACTTCCACCGGGTGCAGCGGGCCTGCCGCGGGAGAGGCGAGCGTGTTCCACGCCGCGGGCCGCCAGGCGAGCGCCGCGCGCGCCTCGTCGCGCCAGCCGCCCTTCGCCCAGCCCTTGCGCGCGGCCTGCTCCAGCCAGGCTTCGGTCACCGGGTCGGCATCCAGCACCCTGGCGCCGGCGCCGAAGGCCTGGCCGAACTTCAGCGTGAAATCGCGCCGCTTGCCCGCGAGCACCACGGTGTCGGCCTTTGCCAGCACTTCGGAGAGCAGGCCAAGGCATGGATCATTCACGCCCCGAGGGCTTTCCATGACGATGCAGGGCACGCCGGTGGCGTCCTCCAGCTGCGCGAGCAGCCGGCGCGCGCGCGCGCCGGCCATCGCCGGCCCGGCGATCAGGAGCGGTGCTTTGCCGGCGACGAGGTGGTCCAGCGCCGCGTCGATGGCACGCGCGTCAGGCGCCAGTGGCTCCGGCAGGAAGTCCGCCGGCGCCGGCAAGGGCGCATCCGCCTTTCCCTCCAGCAGGTCCGAGGGCAGCGACAGGTGCACGGGGCCCGGCCGCCCCGCGCGCGCCATGCGCATGGCGCGCGCGATGTCCTCGCCCAGCGTTGCGGCCGAGCGCACGGTCCACGACGCCTTGGCGGCGGGCGCGGCCATTTCGGCCTGCGCCATTTCCTGGAACGCGCCCCTGCCCAGTTCCTCCAGCGGCGCGTGCCCGGAGAGCAGCACCAGCGGCGATTCGGCGGCGAGCGCGGTGTAGAGCGCGGAGACGGCGTTGGCGTGGCCCGGGCCCCCGGTCACCAGCGCGATGCCGGGCTCGCCGGTGAGGCGGCCCCAGGCGTCGGCCATGTGCACGGTGGCCGCCTCGTGGCGCACGTGCAGCAGATCGAGGCCGGCATCGAGCGCGGCGTCGAACACCGACATGATGTGATTGCCCGAGAGCGTGAACACGCGCCGCGCACCGCCGAGGGCGAGCGTGCGCGCGACGAGGTCGGCGCCGCGCAAGGCCATGCCCGCCTACTGGCGGATGCCGAGCAGGGCGACGAGCCTGGCGTAAAGCTCGTACTGCTCGCGGACGAACTTCTCGGTCTCGGCCGGGGAGCGGATCGCGGCGATGCCGCCGATCCTGGCGTTGCCCGTCTGCCAGGCCGGGTCCTTCGCCAGCTTGGCGAAGGTGTCCACCCAGCGGTCCACGACTTCCTTGGGCATTCCCGGCGGCCCCATGAGCGCGGTCCAGCCGACGATCCGGTTCATGTCCGGGAAGCCGGCCTCGGTGGCGCTGGGCACGTTGGGCAGCTCGGCCAGCTTCTCGGGCGTGACGAAAAGCCCGCGCAGCGCGCCCGATTTCACGTGCGGGATCACCGTGGGGGCGTTGTTGCAGGCGAAATGCACCTGCTCGCCCAGCACCGCGGTGGTCACCTCGCCGCCGCCCTTGTAGTGGATGCCCACCGCGTGGTCCTTGGTGAGGCCCGCGAGCGTCATCCAGTACTGCACCGACATGTTCTGGCTGGTGCCCACGCCGGAGGTGGAGAAATTCAGCTTGCCCGGATGCGCGCGCGCCGTCGCGATCAGCTCGGCGGCGTTCTTCCACGGCGCGTCGGCCTTGATGTAGCAGATGAACGGGTTGAGTTCGATCAGCGACAGCATGGTGAACTCGTTCCACTTGTACGGCACCTTGGAATCGAGCGCCGGCGCGATGGCATGCGTGGCGATGCGCGCCACCAGCAGGGTGTAGCCGTCCGGGGCGGCGGTGCGCACCGCCTGCGCGCCGATGGTGCCCGAGGCGCCGGTGCGGTTGACCGAGACGATGGGCTGGTTGTTGAGGTACTTCTGCGCGTGCGCCGCGACGTTGCGGCCCGAGAGGTCCGAGTCGCCGCCTGCGGCGAAGGGGATGATGAAGGTGATCGGCTTGTTGGGATACCCTTGGGCGAACGCGCCGCCGCAGAAGGCAAGCGAAACCATTGCCGCAAACGCGTGCTTCATTCTGTTCCTCCCGGTAATCTAACGCGATGAACAAGCCTAGCATGCCCCCCGGCCCGGTCAGCGGCCCCTCGGCCTGGACCGGTCCTGATCTCGCGAAACGCGAATCCGACTGGCTCTACCGCCTGGGCGCGCGCGAGCTGGCCGAGATCGACGCCGCCGTGCGCGCCTTCAAGTCGTCAGGCCGGCCGCTGGCGGACATCGCCTCGGGCACCTTCCCGCTGGGCGCCTTCGGGGAGACCCTGCGCGGACTGCTGCGCGAACTGCTCGAGGGCCGCGGCTTCTTCATGCTGCGCGGCCTGCCGGTGGACCAGTACAGCCGCGAGGAACAGGCGATCGCGTACATGGGGATCGGCGCGCACCTCGGTCGCCCGCGCTCGCAGAACGCCAAGGGCCACCTGCTGGGGCACGTCAAGGACCTCGGGCTGGACATCAAGGACCCGAAGGTGCGCTACTACCAGACCAACCGGCGCCTGGAGTACCACACCGATTCGGTGGACATCGTGGGGCTGCTGTGCCTGAAGACGGCCAAGGCGGGCGGCGAGAGCTTCCTCGCCAGTTCCATGACCGTCTACAACGAGGTCCTGGCGCGGCGCCCGGACCTGGTGCCGGCCCTCTTCCTGCCCTTCCCCACCGACCGGCGCGGCGAAGTGCCCGAGGGCATGAAACCGTGGTTCGACATGCCGGTGTACCACTGGCACGAGGGACGCCTCACCTGCATCTACGTGCGCCAGTACATCGAGTCGGCGCAGCAGCTGTTCCCGGAGGCGGCGCGCCTTACGGCCGAGCAGGTCGCGGCCATGGACCTCATGGACGAGCTGGTGAACGACCCGGCGATCCACCTCTCGATGGCCTTCCTGCCCGGCGACATGCAGTTCCTGCACAACCACCAGATCCTGCATTCCCGGAACGACTTCGAGAACTGGCCGGAGCCGGAACGCCACCGCCACCTGCTGCGCCTGTGGCTCGCCCCGCCCGGCGGCCGGCCGCTGCCCGAGCCGTTCGCCGCGCGCTACGGCGGGGTCGCGCCGGGTGACCGGGGCGGCATCGTGGTGAAGGGAACCCGCTTCACGGTACCGCTGGAAGCGGTCTAGCTACTCCCGGACGAGCGTCAATGGCGTCGCCGCGCCACCATCGCGACGCAGCTCGCCCGTGATGCGGCCGCCCTCGACGCGGCCGCTGAACGCCAGCCCTTCAGCGGAGAAGCGGATCGCCGGCCCTGCCAGCTTTGCCTGCCGCACCGCCAGCGGCCGGCCGAAGGCCTCGCCGTCGATCTCGATCTCCTGGTAGTTCTGCGAAATGCGCAGGCGCCAGTCGCGCGCGCGCCAGTTTCCCCGCACCTTGGCCGGCACCACCCAGAGCATGACGCGGCTCTCGTCGCCCTGGCCTTCGTGGCGCCTCGTCAGGCGCAGCGTCTCCATGCGGTCGGGCTTCCAGCCGACCATGGCGAAGGCGTGCGAGACGATGCGCGAGCCGGGCCGCAGCTCATCGAGCAGCTTCGGCTGCAGGCGGTCGATGATGGAGGGCAGCAGGTACAGCGTCACCACCGTGGCGCCGGAGAGGTCCGCCTGCAGGACGTCGCGGTGCTCGAAGGCGACCCGGTCGGCAACGCCAGCGGCGCGCGCGTTGTCGCGCGACAGGGCCACCAGGCGCGCGTCGATGTCCAGGCCCAGGCCGCGCGCGCCGAAGCTGCGCGCGGCGGCGATCACGATGCGGCCGTCGCCCGAACCCAGGTCCATCACGAAATCGGCGGGACCGGTGCCGGCCAGCGCCAGCATGCGCTCGAGCACTTCAGGCGGCGTGGTGATGAACGGGGCCTGCTCGACTGGCCCCTGGGCGCGCGCGGCGCCGCAGAAGGCCAACGCCGCCAACGCGGCCGCAAGCCGAGATAAATGCGATGCCATCCGAAGCATAGGGTTGTCCGACCTGACCCGGGGAAGCGGAATATTACGCGCTCGAAACAGCGCCGGCCCTGTAAGGACCCTGGAATGAACGCCGACCGAGCGGTGTAGACTCGATTGCAGCACTTTTCCCGAAGGGAGCAAGCCCATGATTGACCGCCGTTCCTGCCGTACCCGCCGTGCCCTGCTGGGGTTCTCCACCCAGCCGCATGCCTACCTGTGCGGCGCCTCGCGCCGCGTCCGAACCACGTCCCGCTGAAGAAAAGGAGGTCCGCCATGTTCCGCAACGTTCTTGCATCTTTCGCCGTCCTCGCGCTGCTTGCCCCCCCTGCCCTGGCGCAGCAGGTCCTGAAGGTCACCACCATCCCCGAGGAAGCCGCCACCGAGCAGGTGCGCAAGTTCGGGCCGCTGACGAAGTACCTCGAGCGCACGCTGTCGATGAAGGTCGAGTTCACCCCGGTGAACGACTACCCGGCGGCGGTCGAGGCGCTGGTGAACAAGCAGGTCGACGTGGTCTGGTTCGGTGGTTTCACCCACGTCCAGGCGCAGCTGCGCTCGGGCGGCAAGATCGTGCCCATCGCGCAGCGCGAGGAAGACACCCAGTTCCGCTCGGTGTTCATCACCCAGGTGAACTCCGGCATCAAGTCGCTCGCCGACTTGAAGGGCAAGCAGGTGAGCTTCGGTTCCCAGTCCAGCACCTCCGGGCACCTCATGCCGCGCGCCAACCTCCTGCAGGCGAAGATCGACCCGGAGAAGGACTTCAAGCGGATCGCCTATTCCGGCGCGCATGACGCCACCATCGCCTCGGTGGTCGGCGGGCGGGTGGACGCGGCGGCGCTCGACATCACGGTGTGGCGCAAGTTCGTCGACGAGAAGAAGGTCGACACCTCGAAGGTGAACGTGTTCTTCACCACGCCGCCCTTCTACAACTACAACTGGTCGGTGCACGCGGACATGCCGGTCGCGCTGCGCGAGCGCCTCACCAAGGCGCTGCTCGACCTGTCGATGTCCAACCCGGAAGGCAAGGAGATCCTGACGCTCAACCGCGCCACGAAGTACATTCCGACGCGGGCCGAGAACTACAAGGACCTCGAGGCCGCCGGCCGCAGCGCGGGCCTCATCAAGTAGCCGCCGCGCCTTCGCGGTGAAAGTCACCCTGCACGGACTCGCGGCGCGCCATCCCGCCGCGAGCGCCGACAGCGCGCCGGCCTTGAGGCCGGCGCAGCTGGCCGTCGCCCCGGGCGAGCAGGTGGCGGTGGTCGGCCCCTCGGGAGCCGGCAAGACGACGCTGCTGCACGCGCTCGCCTGCGCGCTCAAGCCCGCCGCGG
>JALHLN010000098.1 GCA_022844545.1 Burkholderiales bacterium | reverse complement strand
CACGCCCTACTACACCACGCGCCAGATGCCGCCAAACGAGAAGGGCTTCGTCGGCTACGAGACCGTCTGGAAGCCGATGCAGAAGGAAGCGGAGTACCAGACGCCGAAGAAGCCGTAGGTGGGGCTGGGAGGCGCGGGATTGACCGCCGACGCGTGATGGTATGAAATGATGGTATGGCATCCATGATTCACCGGACGACCTTTGCCCTGGACGCCGACACGGTGCGCCGGCTGAGGACGCTCGCGTCGCGCTGGCGGGTTTCGCAGGCCGAAGTGGTGCGGCGCGCGCTGTCGCGGGCCGAAGGCCTCCCCGACCCGCCCTCCCCCGACGTGCTCGACCGGCTGCGTCGCTACCACGCGGCATCCTCGGGGAATCCGGCCAGCGCCGATGCCTACCTCGCCCAGGCGCGCGCCGACCGCAAGCGCTGGCGCGGGCCGTGATTTGCCTGGACACCAGCTACCTGGTGCGCGGGTTGATCGCGGCCACGCCTGAGGCCGCGAGCCTGGTGAGGTGGATCAGGAGCGGCGAGGTGCTGTGCGCCTCGGCGATTGCGTGGTACGAGTTTGCCTGCGGCCCCGTCGATCCCGAAGGACTCGAGCTGGGGCGTTCCCTGCTCGCCGGCGGCATACTGCCCTTTGATGAAGCGCAGGCGGAGCGGGCCGCGAGCCTGTTCAACGCGGCGGGGCGCCCGAGGCGTCTGCGCGTGGATGCGATCGTCGCCGCCGCCGCGATGGGCGCCGGCGCAAGCCTCGCCACCGGCAACAAGAGCGACTTCCTGCCGTTCGTCCGGCATGGGCTGAAGCTGGTCTGAGGCGGCGCGTCGCGTAGACCGGATTGATTTTGCTGTCCGTCGACGCTCCATCCAGGCGGTTTACGGCAGCGGCCCGATTGCCCTGACGATCGCGCGCCAGCTCAAGGCGCGGACGTTCTTCGCGAGCGCGAAGGAATGCTCGCCCGCGTGAATCACGGTCAGCGCAGCGAGCCCCAGATCCTTCAGGGCGGAACGCATGGAGGGCGTGATCGCAGGCGCGGTGGTGCGCTTGACTTCAAAACCGAGGCGGCGGGCGATCATCCGTGGGCAGTACCATGAAATCCCGGTTCATGAGACCGAAATTTCATGGTTAAAGGATCCCGACGAAGCAATACCGCCGACGCCATCGCCGCCGGCTGCGTGACCGGCGGCCCGCTGCCAAGGTTCCTGACCTCCCTCACCTTGGCGGGGGACTGCGCGCGACGGCTATCCCTCCAGGCCCGCCCTGCTGTATAGACGGTCATCATATTTACCGTCATAATGATGGCAATGTATACACGACGCCTGCCCTTGCCCGGGCGCTCGTTTCTCCTGCTCGGCCCGCGCGGCACTGGGAAGACCACCTGGCTGCGCACGCACCTGCCTGACGCGCGCTGGTACAACTTGCTGCTTGACCGTGAACTGCTGCGCCTGATGCGTGAACCGGGGACCTTCCGGCGCGAGATCGAGGCGCTGCCTCGTGGCTCCTGGGTGGTGGTGGACGAAGTCCAGAAGCTGCCCTCGCTGCTCAACGAGATACACGACGCACTCACCGTTGCGCCGCGACGCTGGCGCTTCGCGCTCACGGGATCATCGGCGCGCCGGCTGCGCCGGGGCGGCGCCAACCTGCTCGCCGGCCGGATCATCAGCCGGCGCATGCTCCCCCTGACCGCGGCCGAACTGGGCACGGCACCGCCCGCCGACGATCTTCTGCGCTACGGCGGGCTGCCTCTGGTTCGCGGTGAACGCGGCACGGCGGCACGCATCGACCTGCTTGAAGCCTACGTCGAAACCTATCTGACCCAGGAGATCCGCGCCGAGGCGATGGTGCGCAGCCTGGAATCCTTCACCCGCTTTCTCGAAGTGGTGTCCCTCGCGAACGCACAGGTGACCAGCCTCGCTTCGCTGGCCCGGGACGCCGGCGTGGCGCGGCCGACCGTTCAGGGCTACTTCGAGGTCCTCACGGATACCCTGATCGGATCCTGGCTGCCCGCATGGCGCCCCAGGGCGAAGGTAAAGGAAGTGGCGCACCCGAAGTTCTACCTGTTCGATTGCGGCGTGGTCCGTGCCCTTTCGCGCCGGCTGCGCGAACCGGTCGCGCCGGCCGAGCGCGGCGCCCTGCTGGAAACCCTGCTTTACCAGGAGCTTCGCGCCCAGATCGCCTATTCGGGCTGCGGCGGGGAGCTGTCGTACTACCGGACGCCGTCCGGCTCCGAGGTCGACTTCATCTGGTTGCGGGGCAAGGCTGCCGTCGGGATCGAGGTCAAGGCAAGCGAGCGCTGGCGTCCGGAGCATGGCCGCGCACTCGCGGAGTTGCACGACAACGGTGTTGTGACAGCCTGCTACGGGGTCTATCTGGGAGACGTACCCCTGAAGGATGGACCGATCAGCGTCCTGCCGATGCACGCTTTCTTGAGCAGGCTTTCCGCCGGACGCGTTCTGACTCCGGTCAAACGATAGCTTCCCCCTTTACCTTTATCTGCTTGCCAGGTCGCGCAGCATCCCGTCGAGTCCCGTCACCACCCGCGCGAGGCGCTCGTAGTCGACCTTGTCCGGCGTGTCCTGCATGGTGTGGTAGTACGGATAGCGGTAGGGCGCGGTGTCGGTCACCATCAGCGCCGGGTAGCCCTGCTCCCAGAACGAGCGGTGGTCGGACCAGTCCACGCCCGGGATGAACGCCGGCGCCGCCACGCCTTCGGAGGGAAACCGGGCCTGCCGCCGGAACGACGCGATGGCCTCGTGCAGCAACGCCCGCGAGGACAGGTTGGCGACGAAGGCGAGGAAGTTGCCGGTGGACGGATAGAAGAACCCGAGCGGGAACGGGTAGCGCTGGCTGCCCGGCCGGTCGGAGTACCAGCCGATCGTCTCGAGGGAAAACATCGCGACGATCTTCTCGCCCCGCTGGCGCGAGCGCCGCGCGTAATGCTGGCTCCCCATCTCGCCGCTGGCGAAAAACGGCGGCTCTTCGTTCACGAACGCGACCAGGCGCACCGTGCGCGCCGGCTTCGAGTCCCTCATCAGCCGCGCGAGCTCCAGCGTGGCCGCCACCCCCGAGCCGTTGTCGTTCGCCCCAGGGGCGCCGATCGCCGAGTCGTAATGAGCGCCCACCAGGATGATCTCGTCCCGGCGCGCCCCGCCCGCCAGTTCGACCTCGATGTTGCGCACCTCCTTGCGGTCGGCCTCGAAGCGCTGCGCGTTCACCTGGTAGCCGAGCTCGGACAGGGTGAACTCGATGTAGCGCGCGGCGGCTTCGAGCGCGGCGGGGTCGTTGAAGATGTTGTGCTCGCGGCTCGCCACCGCCGCGACATGCCGGCGCAGCCGGTCCGCGAGCACCTTCTCCTCCGCGCTGAGCGCCTCGAGCGCGCCGGCGTAGGACCTGCCGGGCACCGTGACCATGTACCAGAGCGACCCCGCGCCGAACGCGACGAGCGCGAACCAGAACAGCATGCGCGCTATCGTGAATGCGTGGCTCGTGACTCGTGGCACGGACAGGCAAGTCTATCCGAGACCGCTCGCAGAAGCGCCCCCCTTTCGGCTCCGGAGCCCTCGCGCATCGGCGCACAAGCGGCGGTTTGACGGGTTACGTCGCCGCCGGCGCGCCCCATAAATGTAACCGATCGCTTACATTGGGCGGCCTCAGCCGCCGATCACGCCGCCGTCGTCCCTGGTGATGATGATGGTGGCCGAGCGGCCGTAGCGGCCCGCCTCGGGCCAGGTGCCGGTGAGCTTGCCGGCGGCGAATTCTTCCGCCGTGGTGGTGGCGCCGGGGTGCTGCACGTTGACGAACATGGTCCTGCCGTCGGGCGTGGTGATCACGCCGGTGATCTCCTGCCCGACCGGGCCCACCAGGAAACGCCTGAGCTCGTTGCTGCGCGGGTCGGCGCACAGCATCTGGTTGTTGCCGAACTGCGCGTAGTCGCCCCTGTTCATCGCGCTCTCGCCGATGTCGGTCTGGATCCAGAGGCGGCCGTCCCTGTCGAACCACAGGCCGTCCGGGCTGTTGAACATCTGATCCTTGTTCAGCGGCTTGCCGGCGAACCGCGAGTCGGTCTCCGGGCCGGCCAGCAGGAAGATGTTCCAGTCGAACCGGGTGGCGGTGGGGTCATTGCCCGCTTCGGCCCAGCGGATGATGTGGCCCCAGCGGCTCGGGGCGCGTGGGTTGGCGCCGTCGTCGACGGTGCGGCTGCTGTTGTTGGTGAGGGTGAAGTAGACCTGGCCGTTCCCCGGATCGACGGCGCCCCACTCCGGGCGGTCCATCCGAGTGGCGCCCACGCGGTCGGCCGCCAGGCGGGTGTTGACCAGCACATCGGCCTGGCTGCTGAAGCCGCCTGATGAGGTGAGCGGGCCCTGGCCGAACGCGAGCGGCAGCCACACGCCGGTGCCGTCGTCGTTGAATCTCGCCACGTACAGCGTGCCTTCGTCCAGCAGCGCGCCGTTGGCCAGGCCTCTGGCCTTCCGGTACACGCCCCTGGAGACGAACTTGTAGATGTATTCGTTGATGGCGTCGTCGCCCGAGTAGCACACCACCGGCCTGCCTTCCACGGCCGCCTGGAACACCACGCCTTCGTGCGCGAAGCGGCCCAGCGCGGTGCGCTTGACGGGCGTGCTGTCCGGATTGAAGGGGTCGATCTCCACCATCCAGCCGAAACCGTTGGCTTCGTTGCGGTAGTCCTGCGCGGGATTGGCGCCCTTCGCCGTCACCTCGAAGCGCACGAATTCGTCGGCGCCGCTGTCGGCCAGTTCCCAGCCGTAGCGCGAGGCGGCGGGCTTGCTGTCGGCGCTGCGCACGCCGTAGCGCGACTGTTCGCGGGTGCGGGCGCCGGCAGCCACCTTGTTGATGAAATAGCCGGCCCAGTTCTCCTCGGCCGTCATGTAGGTGTTCCAGGGCGTCACGCCGTGGGCGCAGTTGTTGAGCGTGCCGCGCGTGCGGGCGCCCTCCGGGCTATACCGGGTCCTGACGAAGTCGGTGCCGCGCACCGGGCCGCTGATGTCCATGGGCGTGGCGCCCGTGATGCGGCGGTTGAACCGGCCCGGCACCACGCTCCACTGGCCATTGCCGCCCCTGCGGATGTGCACCACCGACACGCCATGGGCGTTGATTTCCTTGCGGCATTCGTCGGCCGGGCGCCTGCCGTTGACCAGCGCGGGCACGCCGCCGCGATCGAGCTTCTGGCCCACGGCGCGGGCGTGCATGTAGCGCGGCTCCACGTATTCGTGGTTGAGCACCAGCAGGCCCTCGGTGGAGCTGCCGCGGTACGGATCCCTGCCCTCGATGGGAAAGAAGTGCATGCCGTCGTGGTGGCTGCCGACCTGGTTGGCCTGGTCGGCGCCGGAGTTCTTCATCGGGTCGAACGCCGGCAGGTTGCCGGTGAGGGGCGTGCCCCAGGGAATGAAGCTGCGCGCCGTGTAGCCCTTGGGCACCACCACGGTGTCGGCGCTGCTGACCGGCAACGCCCCGAAGCCGATGAGCCTGCCGCCAGCGTTGCCCGCGGTGCTCGCGCAGCCGGCCAGGCCGGCGCCGCCGAACAGGGCGGCAATGGAGGCGCCCAGGCCGCCCTTGAGCATCTGGCGGCGGCGCAGGTTGACCTGCAGGACAGCGTTGAAGTGGCGGTTGCCGCTGTGGTTGGACAGCGGCTCGTCGCCGTTGCCGTTGTCGATGATCAGCTTCGATGGATTGGACATGGACAATGCCTACGGAAGTGGAAGTTCGGTACCAAGGGTGACATCAGGACCCGGGGCAGGCCCTGGAACCTGGAACATCCTCCGAGTATCTGCGGATCTGATGACAACACGATTACGGGATGGCGCAAAATAGGGTCCTCGCCGTCTCGGAACGCAAGCTCTCCCGCCCATGAACATGCACACCCGTTCGCGCACCCGCCTGGCTCTGCTGGGCGCCTCGATCATGGCACTGGCCGGCTGTGCCAGCCCACCGCCGGCGCCACCGGAAGCCCCGCCGCAGGCCCAGGCCTGCCCGCCGGGCGTGCCCGATGGCGCCCGGTGCCTGCGCGGCCAGGACTCCGCCTCGTCGCACTACCTGATCGTGATGCCTGCCCAATGGAGCGGCGTGCTGGTCGTGCACGCGCACGGCGGCCCGAGCCTGGGCACGCCGAGCGCCACGCGCGCCGACGCAGACATCAAGCGCTGGGCCATCACCGTTCGCGAAGGCCATGCCTGGGCCGGGTCGGTGTTTCGCCAGGGCGGCTTTGCCGTCACCACCGCGGCCGAAGACACCGAACGGGTGCGCCGCATCTTCATCGACCACGTGGCCAAGCCGCGGCGCACGCTGCTGCACGGCCAGTCCTGGGGCGCGATGGTGGCCGCACGGGCCGCCGAGCTGTTCCCCGGGTCCTGGGAAGGCATCCTGCTCACCAGCGGCGTGGTGGCCGGCCCGGCTACTTACGACTTCAGGCTGGACCTGCGCGCCCTCTACCAGCACCTGTGCAACAACCACCCGCGCCCCGGGGAGCCGTCGTACCCCCTCGCCATCGGCTTGCCCGCCGACAGCAAGCTCACCAGCGCCGAGCTGGCCCAGCGCGCCGACGACTGCCTGGGGGTGCGCAAGCCGGCGGCGCAACGCACCCCCGCGCAGGCGCAGAAGCTCAGGACCATCGTCGATGTGCTGAAGATTCCCGAGCGCTCCGTCATCAGCCACCTGAACTGGGGCACCTTCACGCTGCGCGACGTGGTCATGAAGAACGGCGGCGTGAGCCCGTTTGGCAACGCGGGCGTGCGCTACGCCGGGTCGGCCGACGACGCCGCGCTGAACGCCGCCGTGCCGCGCTTCGCGGTCGACGCCAGGGCCGCGGCGCGGTTTGCAGCCGACGTCGACCACAGCGGCCGCTTCGCGGTGCCCGTGATCAGCAGCCACGGCATCGGCGATGCGACGGTGTTCGTCGAAGGCCAGCACACCCTGCGCCAGCGCATGGTGGCGGCCGGCAACGGCGAGCGCCTGGTGCAGGCCTATGTCGATTCCAGCGAGCACAGCTACCTGGGCGATGCCCACTACCCGCCGCTGTTCGAAGCGCTCCTGAACTGGGTGGAAAAGGGCCGCAAACCCACGCCGGCGGGCATTGCCGAACGCTGCCGGCAATTGCGCGCAGCGCAGCCGGCTGACTGCCGGTTCCTGCCGGATTTCGAGCCCAGGCCGCTGGCATCGCGAGTCCTGTTGCGCTGAACGCGCGTCCTGCCGCCGGGACCCAGCCGCAACCTTCCTTGTCAGGCGCCTGCCGTCCCCGCAGCGGCCTTCGCGTCCTCCGCGGGCGGCAGCGGCAGCAGTTCGCCCACGCCGCTGCGCCCGAGCTGGCGGTAGATCGCCGCCAGCG
This sequence comes from Burkholderiales bacterium, assembly GCA_022844545.1. Lineage (GTDB taxonomy): Bacteria > Pseudomonadota > Gammaproteobacteria > Burkholderiales > SG8-39 > RBG-16-66-20. The sequence goes on along the minus strand of JALHLN010000098.1, from coordinate 3,739 downwards.
CCAGCTCGTCGTTGGGCAGGATGTTGTGCGCGCCGATCAGCTCGTCGAGCCCGGTGCGGCGCATGACGTCGAGCACCTGCTTCTTCAGCCCGCTGAACACGACCGTGATGTTGCCTTCGCGCAGCCGCTCCACCAGATGGCGCACCACTTCCTCGCCCGAGGCGTCCATGCGGTTGATGGCCGATGCGGTGATCAGCAGGAACTTGACGCCCGGCTTGGAGGCCACGGCGCCGAGCACCTGCTCCTCGAAAAAGGCCGCGTTGGCGAAGTACAGCCCGGCGTCGAAGCGCAGCGCCAGCACTTCGGGACTGTCGGGCAGGCGGCCGAATACCTGCTGGTCGCGCAGCGCGCCGTCGGGGTGGCGGCCCAGCACGGCAAGGCGCGGACGCATCGTCTGGTACAGGTACAGCAGCACGGCCAGCGCGGCGCCGGCCATGATGCCGCGGTCCAGATGGGGAGCCGCGAACAGCGTGACGACGAAGGTGACCGCGGCCACGGCGCCGTCGGCGCGACTGGCGCGCCAGGTATGCCTGAGCGCCGCCGGCGTGACCAGGCTCGTCACCGCCAGCAGGATGATCACGCCCAGCGTGGCCTTGGGCAGGTGATAGAGGTAGGGCGTCAGCACCAGCAGGGTCGCGACCACGAACAGGCCGTTGAAGATCATCGCCAAGCCGGTCCGCGCCCCCGCCTGCAGGTTGATCGCCGAGCCGGTGAACGAACCGCAGGCCGGGTACGACTGGAAAAACGCGCCGCCCAGATTGGCCACGCCCTGCCCGATGAGTTCCTGGTTGGGGTCGAGCCGCTGGCGCGTCTTGGCGGCCAGCGCCTTGGCCATGGCGATCGACTCCATGAAGCCCACCAGCGCGATCACCAGCGCCGCCAGCAGCAGCGACAGGACGGCGTCCAGGCTCAGCTGGGGCACCCGCAGCGCAGGCAGGCCGCTCGGGATGCTGCCCACGACCTCCCCGCCGCCGGAAAGATGCAGCTCCTGGCCGACGATCTTCTTCAGGCGCCAGGCGCGGCCATCGCCGCTCTGGCCCGCGGGCAACCGCCCGCGCAGGTGCAGCGCCGGTGCGCCATCGGCGCCGCGTTCGAAGCTCGAGCGCAGCAGCAGGTCCCAGCGTTCCCTGTTCTCCACGGCGAGGTCGGCCGCATCTAGCTCGCTCAGGTGCATCTCATGGCGCAACGCCGCGATCGCGCGCCGGTCGCCGGCCTCCATGCCGCGCAGCTGCGCGGCCTGTTGCGCCGCGCGGGCCTGGGCCTGCTCGATGCGCGCGGTGGTCTCGGCGTAACGCGTGGCGCGCTCGCGCACCTCGGCATCGGCGATCTGATCGATCGCGGCGCGCGCGGTGCGCTCGTAGCCGATGGCGGCGCTGACGACGATCGTCACCGCCACCGCGATCAGCACGTTGAGCCTGGCCACCGCGGGAATGCGCTTGAGGGCCAGCATCAACGCGAGCGCGAACGCCGACATGGCCAGCGTCGGCAGATGCGTGTGCGGCACGAAGCTCAGCATCTGCCCGACGTCCTCGAGGAAGGAGCCGCTGCGGCCCTTGGGGATGCCCAGCAGCATGTCCAGCTGCGACAGCGCGATGATGATCGCCGCCGCGTTCATGAATCCCAGGATCACCGGGTGCGAGACGAAATTGACGATGGTGCCGAGCTTGAGCGCGCCGAGCGCGAACTGGATCGCGCCCACCATCAGCGTCAGCAGCAGGGCCAGTTCGACGTACTGCTCGGAGAACGGCGCCGCCAGCGGCGTCAGCGCGGCCGCCGTCATCAACGAGACGATGGCCACCGGGCCGGTGGCGAGCTGGCGCGAAGACCCCCACAGCGCGCCGAGGATCGCCGGCACGAAGGCGACGTAGAGCCCGAAGTGGACGGGCAAGCCCGAGAGCTGCGCGTAGGCCATCGCCTTGGGCACCAGCACCAGCGCGCCGGTGATGCCGGCGATCACGTCGCCGCGCAGGACGACCGAGCTGACCGGGAACCAGGCGAGGAACGGGAACAGCCACGCCCAGCGCGAACGGCGCCTCGCGGCCGATTCGCTGCCCGGCTCGCTCATGACAGCGCCTTGCCGCCAGAGCCGGCCGGATCAACGCAAGGCTGTGTGTCCGGGCTCTTCAAGAAGCGATTTCTTTTCATCCATCCATTGCTGCAAGCAACCAATCCGGGAAGGGCCACGGCAGCCAGCCTTGGCTGCGCCCAGTCTAACGCGCGCCAAGGCCGTGCGCGGCCTGCGCGAATCGATGACGGGGTACGAGCTGCAGCGGGGCCCGAGCCCCGCAATGTAACCGATCGGTTACACGGACGCCTTGGCGCGGCCCTGGCCGTAGTACTTGCGCAGCACTTCCAGCACCTCCGGCCGGCTGAACTCGCCCGGCACCGGCGCGCCCTCCTCCAGCCACTTCCTCAGCTGCGTGCCCGACACCTGCAGGCGGTCCGCGTCCGGATGCGGGCAGGTGCGGTCCGAGGCCATGCCGTTGCAGCGGTAGCACCAGAAGGTGACGCCGATCTTGAGCGGCTTGGTATGCAGCGCATCGGCCGGGATCTCGTCGAAGATCCGGTGCGCGTCGAACGGCCCGTAGTAGCTGCCGACGCCGGCGTGGTCGCGCCCGACCACCAGGTGCGAGCAGCCGTAGTTCTGGCGGAACACCGCGTGCAGCAGCGCCTCGCGCGGGCCGGCGTAGCGCATGTCGAGCGGGTAGCCCGCCTGCAGCACCGTGCCGGGCCGGAAGTAGTTCTCGATCAGCACCGCGATCGCCCGCGTGCGCACGTCCGCCGGGATATCGCCGGGCTTGAGGTTGCCCAGCAGCGAATGGACCAGCACCCCGTCGCAGGTCTCGACCGCCACTTTCGCCAGGTACTCGTGCGAGCGGTGCATCGGGTTGCGGGTCTGGAACGCCGCGACGCGCGACCAGCCCAGGCGCTCGAACGTGGCGCGGGTCTCGGCGGGGGTCAGGAACAGCTCGCCGTACTTGGCCTTGAAACCGCCATCCGACAACACCTGCACCCTGCCCGCGAGGTTGACCGCGGGCTGCTGCATCACCATCTGCACGCCCGGGTGCTTCTCGTCCACGGTGCGGAACACCGACCTGCACTCGTGCGCCTTGTCGATGGCGTACTTCTCGCTCACCTTCAGGGTCGCGAGCAGCGCGCCGCCCTCGGGATCGGCGAGCGCGATCTCGTCGCCGACGCGGATGGCGTCGGCGCGCGCCGGATCCGCCGACAGCGTGATCGGGATCGGCCAGAACAGGCCCGCCGCGGTGCGGTAGCCGTCGCACACGCCTTCCCAGTCGGCGCGCGTCATGAAGCCCTCGAGCGGCGTGAAGCCGCCGATGCCCAGCATGATCAGGTCGCCCTTCTCCCGCGAGGACACCGTGAGGCGCGGCAGCGATTGCGCCCGCGCCAGCGCTTCGTCGCGCGCCGCTACCTCGAGCAGCAGCGGTTTCAGGGTCGGGGCACCGTGGGGCGGAACGAGGCGGGACATGGGTGAGGGGATCAGGGCCGTGGTTCGGGACCGCCATTCTTCACGACACGACGCAGCCCGGCAAAATCTTTGTTCGAACGCATCCATAAACGCCTTGAATGATGCGCCGCGCTCGCCTGATAATGCTCCACATGGCAGACCGGCGCCTTCAGGTATTCCACGCGGTGGCAAAGCACCTTTCCTTCACCAAGGCGGCCGAGGCGCTGTTCATGACGCAGCCCGCGGTCACCTTCCAGATCCGCCAGCTCG
>JALHLN010000097.1 GCA_022844545.1 Burkholderiales bacterium | reverse complement strand
ATGACCGTGGTGTTCGGCCTGATCCCGGTGTTCGGGCCGCTGCTGGGCGCCCAGCTCATCGCCTGGCAAGGCTGGCCGGCGGTGTTCTGGGTGTACACCGCCGCCGCCGCGGCGCTGCTGGCCGCGGTCGTGGTGCGCCTGCCCGAAACCGCGCCCGCCGAGCGGCTGCTGTTTCGCAAATTCGCCCTGAGGTAGGAAGGACATGGATTCGGTCGAATGCGTCGTGATCGGCGCCGGTGTCGTGGGCTTGGCGGTGGCCCGCGCGCTCGCGCTGCAGGGCCGCGAGGTGGTGATCCTGGAGGCCGAGGACGCCATAGGCACCCACACCAGTTCGCGCAACTCGGAAGTCATCCACGCCGGCATCTACTACCCGCAGGGCTCGCTCAAGGCGCGCGCCTGCGTCGAAGGCAAGGCGCGCCTGTACCGCTACTGCGTCGAGCGCGGCATCCCGCACCGGCGCAGCGGCAAGCTGATCGTGGCCACCGACGAGGCGCAGGCCGCCGAACTGGAAGGCATCCAGAAGAAGGCCCATGCCAACGAAGTCACCGACGTGGTCTGGATGAGCCGCGAGCAGGCGGTGGCGCTGGAACCCGAGCTACGCTGCGCCGCCGCGCTCTACTCGCCGTCGACCGGCATCGTGGACAGCCATGCCCTGATGCTCGCGTACCTGGGCGACGCCGAGTCGGCCGGCGCCATGCTCGCGCTGAAGAGTCCGCTGGAGCGGGCGGCCGTGCGCGGCGACGGGTTCGAGTTGCACGTTGCCGGCGCCGATCCAATCCGCTGCCGCCTGCTGGTGAATTCCGCCGGCCTCACCGCGCCGTCGGTGGCGCGGCGGATCGACGGCTACCCTGCATCGCTCGCCCCGGGCGAGTTCTACGCCAAGGGCAACTATTATTCGCTCGCCCGGCGCGCGCCGTTCTCGCGCCTGATCTACCCGGTGCCGGAACCCGGCGGGCTCGGGGTGCACATCACGCTGGACCTTGCCGGCCAGGCGCGCTTCGGTCCGGACGTGGAATGGATCGACCGCATCGAGTACAGCGTGGACCCGGGGCGCTCGGCGCGCTTCTACGCCGCGATCCGGCGCTACTGGCCCGGGCTGCCCGACGGCGCCCTGTCGCCGGGCTACGCCGGCATCCGGCCCAAGACCGCAGGGCCGGCGGAACCGGCGCCGGACTTCGTGATCCAGGGCCCGGCGCAGCACGGCATCCCGGGACTGGTGCACCTCTACGGCATCGAATCGCCCGGATTGACAGCGTCGCTCGCGTTGGCCGACACTGTCGCGGCTTGCCTAGAGGATTAAACGCAGAATTGAACCCGGAGATCACATGACACCGCGCAGAACCTTCCTCGTCGCCGCCGTTGCCGGCGCTTTCACCCTCGCAGCCGGCGCCGTGCAGGCGCAGACGAAGTGGGACATGCCCACCCCGTACTCGGACGGCGAATTCCACACCATCAACGTGCGCCAGTTCGCCGAAGCCGTGGCCAAGGCGAGCGGGGGCCAGCTCGCCATCAACGTGCATTCCAACGGCTCGCTGATCAAGCACCCGGACATGCTGCGCGCGGTGTCCACCGGCCAGGTGAACATCGCCGAGTTCCTCCTGGGCCAGTTCGGCAACGAGGAGCCGGTGTTCAACGCCGACAACGTGCCCTTCCTCGCCGCCGGCTACGACAACGCCTGGAAGCTCTACCAGGCGCAGAAGCCGATCCTGGAGAAGAAGCTCCAGGGCCGCGGCCTGGTGCTGCTGTACGCGGTGGCCTGGCCGGGCCAGGGCATCTACTCCAAGGAGCCGCTGAAGGCCGTCGCCGACTTGAAGGGCACCAAGTTCCGCACCTACAGCCCGCTCACCGCGCGCTTCGCCGAGCTGGTGGGCGCGAGCCCCACCGTGATCCAGGTGCCCGAGCTGCCGCAGGCCTTCGCCACCGGCGCGGTGAACGCCATGATCACGTCCTCGGCGACCGGCACCTCGACCAAGGCCTGGGAGTTCGTCAAGAACTACTACACCACCAACGCCATGCACCCGAAGAACGCGGTGGTGGTGAACAACCGCGCCTTCCAGGGCCTGTCCGCGGCCAACAAGAAAGCCCTCTCCGATGCGGCCGCCGCGGCCGAGAAGCGCGGCTGGGACCTGTCCCGCGCGCGCGAGCAGGCGGCCAACAAGATGCTGGCCGACAACGGCATGGCGGTGCTTGCGCCCGACGCCGGCATGATGGCCTCGTTCAACAAGATCGGCGAGCAGATGGCCGGCGAGTGGCTGAAGGCGGCCGGCGCCGACGGCGACGCCATCGTCAAGGCCTACCGGAAGTAAGGCGGCAAGGACGCGAGAGAGCCGCGTGAGGCGGTTTCTCGACCGCCTCTACACGGCGAGCGGGGTGGTCGGGGCGGTGTGCCTTGCCTCGATCGCCGTGGTCATGCTCGCGCAGGCGGGGTTGCGCGAGGTGGGCGTGCTGCTGCGCGGGGCGGACGACATCGTCGCCTGGCTGTGCGCGGCCAGCGCCTTCTTCGCCCTGGGCTACACCTTCCGCCACGGCGAGCTGGTGCGCGTGGGCATCCTGATCGACCAGTTCCCGCCGCGCGCGCGGCGCCGGGCGGAGCTCGTCGCCCTGGGCGCCGCGCTGGTGGTGGTGGGCTACATTCTTTGGGCCTGCGCGAGCTTTGTCTACGAGAGCTGGAAGTTCGACGAGGTGGCGCAGGGGCTGCTGAAGATCCCGATCTGGATCCCGCAGATGAGCCTCGTCCTCGGGGCGCTGGTGTTCTTCATTGCCGTGCTCGATGAGTTCGTGGTCCTCGCCTCGGGCGGCACGCCGGCCTACCGACGCGCCGAGGAAATGCAGCGCAGCACCCCCGTGCCCGAGGACGCCGCCTGATGGCCACCACCACCGTCGCCCTCATCCTGCTCGTCCTGCTGCTGGTCCTGCTGGCGGGCGGCCTGTGGATCGCCATGGCGATGAGCGTGGTGGCCTGGGCCGGGCTGCAGTTCTTCACCAGCAGCCCGCCCGCGGTGAGCCTGTTCCAGGGTTTCTGGGGCTCCAGCGCCTCCTGGACCCTCGCGGCGCTGCCGATGTTCGTCTGGATGGGCGAGATCCTGTTCCGCACCCGGCTGTCCGAGGAGATGTTCAAGGGCCTCGCGCCCTGGCTGGGCTGGCTGCCCGGACGCCTGATGCACGTCAACATCTTCGGCTGCGCCATCTTCGCCGCGGTCTGCGGCTCCTCCGCCGCCACCTGCGCCACGATCGGCAAGGTGGCGCTGCCGGAGCTGGCGAGGCGCGGCTACGACGAGCGCATGACGCTGGGTTCGCTGTGCGGCGCCGGCACGCTCGGGCTGCTGATTCCGCCCTCGATCATCATGATCGTCTACGCGGTCGCGGCGGAAGTCTCGATCCTGAAGATGTTCCTCGCCGGGGTCTTCCCCGGGGTGCTGCTGGTGGCGCTGTTTTCCGGCTACATCATCGTCTGGGCCCTGCTCAATCCCCGCAAGACGCCCGCGGACACCGAGAAAATGCCGCTGCGCGAGAAGTTCCGCCGCGCGCGCAACCTGATTCCCTGCCTGATCCTCATCGCCTTCGTCATGGGCGTGATGTTCGCGGGCCTCGCCACGGCCACCGAGGCCGCCGCCTTCGGCGTGCTGGGCGCGCTCGCCATCGCCTGGTGGAGCGGCACGCTCACCCGCGAAACTTTCACCACCAGCCTGATGGGGGCGACGCGGCTCTCGTGCATGATCCTGTTCATCCTCGCCGGGGCCTCGTTCCTCAGTTCCTGCATGGCTTTCACCGGCGTGCCGCGCGCGCTCGCCGAATGGGTGGCGCAGTCGCAGTTCAGCCCGTTCATGCTGATCCTGGTGCTGGCCCTGATCTACCTGCTGCTCGGCATGGCGATCGACGGCATCTCGATGATCGTGCTCACCACCTCGATCGTGCTGCCGATGATCGAGGCCGCCGGCTTCGACCTGATCTGGTTCGGCATCTTCATCGTCATCCTGGTCGAGATCGCGCAGATCACCCCGCCGGTGGGCTTCAACCTGTTCGTGCTGCAGACCATGGCCAAGCGCGACGCCAACTACGTCGCGCGCGCCGCGATCCCGTTCTTCTGCATGATGCTGGTCGCGATCGCGATCATCGCGGCGTTCCCCGGCATCGCCACCTGGCTGCCCGACGCGGTGCTGGGCGCGACCAAGAAATAGCCGCGGCGATGTCCCGACCGATCTACCTGACCGGCGACATCCGGGCCATCGAGTCGGCCGCGGGCAAGACCATGCCGCCCCTCATGGAACGCGCCGGCGCCGCCGCGGCGGAGCTCGCGCTGACGCTGCTCGCGGAGAATCGCAAGGATGTCCTGGTACTCGCCGGCCCGGGCAACAACGGCGGCGACGCGCGGATCGTGGCGCGCATCCTCGCGGAGAAATTCCTCCGCGTCGCGACCGCGGAGAAGCCGGCCGACATTCCGCCCGACGTGCGCTGGGGGCTGGTGGTGGACGGCCTGTTCGGCATCGGCCTCGCGTGCCCCGTGGAGGGCGAGCACGCGAAGCTGGTCCACTACGCGAACGCGCAGGGCTGCCCGATACTGGCGCTCGATATCCCGAGCGGCATCGCCTCGGACACCGGCCGCGTGCTGGGCGCGGCGATCCGCGCCACGCACACCATCACCTTCATCGCCCTCAAGCCTGGCCTGCTGACGCTGGACGGGCCGGACCACTGCGGCGAAGTCAGCGTCGCGGAACTGGGCCTGGAGGCGGGCAAGCTTGTCGCGCCGCGTGGCTGGGTCGCCGAGCCCGCGCTGTTCGCCCATGCGCTCAAGCCGCGGCAGCGCAACTTCCACAAGGGCATGGCGGGCTCGGTCGCGGTCTTCGGCGGCGCCGAAGGCATGGCGGGCGCGGCGCTGCTCGCGGGACGCGCCGCGCTCAAGCTGGGCGCGGGCAAGGTCCACCTCGGCATGCTCTCGGACATGGCGCTCGACCCGGTGGCGCCGGAACTGATGCTGCGCCACCCGGACGACGCCCTGGGCCAGGACCTGGACGCCATCGTCATCGGGCCGGGCCTCGGGGACAGCGAGCGCGCAGAGACGCTGCTGCGCGCGGCGCTCGCGAGCGACATTCCCTGCGTGCTCGACGCCGACGCGCTCAACATGATGTCGGCGAACGTGGAACTGCGCCTGGCCTGCGCGCGGCGCGCGGCCGAGACGCTGATCACGCCCCACCCGGCTGAAGCCGCGCGCCTGCTGAGCCTCAAGACCGCCGATATCCAGGCCGACCGCCTCGCGGCGGCGAAGAGCCTGGCGGAGGAGTTCAACGCCCACGCGCTGCTCAAGGGCGCCGGCAGCGTCATCGTCGCGCGCGACGGCCACTGGTTCATCAACACCTCCGGCAACCCGGGCATGGCCTCGGCCGGCATGGGCGACGTGCTCTCGGGAATCCTGGGCGCGCTGCTGGCGCAGAAGCTCTCGGGGGAGTCGGCGCTGATGCTGGGCGTGCACCTGCACGGCTGCGCGGCCGACGAATGTGCACGATCGGTAACATTTGGCGGGCCGGTGGGGCTCGCCGCGGGCGAGACCATCGCGCCGGCGCGGGCGATCTGGAACCGCTGGGTCGCGGCCCCAGGCTACTCGCAGCGGTAGAACGCCTGGCGCTGCTGCAGGCTGATCGCCTCCAGGTCCCGCGGGTCGCGCGCCTTGCCGCTGCCGTCGAGGATCCGGCTCTCCAGCGCCGCCAGGCGCTTCTCCAGCTTCGCCGTCTTCGGGTCCCTGTTCAGGGCGGCAAAGCGCGCCTGCAGCTTCTTCATGTCCTCGCCGCGCTGCTCGGCGTGCGCCATCGCCATCGCGCGGCGCAGCTGGCGCTTCTCGCACTGCACCGGCTCGAGGGTCTTCGAGATCTCGAGGAACTCCTTCGCCGAGGGGGTCAGCGCCAGCGCCGGCGCGCAGGCGAACACCAGCAGCAGCGCGAGCGTTCTCAAGCCGCGCGTACCCGCGCCTTGGGCTCCGGGTACGGGTAGAGCATGTTGAGCGCGATGGACTGGTGGTTGGCCTGCACGATGCGCACATGTTCACGCCTCAACTCGCGTGCATGCCTGACGCCACAGGAGTGCGCGATCATGTCGATCTCGCGGTTCATGTTCATGGCGTAGTTCGCCACCCGCAGGTACTTCTCCTCCACCACCAGCGCGCGCTGCAGGCGCTTGTTGTGCGTGGTGACGCCGGTCGGGCAGGTGTTCTGGTGGCAGCGCAGCGCCTGGATGCAGCCCAGCGAGAACATGAAGCCGCGCGCGGTGTTGATGAAGTCGGCGCCGGTGGCGAGCGCCCAGGCGGCGCGCGCCGAGGTGACGATCTTGCCCGAGGCGACGACGCGGATGCGCTGCTTCAGGCCCGATTCGATGAGCGCGTCCACCACCCGCGGCAGCGCTTCGTCGATGGACAGGCTCATGTGGTCGGCGAGCGCCTGGGGCGCCGCGCCCGAGCCGCCCTCGCCGCCGTCGATCACCAGGAAATCCGGCGCGTACTCCAGGCCCTTGCGGTGGACATGGTCGGCGAGGTCGTTCATGAAGCGCCAGCCGCCGATCGCGGTCTTGATGCCCACCGGCCGGCCGGTGAGGTCGCGGATGCGCACGATCATGTCGCACAGCTCGACCATGTTGGCGATGTCGCGGTGCCGGTTGGGGCTGATGGAGTCGCGCCCCGCCGGGATGCCGCGGATCTGCGCGATCTCCGGGGTCACCTTCTTGCCCGGCAGTACCCCGCCCTTGCCGGGCTTGGCGCCTTGCGAGAGCTTGATCTCGAAGGCCTTCACCACGCGCCCCAGTTCGGTCAGGCGGTCCGGGTTGAGGCCGCCCTGCGCGTCGCGCACGCCGTACTTGGCGGTGCCGATCTGCATGATGATGTCGCAGCCGCCCTCGAGGTGGTAGGGCGACAGGCCCCCCTCGCCCGTGTCCATCCAGCAGCCGGCCACCGCCGCGCCGCGCGAGAGGGACCTTACCGCCGGCGCCGAGATGGCGCCGAAGCTCATGCCGCTGATGTTGACCACCGAGCGCGCTTCGAAGGGCAGCCGCGCGTAGCCCTCGCCCAGGACGAGCGACGGGGTCGGCAGGCGCTCCTCCTCCAGCACCGGGAAGGGATGGTTGACGAACACCAGCGCGCCGGGCTGGTGCAGGTCGAAGGTGGAGCCGAAGCCGATGGTGCCGCCCTCGTTCTTCGCCAGGCGGTAGATCCAGGAGCGGGTGGAGCGGTTGAACGGCAGCTCGTCGCGGTCGCCGGCGAAGAAGTACTGGCGGAAGTACTCGCCCAGCTCCTCGAAGAAGTAGCGCAGGCGCCCGACCACCGGGTAGTTGCGCAGCACCGCGTGCTTCTTCTGCGTGATGTCGCGGATGAAGACGAACACGAACGCGGCCAGCAGCGCGAACGCGAACAGCGTGCCGATGCCGTAGGACAACACATCCATCACCATGGGCGCAGCCCCCCCCTCGCGGCAATGATAGGCGAAAAGCCGCTCTAGGACTTCTTCAGCCGGCGGACGACGTCGTAGATCTCGGCGGCATGGTGGCGCGGGTTCACCGCGTAGGCGGCGTGGCGGATGACGCCCTTCCTGTCGATGACGAAGGTCGAGCGCTGCACGCACTCGTGCCGCACGCCCTCGGTCTCCTTCTCCAGTATCACGCCGTACTGGCGGCAGACCTCGCCCTCCGGGTCCGACAGCAGGCTGATGGACAGCCCGTGGCGGTCGCGGAACTCGGCGTGCGACAGGCAGTCGTCGCGCGAGATGCCCAGGATGACGCAGCCGCAGCGGTCGAACTCGGCCTCGTGGTCCGAGAACTCGGCCGCCTGCATGGTGCACACCGGCGTGTTGTCGCGCGGGTAGAAATACAGCACCACGTTCTTCTTGCCGATGTACGACGCCAGGTCCACCGTGCGCATGTCCGCGTCCGGGAGGGAGAACTTCGGCGCCGCTTGGCCTGGTTCGAGCATGGTGTCCGTCGCGATTGATTCTAGGCTTGCGAGCGCGTTTGACAAGCCCTGTTGCGTTCACGCCCGTGCCGGATGCCGCCCATATAATCCATCGATGGAAGAAACGCTCCTAGGTGGCTTGTCCGCGCGCGCTTTTTTGCGGCGCCACTGGCAGAAGCGCCCCTTGCTCGTGCGCGGCGCGCTGCCCGGATTCAAGGGCGTGATGGACAAGCGCGCGCTGTTCGCTCTCGCATCGCGGAACGACATCGAATCGCGGCTGGTGCGGCGGACGAAGGGGCGCTGGGATGTCCGCGAAGGCCCCCTGCCCCGCGCGGCCCTGGCGCGCGCCGGCGTGCGCGACTGGACCCTGCTCGTCAACGGCGTCGACCACCACAGCGCGGCGGCCGCGCGCCTGCTGCGGCGCTTCGCCTTCGTCTCCGAGTCCCGCCTGGACGACGTCATGGTGAGCTATGCCGTGCCCGGCGGCGGCGTCGGGCCGCATTTCGACAGCTATGACGTGTTCCTCATCCAGGCCCATGGGCGGCGCCGGTGGCGGCTGGCGCGGGCACGCCCTTTCGCGCTCGTGCCCGGCGCGCCCATCAAGCTGATCGCGGGCTTCCGTGCGGAGGAAGAGCTGGTGCTCGGGCCCGGGGACCTGCTCTACCTGCCGCCGGGCTGGGGGCACGACGGTATCGCCTTGGACGAATGCATCACCTGCTCGGTGGGCATGCGAGCGCCGCAGGGGGACGAACTCCCCGCCGCCTTCCTCGACTACCTGCACGAGCGCGGCCTGCCCGCCGCCGGTTACCGCGACCCCGGCCTTGTGCCCGCGGGCCACCCAGGGCGCATCGACCGCGGCATCCTTGCGCATGCCGCGCGGCAGCTTGGCCGCATTCGCTGGTCGTGCCGCGACATCGGGGATTTCCTCGGCCGCCACCTGTCCTCGCCGCGCCCGCACACCGTGTTTGCTTCCCGGCGCATGCCGCCGCCCGGCCGCCTCGCGCGCAGCACCGTGGTGCTCGATCCGAAGACCCGCATGCTGTACCGCGGTGGCCGCGTGTTCCTCAATGGCGATTCCTGGGCGCCCGGGCCGGCGGCGCTGCGCCAACTCGCCGCACTGGCCGACCGCCGCAGCGCACCGGGGCGCGCCCTTGCGCGCGCCGGCTTGCGGCGTCTAATCTACGAGTGGTACTGCGCCGGCGCGCTCGACCTGCGGCGCGGCGAAGGAGCGGAGCATGATTGAGCAGGCGAAGGAAGCGCCGAAGACGGAGTACACCGTGTTCAACACCGCGGCCGAGTTCCGCGCCGCGGTGGACCGGCTGCTGGAGCAGGAAGGCCGCGAGCTGCGCGTGTTCGATCCAGACCTCGCGTCGCTGCAGCTGAACGATCCCGCGCGCGTCGAGCGCCTGGAGCGCTTCCTGCGCGCCAGCCGCACACGGCGCCTGTTCATCGCGGTGCATGACCCGGATCCGCTGGTCAAGCGCAGCCCGCGGATGATGTCGCTGTTCTCGCGCTACGTGCATGCGATCCAGATCAACCGCACCCACGAGGAAATCCGCAGCATCCAGGACTCCTTCCTGGTGCTGGACTCGGCGCACTACGTGCGCCGGCCGGTGGCGGCGTTCTTCCGCGGCGCCGCAGGCATCCACGACGACGCCGAGGCTCTGTCCATGCGCTCGCGCTTCCAGGAAATCTGGTCGGCGTCCTATCCCGGGGTCAGCGGCGTGGCCACAGGCCTCTGATTTACAAGCAGTAAAAGGCCGGGATATAATGGTTTGGTGCGCCGCCGCATCCGCGGCAGGACGTTCGCACAGTGAACCATCAACCTCAGAGGACCATCATGACCAAGTCGTTGCTCATCGCCGCTGTCGCGGCGGTGGCGCTTGCCGCCTGCGGCAAGGAAGAACCCAAGAAGGCCCCCGAACCGGCGAAGAAAGTGGAAGCGCCGAAAGTCGAAGCACCCAAGGCCGAGTCCACGACCACGACCACGACCACCACCACGCCCGCAGCCGACCCGGCCAAGGCCGACGAGAAGAAGGATGGCGCGGCCACCACGACGACCACGACCACGACGACGACAGCGCCGGCAGACGCCAGCAAGGACGCGAAGAAGTAAGTTCGGATCCATTCCGAAACGGCGGCGCCCGCAGGGGTGGCCGCCGTTTTTCTTTGCGGCCTGCCCTACTTCAGGTCACGCCAGGCGAAGCCCTCTTCCTGCGTCGCCAGCCCGATCCAGTCCTCGGCGCAGCCCAGCGCCCCGGCCAGCGCCGCGCGCGCCAGGTCCGCGCGGTTGTTCTGCTGCGACAGGTGCGCGCAGATGACATGCTGCAGCCGCGAACGGTCGAGCGCGGCAAGCAGCTTCGCCGCGGCCGGGTTCGACAGGTGCCCGAACGGGCCGCCGATGCGGTCCTTCAGCCACTTCGGGTAGCCGCCGCCGCGCAGCAGCTCCGGGTCGTGGTTGGTCTCCAGCACCAGCGCGTCGCAACCCGACAGGGTCTGTTCGACGTGGGCCGTGGAGGTGCCCAGGTCGGTGAGCACGCCGAGGCGCCGCGAACCGTCGGACAGCCGGTACTGCACCGGCTCGCGCGCATCGTGCGGCACCGTGAAGGGCAGCACCTCGATGGCGCCGATGGCGAAGGCGCCGCGGCCCTCGATGATCCGCGTGTTCGCCGCGGCGCGCGCGCCCTCCGCGGGCTTGCGCCCATCCTGCAGCGCCTGGCGCGTGCCGTGCGTCATCCAGACCCCGGTGCCGTGCTGCGCGGCGAAGGCGAACGCATGCCCGGCGTGGTCGTCGTGCTCATGGGTGACGAGGATGCCGTCGATGTCGCCGGGCGCGAGGCCCAGGCGCGCCAGGCGGCGCTCGGCTTCGCGCGGGGCGAGGCCGCAATCGATCAGGACCCGGGTGGCGTCGCTTCCCTGCCCAGCCTCGGCGACCAGGCAATTGCCCTTGCTGCCGCTGCCCAGCGACGCGAAGCGCATCACGTCACGACAGCGGCCGCGCGGCCGCCACGCTTGCCGCCATGCTCACTTCAGCTGGTCGTGGAGCAGCGAGATGATGCGCCGCGAGGACTGCGAGTTGTCCGCGGAGCCGTCCTTGCCGAGCACCTGCACCACGCACTTGCCGGCGAACTGGCGCACGTGGACGCGGTACTGCTCGGCCTTCACCTTGGGGTCGCTCGGCTTCCAGAAGGCGAGCTTGGA
>JALHLN010000096.1 GCA_022844545.1 Burkholderiales bacterium | reverse complement strand
CGGGCGGGTGATCGTGGGCGAAGACCTCACCGTACCGGGACATCCGGAGGTGGCGGTGATCGGCGACCTCGCCGCCCTGCCCTGGCACGCGCCCGCGGTCCCGGGCATCGCCCCGGCTGCGAAACAGATGGGGCGCCATGTCGCCCGCAACATCATCGCCGCGCTGCGCGGCAAGCCCCTGTCGCCGTTCCGCTACAAGGATGTCGGCATGCTCGCCACCATCGGCCGCAACGCCGCGGTGGCGGTGCTGGGCAAGCTGCGCTTCTCGGGCTACCCGGCCTGGCTGCTGTGGCTGCTGGCCCACATCTATTTCCTGATCGGTTTCCGCAACCGGATCGTGGTGCTGATCGACTGGGCCTGGGCCTACTGGACCTTCGAACGCAACGCGAGGATCGTGATCGGCCGGGACCGGCCGCCGGACTAAAGCGCCGGATTCGCTGTTCGCCGCGTAATGAACGACAGCCCGGCGCCGACCACAAGCCCATGACGGCGGCGCAAACGAGCGGAGCCTTTCCCCTGCAACCCCTGCAGCCCGACCCGAGCCTCGCGATCGAGAAGTACCGCCGGCACGCCGCCGGCTACGACGCCTCGGCGCAGCGAACCATGCCGCTGCGCCGCCGCGTGGTCGCCCTGCTCGGGCTCGCCCCTGGCGACACGGTGCTGGACGTCGCCTGCGGCACCGGCCTGTCGCTGCCGCTGCTGCGCGAGGCGGTCGGCCCCTCGGGCCGCGTCATCGGCGTCGAGGTCAGCCCGGAGATGATCGTCCTGGCCCGGGAGCGGGCCGCCGCCGCCGGCTGGGACAACGTCAGCCTGGTCCAGGCGCCCATGGAGCAGGCCGACCCGGGCGCGCCGCTGGACGCCATCCTGTTCAACTACACCCACGACGTGCTGCAGTCGCCCCCGGCCCTGGAGCGCATCTTCGCCCGGGCGCGACCGCGCGCCCGCGTCGCCGTCGCCGGGATCAAGCATCCCTCGCGGTGGTTGTTCCCTCTGCGCCTGTACCGCGTGCTGAAGGCCAGGCCCTACGTCACCACGCTGGACGGACTGGATGAGCCGTGGCGCCTGCTTCAGGCCTACGTACCGGACCTCAGGATCGAGCCGGTCCTCTTCGGCACCAACTACCTTGCGCGCGGCACGGTGCACCCCGCCGCCCTCCCGGGATGACGAAGCCGCGCAAGCGGATCCTGGTCGTCTTTCCCAAGGAATGGGACCGGGAAGCCTTCGCGCGCGGAGGCTACGAGGACTACGAGTTCGTCGAGGCCGGCTTCGACCTGTTCCGCTTCCCGTCGAACGCGCGCCTGATGACCTTCGACGCGCGCGCCTTCGTCGACGAGCTGGTCGAGCGCTGGCGCGGCCGCATCGACGGCGTGTTCAGCAACAACGAGTACTTCGGCGCCCTGATCGCGGCCGCGGTCGCCGAGCGCCTCGGCCTGCCCGGCACGCGGCCGGCGGTGGTGGTGACCGCGCAGCACAAGTACTACGCCCGCCTGGAGCAGCGCCGCATCGCGCCCGGCGCGGTGCCCGCGTTCTCCGTCTTTCCCTACGGCATCCAGGAGCCGGAACAGATCGGGCTGCCGTTCCCGTTCTACGTCAAGCCGGTGCGCGCCACCTTCTCGGTGCTCGCGCGCCGTGTCTCCGGATTCCAGGAACTGCGCCGCCACCTGTCGTTCTCGATGCTGGAGGAGCTCATCATCCGGCGCCTGGTGAAGCCGTTCAACGACCTCATGCCGGCCTACACCGACTACACGCTCGATGCGCACCATCTCATTGCCGAGGAGCCGGTGGAGGGCATGGAGGTCAACGTGGACGGCTACGTGCGCGAGGGGCGCGTCACGTTCCTGGGACTCAGCGACGCGGTGATGTTCCCGGGCACCGATGCCTTCGAGCGCTTCGTCTACCCGTCGCGGGTCCCGCCGCCGGTGCAGGAACGGATGCGCCAACTGGCCGAGCTGCTGCTCACGGGCATGGATTACCGCCATGGCTTCTTCAATGTCGAGCTGTTCTGGAACCCGCGCACCGATCGCATTGCCATCATCGAGGTCAACCCCCGCCTTGCCTCGCAGCTGGCGGGCCTGTACCAGCGCGTGGAGGGCATCGACCCGCACCGCATGCTGCTCGATCTTTGCACCGGCGCCGAGCCGGACACCCGCCGCGCGCCCACCGGCTGCGCCATCGCCGCCAGCCTGGTTTCCCGGCGCTTCGACGGCCGGCCGCTGGAGCGCGAGCCGCGCGAGGCGGACGTCGCCAGTGTCCGCGCGCGCTATCCGGACGCCGCGATCATGCTGTACCTCAAGCGCGGCCGGGCTCTGGCGCGCGAGATGAAGTGGCTGGGCAGCTACCGCTATGCCGTCATCAACATGGGGGCGGCGAGCGAGGAAGTGCTCAACCGGCGCTATGCCGAAATCCTGAACCTGCTGCACCTGACCGGAGAGTCCCCGTCATGAGAATCCTCGCGCTCCTCGCCGCCGCGCTGCTCGCGGGCTGCGGCACCGTGCACAATACCGTCAGGGACGGCGCCGACGAGCGCCTGATGCTGCGCGGCAACGACCCGGTGTCCTACTTCACTGCCGCGAAACCCCTGAAAGGCGATCCCGCGCTCAAGTCGGAGTACGACGGCGACACCTACCGCTTCGCCAGCGCCGGCAACAAGCGCCTGTTCGAGGCCGATCCGAAGAAGTACGCCCCCGCCTGGGCCGGCTTCTGCGCCAGCGGCGTGCACTACGCGCTGAAGGCGGCGATCCACGCCGACGTGTATCTCGTCTACAAGGGGCGCCTGTACCTCTTCGGCAGCGAGCGCAGCAAGGCCAATTGGCTGCTGGATGCGGACGCCAGCATCCGGCTCGGGGACGAGTACTGGGAGAGGGAACTGAAGGACGTGCCTCATCGCTGGCAGAACTACAAGCGCCTCGCGTTCAAGGTGCCGCACTACAAGACCGATGCCCAGCTGGACGCCGAGCACCTGAAGCGCCACGGCCGGCTGCCGCCGGGGGCGCCGCCGCCGCGTTAGCGAGGCGCGGCGGCCAGGTCGCGCACCGCCTGGAAGATCGCCCCGCCTGCGCGGCGCACCACCCAGCTGTGCCCGGCGCCCTCCACCATCATCAGCCGCTTGGGTCCGCGCGCGGCCGCGTAAAGGCGCTGCGCCATCTCCGGCGGCACCACGGTGTCCTGCGCGCCATGGATGATGAGCACCGGCAGCGACAGGCGCTCGAGCTTGTCCACCAGGTCGAGGCGCTGCGTCACCAGCCCGCCCAGCGGCGCGAGGTCGGCCACCGAGGTGAAAGCCGACTCCAGCACCAGCGCCGCGGCGCCGCCGCCGCGCAGCGCGACCTCCGCCGCGATCGGTCCGCCGAGCGAGTGCCCGTAGAGGATGCGCCGCGCGCGATCCGGCTCGCGCGCGTCCAGCCATTTCCACGCGGCTTCGGCGTCCTCATAAACCGAAGCCTCCGAGGGCAGCGCCGGCGCGCTGCGGCCAAAACCCCGGTAATCGATGGCCAGCACGTTGAAGCCCGCGCTGCGAAAACCCCGCAACCGGTAGACGCTGCCGCTCAGGTTGACGCGCGCGCCGTGGAAGTAGACCAGCGTGTACTGCGCGCCGGGGGAAGCCAGCCACCAGCCGTGCAGCCGCTCGCCGTTGCCGCCGACCGGGATCCAGACCTCCTCCTCGCGCAGGATCTCCGGCGCATAGCCGCGCCAGTCCGCGGTCACCGGGCGGAACACCAGCTCGCGCTCCCAGGTGTCGAGCAAGGCGCAGGAGGCCGTGGCCGCCGCGAGCGCCAGGACCGCGAACCCCCGTACAATTGAGCGGACCATGTCAGCGCCCTCCCGCCTCGCGGCCCTGTTCCTCGCCCTCGCGCTCGCCAGCAGCGCTGCTTTCGGCCAGGCACGCTCGGATGCGGCGCGCGAGAAACGCTGGGCGGACCAGATCCTGCCCAACCTCGTGGTGGGCGACGCCGTCCAGCTCCAGGCCGCCGAGGGCCGCTTCCTCGCCCTGTACGCGAAGGCCGAACCGGCCCGCGGCGCGGTCATCCTGGCGCACGGTCCGGGCCTGCATCCGGATCACGGCATCACCGGCGAGTTGCGGGTGCACCTGACCGACCGCGGGTTCACCACGCTGTCGCTGCAGATGCCGGTGCTGCCGGCGGAGGTCGACGACGGTTCCGCGTACCGCGCGTTGCACCCGGAGGCCGCTCGGCGCATCGCCGCTGGGATGCAGTACCTGCAGGAGCGGGGCGCGAAGCGCATCGCGATAGTCTCGCACGCCATGGGCTCGGGGATGGCGCACGAGTACCTGCGCGCCAATCGCGGCGCGCCGGTCGCGGGCTGGGCCGCGTTGTCCTTCTACGGCGTGTTCGACGGCATCGCGGGCGCCGCCTTCCCGGTGCTGGACCTCTACGGCGCCAGGGACTACCGCGGCATCCGCGGCCCGGCGCGGGACCGCGCGGAAATCCTGCGCGCGCTCCCCGGATCGAAGCAGATGGCCATCGCCGACGGCGGCTTCTTCCTCGCGGGGGGCGAGAAGGCGGTGCTGCAGGAAGTGACCGCCTTCCTGGAGTCGCTCAGCGCGCGCTGAACGCCACGTCACCGAACCACGACTCGGCGCTCTCGCCGGTGTTGTCGGTATCCGCCGAAACGATCACGCTGGTCACCGCCGGCGCCGGCAGCCCGAACGCGGCGCGGAAATCCGCCGCCATGTCGCGCTCCCTCGCCACCCATCGACCCAGCTGCGCCGGGCCGCTGTCCGCGACCACCATGCGCACGCGGTCGGTGTAGGCATTGGGCGCGATCGTGCCCGCCGCCGCCGATCCGTCCCACACGTAGCACAGCGCCGCGATCGGCAGGTGCTCGCCCCAGATGCTGCGGGCGAGCGACAGCTTCATCCGGTCCCCGAACGACAGCGTGCCCGGATCCAGGTCGAAGGTGACGTAGAGCCGCAGCGCGAAATCGTCGCCCTCCTTCGCGCCCAGCCGTCCCCTGGCGACCAGGCGGCTTGCCTTCCAGCGCCACGACAGCAGCGGATGGGTCGCGGGATCGACGCGCAGCTTGCGCGCGAGGCCGGAAGCGGATGCGTCGGAGCGCACGCGCAGCACCGTGCGCCCTTCATCGGCGACCAGCTCGAAGGCATTGGGTTTCGCATTGCCGCCGAAGGTGATCGGCTCCAGCCAGCCGGGCAGCGGCGCGCCCGGGGCCAGGTCCGAGAAGCGCAGCGCGGAAGTGGACGCGGACTGCGCAACAGCCGCGCGCGGCAGGAGTGCCGCTGCGCCCAGGGCCAGCATGTCGCGCCGCGAAATCATCTATCCTGCGCTCCCCACAGCCAGGCCGCCCCGCGCACGCCGCTTGCGTCGCCGTGCACCGGCGCTTCCAGCCGCGTCGCCACGCGATCCGAGAACACGTGTTCCCGCCAGAGCGCCGGCACGTCCGCATACAGCCGCCGGATGCCGGATATTCCCCCGCCCAGGACGATCACGTCCGGATCGAGCAGGTTGATCACGCCGGCCAGCGACCGGGCGAGCCGCGCCTCGTACCGATCCAAATCCGGGTCGGCCTGCAGCGCCGGCCCGGACAGGTAGGTTTCGATGCAGCCCTGCCTGCCGCAGTAGCAGTCGCGCAGCGGCAGGTCTTCCCGACGCGGGCTGGGCAGCGGGTTGTGGCCCCACTCGCCGGCGATGGCGTTGGGGCCGGTGAGGACCTTCCCCTCCACCACGATGCCGCCGCCTACGCCGGTGCCGAGAATCACGCCGAACACCACGCGGTCGCCCTTCCCGGCGCCGTCCACGGCTTCCGACAGGGCGAAGCAGTTGGCGTCGTTGGCGATCCGGACTTCGCGGCCGAGCGCGGTTTCGAGATCCTGCTTGAGGGGCTGGCCGTTGAGGCAGGTGGAGTTGGCGTTCTTGATGCAGCCGGTGACCGAGGACAGCGCACCGGGGGTGCCGACGCCGACGGTGGCGGTGATTCCGAGCGTGGCTTCTGCTTCACGCACCAGTGACGCAACAGTGGCGACCGTGGCGGCGTAGTCGCCCTGAGGCGTGGGCACGCGCT
The DNA here is from genome assembly GCA_022844545.1 of Burkholderiales bacterium. Classification (GTDB taxonomy): domain Bacteria; phylum Pseudomonadota; class Gammaproteobacteria; order Burkholderiales; family SG8-39; genus RBG-16-66-20. Next base: position 5,262 of record JALHLN010000096.1, on the reverse strand, counting down.
TGCGGAACGCCTCGGCGCCGGCGCCGTCGAGCGCGAGCAGCTCGATCTTGGTGCCGCCCAGGTCAACCCCCATCCTGAACGCCATGGCCTGTCGCTGCGGGATCAGCCCCGCCGCCGCTCGTTGGCGCGTTCGGCCTTGCGCCGATCGGCGCGCGAGTCCTGCCAGTCGGGGTCGATCGCTCCGCGACGATCCACCGCCACCTTGCGCCGGTTGGAGCGCGCCTGCAGCCAGAGCGCCGTCGCGCGGTCCCTCCTGGCGACCGCGCTTCTCCATTCCGCCCGCGCCTGGCGCCTGTCTTCTGCGTTTGCGGCGGCGTCGGTCAGCGTCCTGCGCCACCTGGCTTTCGCCTTGACGACGAGGAGGTCGAGCTTGTGCAGTGGGTTCATGGCGCGGAACCTGGGGAAAGCCTACCCGGCACCGGTCGCGGGCCAGACCTCCGGAAAAAGCGCTCCGCCGATCCGGTCGCCGTCCTTCAGCCCATGACCTTCGATGGGCGGGGACACAGCGCCGGGTCTCGTGCTCCAGCGCACGTTGTCGCCCAAATAACGCAGGACCCAGGCGCGCCGTCGCCGGACGAGGGACCCGTTGCCCGGCGCCCCATGCAGAGTGAGGCCGGTGAACGCGATCATGTCGCCCGGTTCCAGGTCCCAGCCGAGCAGGTCGTAGCGGTCGCGCTGCGCATCGATGTCGGGGGCTTCCTCCACGGCCATCGCTCCGGAATCGAATCCCGCATCCTTGCGGAAGAACTTGGGCGCGTAGCGCTTACCCCATTTGTGCGACCCGCGCACGTATTCGACCGCCGTGTCGCGGGAAACCGGGTCGAGCGGCACCCAGAAGGAAGCGACGCCGTCCAGCTCCCCGGTCGTCTGCAGGGGGTAGTACGGGAAGTCGTGGTGCCAAGGCGTCCTTTCCATGGTGCCGGGCTCCTTGACGAGCAGGTGGTCGTGATACCAATTGACCCGGGTGGCCCCCAGCAGTTGCGCGGCGATTGCCGGCATCGGGGACTGGAGCGCGGCGGCGCAACACGCCGGCTGCCGTTGCCAGAGCTGGAAATCGACGAAGAACCGGCCCGGATTCCCGGCCGGCGTGTTGAGCCGCACCATCGGTCCGGGCGAGGCGATATCGTCGTCCACGGCCCGGCGCAGCGCCTCGATCCAGTCCATGTCGAGCACGCGGCGCAGGCACACAGCGCCATCGTCGCGGAAGGCGCGCGCTTCACCCTCGGTCACGGGCAGGAGCGGTTCACGGTTCATGGCTTGGCGTTGCGGCGACCTCGGCTGCAAGGCCCACCTCTCGGAGTATAGCGGCGGTTCCGGCCGCCGCGCGCCGGTCAGGTCAACTCAGGCGCAACGATCCCGGCCTCCAGCCCTTTCATGAGTACGTAGGGCTGCATGGCCGCGTTCCTGAACTTGTACTTGTAGCCATGGGCAATCGGGGTCCTGAGCAGCGCGGGGCCGTGCCGGTCTTCGCAGAAGGCATTCAGGTGGCGCGCAAACAAGACGGCCTGGCAATCCCGTTTCATGAGCAGGCTCATCGGCGCCACCACTTCGCCGGCGGTGAAGTAGCCATGCTCGTCGGTGTTGGCCAGCGCGCAGGCGAGCAGGACCCAGCGGTACAGGGTCTCCCCGGCGTCCGTGACGGCGCGCTCGTAGTCGTCCGAGATGCTCTGTTGCGCCTGCTTGAGCGCCTTGCGCAGCGCGCGCTGGGTATCCTCGATGTCGATGAGCGTACGGTCCTGCGCGGCGGCCGCCAGGGCCGCGTGCATGCCGAGCAGATGCGCATAGTGCGGCAGGCCTTGCGACAGCTTGTAGATCCGTCTCCTCGCGCCCGGCTCGATGGTCATGCCGACCGCCGCAAGACCGTTGTCGATGATTCTGTCGATTTCCGCCTGCGACATCCTCGGCATATGCACCTGGATCAGCGCCCGCTGCACCGATTCGTGCTCGGCAATCAGGGTGTCGACAGACTCGGCGACGCCCACCAGCACCAGCGTGGTGTCGACCGCGTGATCGGAAAGGCTCTTGATCGTATCGGCGAGGAGCGTGGTGGTGGACCGGTCGGTGATGCGATCGACTTCGTCGATGATGATCAGGAACTTGCCGCGGTCCTGCAGGATCGTCCTGACCGAATGGGGGGTCACCTCTTCCGGCAGCAGTTGCGCGAGCGTACCCTGCGCGCGATCCGTTCCGCCCTGATTCCTGCTGATCGGTGCATTCCGGGACAGCGCGATTTCCGAGAAGATCGACCGCCACAACGACGCGAAGGTGGTGGTCTGATCGCAGTTGATGGTCCCGCAAGCCGGCATCGTGAATCGGGTTCTGAGCATCTGGCCGATGGTATTGGCGAGCGACGTCTTGCCGGCGCCGCGCTCGCCGAATATCACGACGTGCTGGCCGCGCTGCACGCAGGCGTTGAGCACGTCGGCGATCTGGGACTCGCGGCCGGCATACACCCTGCTGTCGATCGGGGCGCTCGGGCTGAACGAGGCGGCGATTCTTTCGATCAGGTCGATCTTGCTGCCGGGGGCCATGGGGTTCCAGGGGGATAGGGTAGCGCAACTCGGGCAATCAGACGCATCCGGAAGATCGCGAGCCCGACACGGAGGGCTGCAGCGACGCGCGGCGAGGAGGGTTCGCGAGTGTGGAGGCCAGGCGCCGCGCGACGCCCGCCGCTTGCGCCGCTGCCCTTGCAATGCCTACACTGCAATCATTGCCTGCAACGGAGCGCAGCATGGCCAGCCTGACTACGACGGTTGCGGCGTGCAGCTCATCCATCCCAGGGAAGCGTGATGACGTTCTCGGCTGAACCGTACGACTACGTCATCGTCGGCGCCGGCAGCGCCGGATGCCTCCTCGCCAATCGCCTCTGCGCTGATCCCTCGGTCACGGTTCTCCTGCTGGAAGCCGGCGGCCAGGACGACTGGTTCTGGATCAAGGTCCCGGTCGGGTACCTCTACACCATCGCCAACCCGCGCACGGACTGGTGCTACAAGACCGAGCCCGACGAGCACCTGGCGAACCGCTCCATCCACTACGCCCGCGGCAAGGTGCTGGGCGGCTGCTCGTCCATCAACGCCATGATCCACATGCGCGGCCAGAAGGAGGACTGGGACCACTGGGCGAGCCTGGGCAACCGCGGCTGGTCCTGGGACGAAGTATTGCCGGTATTCAAGCGCGTCGAGCAGGAATTGTTCATCGAGGACCCGCGCGTGCGCTGGGACGTCATCGACGCCTGGCGCGAAGCCGCGGCCGAATGCGGCATCCCGCCGATCAAGGAGTTCAACCACGGCGACAATTTCGGCTGCGCCTACTTCCGGATGAGCCAGAAGAGCGGGCGCAGGTGGAGCGCGGCGGATGCGTTCCTGCGGCCGGCGTTGCATCGACCCAATCTGAAATTGATGACGGGCGTCCTGGTCACCCGGGTACGGATCGAAGGCGGAAGGGCGACCGGCGTCGAGTTTCGCGCCGGCGGCGAGCAGGTCGTGGCGGCGAAGCGGGAGGTGGTGCTCGCCGCCGGCGCGATCGGGTCACCCCAGATTCTCCAGCTGTCGGGGGTCGGGGCCGGGGCTCAGCTTCATTCGCTCGGCATTTCCGTGGTTCACGATTCGCCCGGCGTCGGCGCGAACCTGCACGACCACCTCCAGATCCGCATGCAGTACAAGGTGAAGAACGTGCGCACGCTGAACGAGATGGCCAACAGCCTGTTCGGCAAGGCGGCCATGGGCCTGGAGTACCTGCTGTTCCGCACCGGCCCGCTCACCATGCCGCCGTCGCAGGCGGGCGCGTTCGCGAAGAGCGACCCGTCGCAGCCGACGCCGAACATCGAGTGGCACGTGCAGCCGCTGTCGCTGGACAAGTTCGGCGACCCGCTGCATCCCTTCCCGGCGATCACGCCCAGCGTGTGCAACCTGCGGCCGACCTCGCGCGGCCATGTCCGGATCAAGTCGCCGGATCCCGCCGCGTACCCGGAGGTGCGCCTGAACTACCTGTCCACGCCGGAGGACCGCAAGGTGGCGGTGGACGGCATGCGCTTCACGCGCCGTATCATGGCGGCAAAGGCGCTGGCGAAGTACCAGCCGGAAGAGTTCCGGCCCGGGCCGGACATCCAGTCGGAGGAAGACCTGGCCCGTGCCGCCGGGGAGCTGGGCACCACCATCTTCCACCCGGTCGGCACCTGCCGGATGGGCGCGGACGCCGGCGCAGTGGTAGATGACCGCCTGCGGGTGCGGGGCGTGGCCGGGCTGCGGGTCATGGACGCCTCGGTGATGCCCAGGATCACCTCCGGGAACACCAACGCCCCGACCTATGTCATAGCCGAGATGGGAGCGGGGTTTCTGCGCGCAGGTGATTGAACTCGCAAGGAAAGGCCCCATCTAAGAGGTGCCCGGCAGTGGTGCCGGGTACGGTATGATTCGCCGCCGAAAGCGGCTTGTTTGAAGACCAATTTCAAGGAGATTCAATGAAGCGCGTGTTCCTGCTGATCGCCACCAACATCGCGATCATGCTCGTGCTGTCCATCGCGGCCAGCGTGCTGGGCCTGGACCGCATCCTGACCGAGAACGGGCTGAACCTGACCGCCCTGCTCGGCATGTCGGCGCTGTTCGGTTTCGGCGGCGCGTTCATCTCGCTCCTCATCTCCAAGCCCATGGCCAAGTGGTCCACCGGCGCGCGCGTCATCGACGGCAGCGAAGGCAGCACCGAGTACTGGCTGGTGGAGTCGGTGCGCCGCCTGTCGCAGAAGGCCGGCATCGGCATGCCGGAAGTGGCGATCTACGACGGCGAGCCCAATGCCTTCGCCACCGGCTTCTCGCGCAACGATTCTCTGGTGGCGGTGTCCACCGGCCTGGTGCAGTCCATGAGCCGCGAGGAAGTCGAGGCGGTGCTGGGCCACGAGGTGGCGCACGTCGCCAACGGCGACATGGTCACGCTCACGCTCATCCAGGGCGTGGTGAACACCTTCGTGTTCTTCCTCTCGCGCGTCATCGGCTACGTCGTCGACCGGGTGATCCTGAAGAACGACCGCGGCCTGGGCATCGGCTACTACGCCACCATGATCGTGTCGCAACTGGTGCTGGGCCTGCTGGCTTCCATGATCGTGGCCTGGTTCTCGCGCCAGCGCGAGTTCCGCGCCGACGCCGGCGCCGCGGACTACCTGGGCAGCCCGCGGCCGATGGTCTCCGCGCTGCGGCGCCTGGGCGGACTGCAGGCGGGCGCGCTGCCGCAGACCATGCAGGCGCTGGGCATCAGCAACGCCGGAGACAT
>JALHLN010000095.1 GCA_022844545.1 Burkholderiales bacterium | reverse complement strand
CGACCGGCGGCGGCGCGACCGCAGGCGTCGCGACAACGGGTGCCGCGACGACGGGTGCCGTGACAACGGGTGCCGCTACCACAGACGGGGCCTGCACCCGGGCCGGTTCGCGGCGGGGTTCGCGCTCGCGCTGCGCCTCGCGCCGCAATTCGCGCTGTGCGCGCCACTCGTCTCGCCCCTCGTCGCGGACGCGCTGGGGCGGTGTCTCGACGCTGCGGGCGGTCGCGGGTGCAGGTGCCGCGACGTTGCGGTCAGGTGCCGGGGCGGGCGCCGCGACGCGGGTTTCCGCAGCTGGACGCTCCAAGGCCCTCCGCTCGACCTGCGGCCGCACCACCACCACCCGGCGCTCTACCACCACCGGCCGTTCGACGATCCGGCGTTCCACGACGACCCGCTCCCGGCGCCCGTCACGCCGCCAGTGGCCCGGCGCGAGGTGGACATGGCGGTGCACGTGGACATAGTGGCTCTGAACGTGCACCACGCGCACCTGCCTGTGGTGCCAATCCAGGCTGCCGAAGAAGAACCCCTGCGACAGGCGGACCGGCGTGCCCCACCAGAACGCCATCGTGAAGCCGGGCCGATGTGCGCGGACGTAGCCCGGCCACGGCGTCCAGTACACCGGCTGGTAGGCAGGCCACCACCACGGCCCGTACACCACGTATGGATCGTAGTAGGGCACGTAGAGCAGCTGCGGCTGGAGCGGCGCGATGGCGATCGCGTGTCCCTGCGGCTGCACCAGGAGGCGCTCGTCCGAGCGCAGGTGGCCGGCGGCATGCGCGCGCCGGCGCAACTGCTGCACCGTGTCCATGACCTGCGGCTCCTGCGCGAGGAACGCCTCGCCGAGCGAGCGCGTCCAGTGCAAGTCCTCGTCCATGCGTTGCAGCAGCTGCGGGAAGGCGAGCAGGGACTTCACGCTCGGATCCCAGTCATAGCCGTCCGCCGCCCGCACTGCGTCATCGCCAGTCAAGTGCGGATAGAAGCGCGACCAGCGCGCCGCCTCGACCAGGTCGGCGGGGTAGGTCGCGGCCATCAGCACCTGCGACAGCAGCGGATCGGGATACAGCGCGACCGGCGCGAGCAGCCGGTCCAGTTCTGGCTGCGAGAAGCGGTCCTGCGCCGGCGCGAGGGCCGGCGCCAACAGCAGCGCCGCGAGCAGGGCGGCAATGAACTTGCGGAGCATCGTCATAAGCGCCTCCTTCGGGCCTATGGCGATTGGACCTCCTTCAGCTCACGTCCACCCGCTCAAATTGCAACAAGCTGTAACGGCGTCGGGGATCTACTCCACCTTGGCGCCGCAGCTCCTGATCGCCGCCTCGATGCGCGGGGCCTCGGCGAGGATCTCGGCGGCGAAGGCCTCGGGCGAGGCCGAGGGCAGCGCGTCCATGCCCTGCGAGGCGATCTTCTCCTTCACCTCGGGCTTGGACAGGCCGCGCACGGCGGCGGCGTGCAGCTTGCGCACGATTTCCATCGGCGTGCCGGCGGGCACGTGCAGGCCGAACCAGAAGGTGGACTCGAAGCCGGGCAGCCCCGCGTTCTCGGACCCGGGGACGCCGGGAATGGACGGGGAATCCTTGCTCAGGCTAACCACCAGCGGCCGCATGCGGTTGCCCTTGATGAAGCCGGTCACCGTGGGCGAGGTGGCGAACATCATCTGCGTGTCGCCCGCCAGCAGCGACTGCGAGGCCGGGCCGCCGCCCTTGAACTGCACCGAGGTGACCTTCACCCCGGCCACCGCCTCGAAGGCGCAGGCCGCCAGGTGCGGCGCCGAGCCGAAGCCGGCGGCCGCGTTGAACAGCTTGCCCGGGTTCGCCCTGGCGAAGGCCACCAGTTCGCGCAGGGACTTGAAGGGCGAGTCGTTCCTCACCACCAGCACCGTGGCGCCGTTGGCGACGCGCGACACCGGGATGAAGTCCTTGAAGTCGTAGGCGAGGTTCTTGTACAGGTTCTTGTTGATCGCGTGGTTGCCCTGGTTGAGGATGGTGTAGCCGTCCGGAACCGACTTGGCGACGAACTCCGAGGCGATCGAGCCGCCGGCGCCGGGCTTGTTCTCCACCAGCACCGTCGCCTTGAGTTCCTTGCCCAGCTCGTCGGCGATCAGGCGGGTGGTGAAGTCCCCCGAGCCGCCCGGCGGGTAGCCCACGATGATGCGGATCGGCTTGACCGGGTAGTCCGCCTGCGCATACAGGGCCGTCGAAACGGCCAGCAGCGTGAAACCAATGATGCCTTTCATGTCACCTCCCGTGAAACTGCGGCGTCCTCTTCTCCATGAAGGCCTTGCGGCCCTCCTTGTGGTCCTCGCTGGCGAAGCAGGCTTCCACCATCTGCATCGCCTTCTTCGTGTCCCGCTCCCCGGGATCCTTCATGCCCTGCTGCACCGCAAACTTGGCCGCGGCGACGGTGAGCGGCGCGTTCTCCGCGATCATGCGGCAGGTTTCCGCGGTCGCCTTCTCCAGCTCCGCAACCGGCACCACGCGCGAGACGAAGCCCATGCGCAGCGCCTCGGCGGCGCCGAACTTCTTCGCCGTGGCGAAGATCTCCAGGGTGTTGGCCGCGCCAATCACGTTCATGAAGCGGCGCACGCCGTTGGGGCTGTAGCCCAGGCCCAGGCGCGCCGCCGGCATGCGGAACACCGCGTCCTCGGCGCAGATGCGCAGGTCGCAGGCGGCGGCGAGGCCGAGTCCGCCGCCGATGCAGATGCCGCGGATGCTGGCGATCACGGGCTTGCGCGCCTGCATCGGCGCGAGGTAGGCGCTCTCGGCCGCGCGGTTGTATTCGATCTGCGCTTGCGCCGAGCCGCGCAACTTCTCGAACTGCGAGATGTCGGCGCCGGAGATGAAGGCCTTTTCGCCCTCGCCCTTGAACACGATGACGCGAATGGCCGGGTTGGCATCGAACTCGGCAACGGCGTTCGGCAGGCGGCTCCACATGTCCATGGACATGGCGTTTAGCTTCGCCGGGTTGGAAAACACGACGGTGCCGACGGCGCCATCGATCCGGGTGATGATGTCAGGCATCAGACCACTCCCTTTTTCTTGAAATCCTCGATCTCGGTGGCGCCATAGCCGGCTTCCAGCAGCACCTCGGCGGTGTGCTCGCCGCGCTCGGGCGTCGCGGTGGCCAGCTTCGGCGGGGTGCGCGAGAGCTTGATCGGGTTGTTGATCAGGTTGAGCGTGCCCAGCTTCGGGTGCTCGACCGGCGCCGAGGCCTGCACGTGCTTCACCTGCGGGTCGGCGAACACCTCGTCCATGGCGTAGATCGGGCCGCAGGGCACGCCGGCCTTGTTGAGGATCGCCACCCACTCGGCGCTCGTCTTGGCGGCGAGTGCCTTGGTGAACTCCGCGTTCAGCCGGACGCGGTTCTTCGCCCGGTCCGTGGCGCGCTTGAAGTCCGGGTCCTCGTGAAGATCCATGCGGCCGATGGCCTCGCAGACCTTCTGCCACATCGCCGAGCCGGCGGCGGCGACGTTGATGTAACCGTCCGCGGTCCGGTAGGCGGACGTGGGCATGCTGGTCGGATGGTCGTTGCCCATCTGCTGCGGCACTTCGCCGGACATGGTGAAGCGCGCGGCCTGGAAATCAAGCAGCTGGATCCCGGCCTGGAGCAGGTTGGACTGCACCCACTGGCCTTCGCCCGAGCGCTCGCGCTCGTAGAGGGCGGTCATCACGCCCAGCGCGGCCAGGAGGCCGGCGCCGACATCGGCCACCGCGCAGCCGACGCGCATCGGCCCGGCGTCCGCGGTGCCAGTGACCGACATGATCCCGGACAGTCCCTGCGCGATCTGGTCGAAGCCGGGGCGCGACTGGTAGGGGCCGTCCTGGCCGAAGCCGGAGATGCTGGCGAGGATCACGCGCTTGTTGATCTTCTTCAGCGACTCGTAGTCGATGCCGAGGCGGAATTTCACGTCCGGACGGTAGTTCTCCACCACCACGTCGGCGGTCTTTACCAGGCGAGAGAAGATTTCCTTGCCCTCGGGCGCCTTCAGGTTGAGCGTGATGGCGCGCTTGTTGCGGTGCAGGTTCTGGAAGTCGGGGCCGTCGCGCGCCCCGCCCAGGTCCTCGGCCTCGGTGGTCTCGATCTTGATGACGTCGGCGCCGAAGTCGGCGAAGTGGCGCACGCAGGTGGGGCCGGCGCGCACCCGGGTGAGGTCGAGGATGCGCAGGTCAGCGAGCGCGGGGGAAGCGTTGATTCTCGGCATCGGCAGGTCGGTTCGGGAAGGCCCGAATCATAACCCGGCGTCGACGCCGGCCGGACCGCTAGAACGGGTTGTAGGTCTTCTGCCGCGTGTAGTGCAGGTAGCCGATGCTCGCGCCGGCCCTCAGGCCGACGCCGAGCCGGATCGGCGCCAGCGTGATGCCGTCGCGGCGCTGGTAGTTGATGCCCGCGCCGCCGACGTAGTAGAAGCTGCCGTCCACCGCCGGGTAGCGCTGGAACAGCGCGCCCGAAGATCTCAGGCCGTAGACCAGCGTGAACACCTTGGACACATTGCCGCCGAAATCGAAGCCGATGGACGGGCCCTGCCACCACACTTTCCGCGGCTTGCCCTTCCTCGTCACCAGCGTGCCGTCGCCGTAGAGCAGGCCCACGGTGATGGCCCCTGCGGCCTCCTGGCCCTTGATATAGGCGTTCGGCCGGCCGAGCTCGGCGAAGGCCTTCTCGATCACCTTCGCAAGGCCCTCGGCGCCCTTGCCGAAGAAGGCCTCGGCATCCTTCAGCACGGTGTCCTTGTCGAAGCTGTCGTCCTCTGCGGCCTTCTTCCTGTCCTGGCCGAAGGCGGGGAACGCGGCGGACAAGCCAAGCGCGGCGGCGAAATGGATCAACTGGCGCCTGTTCATGGTTCGACCATAGCAGCCTGCGGCGCGGATTCCTGTGCAGAATCGCACACCATGACCAAACTGCTTGCCGCGCGCGCCAGCCGCGGATTCCTCTTCGCCCTGCTGGCGGGCCTGGTGTTCCAGGGTCTGAACGCGAGCGTCAAGCTGCTGGTGGCGGAGCTGCCGCCGATGCAGGTCGCGCTGATGCGCTGGATCACGGGCATCCTGTGGATCGCGCCCTTCGCGCTGGCGCAGGGCTTCGGCGGCCTGCGCACGCAGGACCTGAAGCTGCACGGCCTGCGGTCGCTGTTCCACGCCGGCGGCTACGCGCTCTGGTATACCGCGCTCGGTTCGGTCACCCTCGCCACCGCCGCCGCGCTGTCGTTCAGCGGGCCCTTGTTCGTCACGCTGGGCGCGGTGCTGTTCCTGGGCGAAAAGGTGCGGCGGGCGCGCTGGCTCGCGGTGTTCTTCGGTTTCGTCGGCGTCCTGGTCATCCTGCGCCCGGGCCTTGCCGAGATCGGCGTCGGCACGCTGCTCATGCTGGCTTCGGTGCCGCTCATCGCCGGCTCCAACCTGGTGGCGAAGGTGGTGGCGGGGCGCGACACCCCGGCGCAGGTGGTGTTCTGGCAGAGCGCTTTCGCGATGGTGCTGTTCGCGCCGTTCGGGATCTGGCTCTGGGAGCCGGTGAGCGCGGCGCAACTGGGGATCGCGGTCCTCGCCGGGCTGTTCGGCACCGTGGCCTACTTCTTCCTCACCTGGTCCTTCCGCCTGCTGGACATCTCGGCGGTGCAGCCGCTCATGTTCCTGGGCATAGTCTGGGCCTCACTCGCTGATGTCGCGTTCTTCGGCACCACCGCGGACGCCTGGACCTTCGTCGGCGCCGCCGTGGTGGTGGCCGCGAGTACGATGCTGGTCGGAAGGGAGACCAAGCGATGACAAGGCCGTTCCGCCTGGAGGTTCCGGAAGCCGCACTCGCGGACCTGCGCGAGCGCCTGGCGCGCACGCGCTGGCCGGACGAGCCTGCGCTGGAGCCGTGGTCCACGGGCACCAGCCTCGCCTACATGAAGTCGCTGTGCGAGTACTGGCGCGACGGTTTCGACTGGCGCGCCTGGGAGGCGAAGCTGAACGCCTTCCCGCAGTACACCGCGCGGGTGAACGGCATCGACCTGCACTACCTCCACGTCCCGGGCAAGTGCGCCGATCCGATGCCGCTGCTGCTGTCGCACGGCTGGCCGGGCTCGGTGTTCGAGTTCCACAGGCTGATTCCGTTGCTCGAGGAGCGCTTCACCGTGGTCGCGCCGTCGCTGCCGGGCTACGGCCTGTCGTTCGCGCCGGGGCAGAAGCGCATGGGCGCCGAGGACATCGCGGAGACGTTCGCGGAGCTGATGACCGGCGCGCTGGGCTACAAGCGCTTCGGCTGCCAGGGCGGCGACTGGGGCGCGTCGATCAGCACCGTCCTGGGCCACCGGCATCCGCATATGCTCACCGGCATCCATCTCAACCTGCTGGTGCTGCGCCGCGAACCGAAGCTCGCCTCCGACCCGCGCTACCTCGCGCAGCTGAAGGCCTTCCTCGCCGAGGAGACCGGCTACCAGGCGATCCAGGGCACCAAGCCGCAGACGCTCGCCTACGGCCTGACCGATTCGCCGGCGGGGCTCGCGGCGTGGATCGTGGAGAAGTTCCGCACCTGGAGCGATTGCGACGGGAATCCGGAGAACGCCGTTTCCCGCGACGAGATGCTGGCGAACGTCTCCCTTTACTGGTTCACCGGCGCCATCGGCTCGTCGTTCTGGCCGTACTACGCGCGGCTGCACTCGGGCTGGCCGATCCCGGAGGGCGGCACCATCGGCGTGCCCACCGGTTATGCGGAATTCCCGAAGGAGATCCTGACTCCGCCCCGCGCGCTTGCCGAGAAGACCTACACCGACATCCGGCGCTGGACCGTGATGCCCAAGGGCGGGCACTTCGCCGCGCTGGAGCAGCCCGAGGCGCTGGCGCGGGAAATAAAGGCCTTCTTCAGCGCCCTAGCGTAACCGTGGCCACGCCCACCAGCAGGAGCGCCATGCCGGCAAGTTCCAGGCGCGACAGCTTCTCGCGGAACAATTTCAGCGACAGGATGTAGGCGAACACCAGCTCCACCAGGCCCAGTGTGCGCACGTGCGCCGCGGGCGCCAGCGCCAAGCCGGTGAACCAGCCGGCCGAAGCCGCCGCGCCCATGAAGCCGGCGAGGAGCGAGGCGCGCCAGGCACGCGCTGCTTTTCCGATCACCGCCGGCTCCCGCGCGGCGAGCCATCCGCCCAGCAGCGCGGTCTGCACCAGTTGCGCGGCGAACAGCGTCGCCGCCGCCGCGATGAGAAAGCCCGCGCCCGGCAAGGCCAGCGTCGCGCCGCGGAAGCCGACCGCGGCCAGCGCAAAGGCGGTTCCCGAGGCGATGCCCAGCAGGCTTGCGCGCGTCGTCCAGCCGGCGAGCATGGCGCGGAACGGGCGCTCCCTGTCGGCGGGCGACAGCAGCAGCACACCCAGCGTCCCGGCGAGCACGGCGATGCCGGTGGCGAGCGTGATCGGGTCGCCGAGGAACACCAGCGCGATCACCGCCACCTGCAGGATCTCGGTCTTGGAGTAGGCGACGCCGAGCGTGAAGTTGCGCTCCTGCATCGCGCGCAGGAGCAGCGCGGTGGCGGCGATCTGGCTCACCGCGCCCAGTCCCACCCAGGCCCAGAAGACCGCGTTCGGGCCGGGTGCCGCCTCGCCGGTCCAGGCGTGCACCGCCCAGAACCAGGCGCCGGCGAAAGGCAGGCCGTAGAGGAAGCGCACCAGGGTCGCCCCCAGCGTGCCCAGTTCCGCGGTGAGGCTGCGCTGGGCGGCGTTGCGCACCGTCTGGGCGAAGGCGGCCCAGATGGTGACCGGAATCCACAGCCACGCCGGGGCCGAAAGCTCCGGCGTCATCGCGGACGGTGCTGCGGGAAGCGCCCGGGGCTAGCGGTCTTCGATCCGCGGCATGCCGTCGAGCGACACGTCCGACGGGATCTCGCTGCGCGAGGGCGCCAGCGAGCGCTCGACCGCCTGCGCCGGCGGCTTGGAACCCTTCTTCGGGCGCCCCGGTCGGTTGGTGAGCTGGTAGATCTTCAGCGGCGGCACCACCGGCGGCTTCTCGAGGAAGCGGCAGTCCGACTCGGTCGGGAAGCTCGCCATGGCGCCGATGCGCGTGCCCTTGAGGAACACGGAGTACAGCAGCATGTGGGCCGAATGCGGGATGGGTTTCGCGATCACTTCGTACTTGCCGACTGCGAAACGGGTGCGTTCGATGACTGGAATGCTCATGTGGTTCTCGCTTTGGTCCTGGTTTTCTTGCGCCGCGCGGTCAGGATCTGGTCGCACAGCGTGGTGATCTCCGGCTCCTGGAGCCGTTCCGCATTGACCCGCAACTGCTTCACCTCCGCGGTGGTGAGGGATTCGATGCGGTCCCTGGTCCAATCGGCGGCGGTGCCCGGCCTGGCATTTCCCACGGTCAGTACCGCTTTCCGGAGTTGAACTGGACTTTCAGGCGGGCGACTTCGCGCCGCAGTCCTTCGATTTCGCTTCGCACCGCCAGTTCCTTCTGCTTCAGATCGCCGGCGGTTTCGTCGGGTTGCCGCGACAGTTCCTCGTGCAACTGGCGCTGGCGCTCCGCAGCATCGTTCCACCGCGCCACCAAAGACTGCTCCTGCTCGCGCCACGTCTTGCGCTTGTCCACGTAAACCCCCTGGGGCTGTTGAGCGGCGCGCGGTTGGCGGCTGTTATGCTGCCGGCTGCCTAAAGTTTCCGCAGGCGCATTATACACGGCCGGCGCCCGTTCCGGCGGCTTTTCGCCGATTTTTCTTTTCCGTTCAAGGCCATGGGAGGATCGATGGGTTGGGACTGTTTCGACATTTCAAGCGCCGGCGGCGTCGCCCACGTGCGGCTTTGCCACCCGGAGCGGCGTAACGCCATGACCGAGGCTTTCTGGCGCGAATTGCCGGCGGCGGTGAAGGAACTGGAGGCCGACGCAAAGGTTCGCGTGCTGGTGCTCTCCTCCACCGGTCCGCACTTCAGCGCCGGCCTCGACATTTCGATGTTCCAGGGCTCGCAGGCGCTGGGCACCGGCAGCGTGGAGGCGCGCGCGCGCTTTCGCGCCAAGCTCGAGGAGCTGCAGGCGAGCCTGGGGTCGCTGGCCGAGGCGCGCTTCCCGGTGATCGCGGCCATCCAGGGCGGCTGCATCGGTGGCGGGGTGGACATGGTCACCGCCTGCTGCCTGCGCTACGCCACGCGCGACGCGTGGTTCGTGGTCCAGGAGATCAACCTCGGCATGATGGCCGACGTCGGAACCTTCAACCGCATGCCCAAGCAGCTGCCCGAGGCGGTGGTGCGGGAACTGGGCTACACCGGCGACAAGCTGTCCGCCGGGCGCGCCGAGCGCCTGGGGTTCGTCAACGGCCTCTACGATGACCACGAAGCGCTGGTCGCGGGCGCGCTCGAAGTGGCTGCGCGCATCGCCTCCAAGGCGCCGGTGGCTGTCGCCGCGACCAAACAGATGATCTCCTACACGCGCGACCACAGTGTGGCCGAGAGCTTCGCCTACCTCAATGCGCTGCAACCGGGCATATTCGACATCGAGACGATCCGCGCCGTGCTTTCGTCGCAGCGCAGCACAAGATAGCCTGACATAATCCTCCGCCATGGCGGAGCCGGTCGACCCCAAGCGCATCGGGCGCTACGACATCGTCAGCGTCCTTGGCGAGGGCGCGATGGGGGTCGTTTACGAGGGCCAGGATACGCGCCTGCAGCGCAAGGTAGCGATCAAGACCATCCTGAAGAGCGCGCTCGATTCGGACTCCGCCAAGGAGTACTCGACGCGCTTCCGGCGCGAGGCGCAGGCGGTGGCGCGCCTCAACCACCCCAACATCGTGCAGGTGTTCGACTACGCCGAGGAAGGCGAGGTCGCCTACATCGTGATGGAGTTCGTCAAGGGCCGCGAGCTCAAGCACTTCTTCCAGGCCAGGGAGCGCTTCGAGCTGAAGGAAGTCGTCCACATCATGGGCGGGCTGTGCGACGCGCTGCACTTCGCGCACCAGGCCGGCATCATCCACCGCGACATCAAGCCGGCCAACGTCATGATCGACTCGCAGGGGCGGGTCAAGCTCACCGACTTCGGCGTGGCGCGGATCACGGACCTGGAGCGCACCGTGTCCGAGCGCACCCAGGCCGGCACCATCCTCGGCACCCCGGCCTACATGTCGCCCGAGCAGGTGCAGGGCCAGCCCCTGGACCGGCGCACCGACATCTTCTCCGCCGGCGTCATTCTGTATGAGTTTCTCACCGGCGAGCGGCCGTTCCCGGGCCCCGGCGCCTGGACCATCGCGAAGAACATCCTGCAGCTCACGCCGCCGCCGCCGTCGGCCAGCAACACCTCGGTGTCGCCCCTGTTCGACGCCGTGGTGGCCAAGGCGCTTGCCAAGAACGCTGACGAGCGCTACCAGGACGCGCGCGACCTGGGCCTCGCGCTCAAGCGGGCGCTGGATGGCCTCGCCGAGGCCGAGGAGGCCGAGCGCACGGTGATCCTGAACCCGCCGCCGGCCCTCGGCGCCCCGCAAGGCAAGGAAGACGACGCCACCTTCCTGCGCACCCTGCCCAATGCGGCGGCACCGCCGATCGCCGCGGCGCCGCGCTCCAAGGAGTTCGAGCTCGAGTTCTGGCGCTCCATCAAGGACCGCAACGACGCCGACGACTTCGACCTCTACGTGCAGCAGTTCCCGAGCGGCATCTACGCCGCGCTCGCGCGCCGGCGCAGCGCCAAGCTGCGCGGCCTCGCGGTGGAGGACAGCGCCGCCAAGGCCGGATCGCAGGAGCAGGAGAAGCGCGAGATCGAGGAGGCCGCCAGGCGCGAGGCCGAGGCGCGCGCGAAGCTGGCCGAGGAGAAGGCCGAGCTGGAAGCGCGCCTGGCGCGGCGCGAGGCCGAGCTGCAGGCGCGCGAGGCCGAGCGCCAGGCGGTGCTCGAGAAGCGCGAGGCGGAGCTGATCGAGCGCGAGCTCAAGGTACCCAAGCGCTCGCCGATCGTCCCGGTGCTGGTGGGCCTGGCGGTGGCGGTGGCCGGCTACGGCGTGTGGAACCTGCTCAAGCCGCCCGACCCGCTTGCCGAGCGCGTCGCCGAACTGACGCGGCTGCTGGACGAGGCCAAGAAGCGCGAGGTCGAGCTGGTGGCCACCCGCGCCCGCGAGGCCGAGTTGCTGAAGGAACTGGAGGTCGCGCGCGCCAGCGCCGCCGAGGCCATGAAGACCGGCGACGTGGCGAGGCAGCGCGAGCTGGCCGAGCAGGTGAAGCAGCGCGAAGCCGAGGCCGCCAAGCAGGCCGCGTTGGTGAGGCAGCGCGAGGCCGAGGCGAAGCGGCAGGCCGAGGCCGCGGAGAAGCGCCGCATCGAGCTGGCGCGGCTGCAGGAGGAATCGACGCGGCGCCGCGCGGCGCCGGCGCCGACCCCGACGCTGCCGAC
>JALHLN010000094.1 GCA_022844545.1 Burkholderiales bacterium | reverse complement strand
CAGAAGCCGCACATCGCCGAGCTGGAGCCGGGCTACTACGACCTCACCGAAGCCGACATGGACACGGTGTTCAACACCGGGACCCTGATGGGGCCGGAGCAGGCGCCGCTGCGCGACATCATCCGCGGGCTGCAGGAGACCTACTGCGGCACCCTCGGCGTGGAGTACATGTACCTGTCCAGCCGCATCGAGAAGCGCTGGATCCAGGAGCGGCTCGAGCCGGTGCGCTCCAAGCCCAGCTTCGCGCCGGACTACCGCAAGCACATCCTGGAGCGCCTGACCGCGGCCGAGGGCCTGGAGCGCTACCTGCACACCCGCTACGTCGGCCAGAAGCGCTTCTCGCTGGAGGGCGGCGACACCTTGATCCCGGTGCTGGACAACCTGCTGCAGCGCGCCGGCAGCGCGGGGGTGCAGGAGCTGGTGATCGGCATGGCGCACCGCGGCCGCCTCAACGTGCTGGTGAACACCCTGGGCAAGATGCCCAAGGACCTGTTCGGCGAGTTCGAGGGCAAGCACGACGACCACCTGCTGGCCGGGGACGTGAAGTACCACCAGGGCTTCTCCTCGGACATCAACACCCCGGGCGGGCCGATGCACCTGACGCTCGCCTTCAATCCGTCGCACCTGGAGATCGTGAACCCGGTGGTCGAGGGCTCGGTGCGGGCGCGCCAGCACCGCCGCAAGGACCGCGACGGCTCGCAGGTGCTGCCGGTGCTGATCCACGGCGATGCCGCGGTGGCCGGGCAGGGCGTGGTGATGGAGACGCTGAACCTGGCGCAGACCCGCGGCTACGGCACCGGAGGCACGGTGCACATCGTGATCAACAACCAGATCGGCTTCACCACCTCCGACCCGCGCGACAGCCGCAGCACGCTCTACTGCACCGACGTGATGAAGATGATCGAGGCGCCCATCTTCCACGTCAACGGCGACGACCCAGAGGCCTGTGTCATGGCCATCGAGATCGCGCTCGACTACCGCATGCAGTTCAAGAAGGACGTGGTGGTGGACCTGATCTGCTTCCGCAAGCTCGGCCACAACGAGCAGGACGAGCCGATGGTGACCCAGCCGCTGATGTACAAGATCGTCAACGCGCACCCGGGCACGCGCAAGCACTACGCCGACCGCCTCGCGGCGCAAGGCGTGATCGCCGCGGACGAGGCCGACAAGCTGGTGGCGACGTTCCGCCAGGCCATGGACGGCGGCTACCATACCAACAAGACCATCCTCGCCAACTTCAAGCCGCCGTTCGCGGTCGACTGGTCGAAGTACAAGGGCACGAAGTGGAATGAGAACGACGACACCCAGATCCCGCTCGCGGAGCTGCAGCACCTGGCCGAACGCCTGACCGCGATCCCGCCCAACTTCAAGCTGCACCCGCGCGTCGAGAAGATCATCTCCGACCGCCGGCTGATGGGGCAGGGCAAGATGCCGGTGGACTGGGGCATGGCCGAGAACCTCGCCTACGCATCGCTCCTCAAGGACGGCTACTCGGTGCGCATCTCCGGCCAGGACAGCGGCCGCGGCACCTTCTTCCACCGCCACGCGGTGCTGCATGACCAGAACCGCGAGAAATGGGACGCCGGCAGCTACATCCCCCTCGCCCACATCGCGCCCAACCAGGGCGACTTCGTGGTCATCGACTCGGTGCTCTCGGAGGAGGCGGTGCTCGGCTTCGAGTACGGCTACTCCACCTCGGAGCCCAACGAGTTGGTGGTCTGGGAGGCGCAGTTCGGCGACTTCGTCAACGGCGCCCAGGTCGTCATCGACCAGTTCATCGCCTCGGGCGAGGTGAAATGGGGCCGCATCTGCAACATGGTGATGATGCTGCCGCACGGCTACGAAGGGCAGGGCCCGGAGCACTCCTCGGGGCGCCCGGAGCGGTTCCTGCAGCTGTGCGCCGACTACAACATCCAGGTCTGCATGCCGGCCACCCCGGTGCAGATGTTCTTCCTGCTGCGCCGGCAGATGATCCGCCCCTGGCGCAAGCCCCTGGTCATCTTCACCCCCAAGAGCCTGCTGCGCCACAAGGAATCGGTGTCGCCGCTCACCGAGTTCGCCGGCAGCAAGTTCAAGGCGGTGAACCACGAGTGGAACGAGGACATCCGGCCGGAGAAGGCGAAGCGCGTCATCTACTGCAGCGGCAAGGTGTTCTTCGACCTCGTCGCCAAGCGCCGCGAACTGGACCGCAAGGACGTCGCCATCATCCGCGTGGCGCAGCTCTATCCGTTTCCGCACGACGACTTCCAGGCCACCATCGACCGCTACGCCGCGGCCGACGAGGTCCTGTGGTGCCAGGAAGAACCCGGCAACCAGGGCGCCTGGCACCGCATCCAGCACTACATCCTGCGCCACATGCGGCCCGACCAGGTGCTGGGCTACGCCATGCGCGCCTCTTCCGCCTCCCCCGCGGCGGGCTACCTGCAGTTGCACAACGAGCAGCAGAAGACGCTGGTGGAAGCCGCCTTCGCCCCGCTCACCGACAACCTGGTGCTGCCGGTGCAGGGCACGGGAAGAAAGAGAAGGAAGAAACATGCTGATTGAAGTCAAAGTCCCGCAGCTCTCGGAATCGGTCTCCGAGGCGACGCTGCTCGCCTGGCACAAGAAGCAGGGCGAGGCGGTGAAGCGGGACGAGAACCTGATCGACATCGAGACCGACAAGGTGGTGCTCGAGCTCCCGGCGCCCGCGGACGGCGTGCTGGTGAAGATCATGAAGGGCGACAAGGGCACCGTCGTCGCCGGCGAAGTCATCGCCACCATCGACACCGACGCCAAGCCCACCGCAGCCGCATCCGGTTCTTCCCCGATCGCTGCCGCGCCTTCTGCGGCAGCGAAACCGGCGCCTTCGGCGCCGGCAGCCGCCTCCGCACGGGCGATGCCCGCCGCCCAACGCATCGCCGCGGAGCAAGGTGTAGACTTGGGTAAGGTCCAAGGCACCGGCCGCGACGGCCGCATCAC
Organism: Burkholderiales bacterium; assembly: GCA_022844545.1. Lineage (GTDB taxonomy): Bacteria > Pseudomonadota > Gammaproteobacteria > Burkholderiales > SG8-39 > RBG-16-66-20. The sequence goes on along the minus strand of JALHLN010000094.1, from coordinate 8,376 downwards.
CAAAGGCGACGTCCTCGAGCAAGGCTCGAAGCCCGCCGTTTCCGCCCCCGCCCCCAAGACCCCCCTCGCCCAGCCCTCCGCGCCGGTGAACACCGACGCCTTGCTCGCCGGCCGCCCCGAGCAGCGGGTGCCGATGTCGCGCCTGCGCGCCCGCATCGCCGAGCGCCTGGTGCAGTCCCAGGCCACCGCCGCCATCCTGACCACCTTCAACGAGGTCAACATGGCGCCGGTGATGGAGCTGAGGAAGCGGTACCAGGAGCGCTTCGAGAAGGAACATGGGGTCAAGCTCGGCTTCATGTCCTTCTTCGTCAAGGCCGCGGTGCACGCGCTGAAGAAGTTCCCGCTGGTGAACGCCTCCATCGACGGCAACGACATCGTCTACCACGGCTACTACGACATCGGGGTCGCGGTGGGCAGCCCGCGCGGCCTGGTGGTGCCGATCCTGCGCGACGCCGACCAGCTGTCCTTCGCCGGCATCGAGAAGAAGATCGCCGAATTCGGCAGGAAGGCCCAGGACGGCAAGCTCTCGCTGGAGGACCTCACCGGCGGCACCTTCTCCATCTCCAACGGCGGCGTGTTCGGCTCCATGCTCTCGACGCCGATCATCAACCCGCCGCAGTCGGCGATCCTCGGGGTGCACGCCACCAAGGACCGTGCGGTGGTGGAGAACGGGCAGGTCGTGGTGCGGCCGATGAACTACCTCGCGCTGTCCTACGACCACCGCATCATCGACGGCCGGGAAGCGGTGCTGTCGCTGGTGGCGATGAAGGAGGCGCTCGAGGATCCGGCGCGGCTGGCCCTCGAGATCTGAGATGGAAGCCTTTGACGTGGTGGTGATCGGCGGCGGGCCCGGGGGCTACATCGCCGCGATCCGCGCCGCGCAGCTGGGCCTCACCGTCGCCTGCATCGACGAGGCGAAGACCGCCGAGGGCAAGCCGGCGCTGGGCGGCACCTGCACCAACGTCGGCTGCATCCCTTCCAAGGCGCTGCTGCAGTCCTCGGAGAACTACGAACAGGCCGGGCACCACTTCGCCGACCACGGCGTGAAGGTGAAGGGCCTGGAGCTGGACCTGAAGACCATGCTCGGGCGCAAGGACAAGGTCGTCCGGCAGAACAACGACGGCATCGCCTACCTGTTCAAGAAGAACAAGGTCGCCTTCTTCCACGGGCGTGGCAGCTTCAGGAGCCCGACCGAGATCCTGGTCGGCGACGAGACGCTGTCCGCGAAGAACGTCATCGTCGCCACCGGCTCCAGCCCGCGCGCGCTGCCGGGCGCGGATTTCGACGAAAAATGGATCCTCAGCAATACCGGCGCCCTGGCCATCCCCGAAGTCCCGAAGCGCCTGGGCGTCATCGGCGCCGGCGTCATCGGCCTGGAAATGGGCAGCGTCTGGCGGCGCCTGGGGTCGGAAGTGACCATCCTCGAGGCGTTGCCCGGCTTCCTGGGGGCTGCCGACGAGACCATCGCCAAGGAAGCCTCGAAGATCTTTCTCAAGCAGGGCCTGAAGATGGAATTCGGCGTTTCCATCTCGAAGGTTGCCGCCGGCAAGGGCTTGAAGATCGACTACAAGGCCGCGGACGGCGGCGCAAGATCGCTCGAAGTGGACAGGCTGATCGTCTCGATCGGCAGGACCGCGAATACCACCGGCCTGAACGCCGAGGCCGCGGGCCTCAAGCTCGAGCGCGGCTTCATCGTCGTGGACGGGGATTGCCGCACCGGCGTGCCGGGCGTATGGGCCATCGGCGACGTGGTGCGCGGCCCGATGCTGGCGCACAAGGCCGAGGAAGAGGGCGCGGCGGTGGCCGAGCGCATCGCGGGGCAGAAGCCCCACGTCAACTTCAACACCATCCCGTGGGTGATCTACACCTCGCCCGAGATCGCCTGGGTCGGCAAGACCGAGCAGCAGCTGAAGTCCGAGGGCGTGGAATTCCGCACCGGGATGTTCCCGTTCTCGGCCAATGCCCGCGCGCGGGCCCTGGGCGATACCGGCGGCATGGTCAAGTTCATCGCGCAGGCGAAGACCGACGAGATCCTCGGCGTGCACATCATAGGCCCGATGGCTTCCGAGCTGATTTCCGAGGCGGTGGTGGCGATGGAGTTCCGCGGCTCCAGCCAGGACATCGGCATGATCTGCCACGCCCATCCGTCGCTGTCCGAGGCGATGAAGGATGCCGCGCTCGCGGTAGACAAACGCGCGCTCAATATCTGAGCGCGCGTCGTTTGTTCGCGCTCAATAGCTGAGCGCGCCTGCAGCTTCGGACTAGGTGCGGGGTTCGCCCTGCTCGTTGACCGTCACCGTGGCGCCGGGCTGCGTGGTCATCTGCACGCGATGGTCCTGGCCGCGGAAGTTGTAGGTCACATCCCAGTAGGTCGGCGTCTGGCTGGGGACGCTGGCGCACTTCTGCACGTCCTGCATTGCGGGCTGGGACTGCGATTGCGACTGCCCGATCTTGTTGCCGACGTAGCCGCCGGCTGCCATGCCGCCGATCCTGGCGACGTCCTGCGTGTTGCCGCTGCCGACCTGGTGGCCGAGGATGCCGCCGATCACGGCGCCGACGATGGCGCCGGGGACGTTGATGCCGGACTGCGACTGCGGCACCTGCTCACGCTCCACCCAGCAGCGCTGCTCCGGGGTTCCGACCACGGCGCGGACCGAGGTCACGTTCGCCTGGTAGGTGCGTTCGTTGTTGCGGCGGCGGAAATCGCGCCGTTCCTGACGCTCTTCTGCGCGCTGTTCCCGTTGTTCCTGCCGATCCTCCGCGCTCATCCGCGCATCCGGCATGGGCGCATAGCGGTTGCTGGCCACTTGCTGGCTCCAGCGCAGCGGGCGCACCGAGGACACCTGGTCGTTCAATCCCATGTCCCGAAGCGAGCCGTAGCGTCCCGGGCGCAGCACCGTGCAGCGGCCGCCGTATTGCGGGTACTCGCAGGCTTCCCAGCGGGTTCCGGAGACTTCGACGGAGGAGGCGCGGTCGTTGAAGCCGGCTTGCCTGAAGTCCGTCACCGGGCGGATGGACGTGAACGCCTGGCCGCGGAATCCCCGGTCGGCGAAGAACGTGACCTGGGAGGCGGGCGGCGCGGGCGCGAAGCGGCTGTCCTGCACGGTTGCACTGGCGCCGACCCGGCGTACGGAGGAAACGCTGTCGTTCAGGCCCATCGCGGCCAGCGACGGGTAGCTGCCCGGGCGCAGGACCCTGCAGGCGCCCTGGAACCTGGCGTCCTCGCAGACTTCCCAGCGCGAACCGGCGACTTCGACCGATGAGGCGCGGTCGTTGAAGCCGGATCGGGAAAGATTGTTCACCCGGTCCTTCGTGGTGAAGCTGCGGCCGGCGAAGTTTTCCTGCTCATAGAACGTGACCTGGGCTGCCGCCAGCGAACTGAACGTCAGGGCGGCCAGGGCGAGGGCGGTTCTCGGGAATGCGTTCATGCGTTTCTCCAATGGGTACTTGCGGCACTTCAAGGTCGGCACTGTGACGCGCAATCGGATGCCGGTCCGTGCGGCGGCGCACATTTCCGGTTGTAAGGCGCCGGTGGCGGGGTCTGTCTGCCACCGAACGGTTCGCCCGCAGGGCAGCCTGTAGCCTGCAGGCAAGGAATCGGAAACCCATGATGCATGACGACCACAGAGGCACTGACCTGGCCGCATCCTGCGGCACGCTGCCCAATCCCAAGGCGCACCGCTATGCGGGTCGTCAGATGGTGGAAAGGGCGCGTCAGCTCGGGGCCAGGCTGAAGGCCCGCTTGCTGTGGATGAAACAGTTCCTGCACGGTCCGCGCTGAGCCTTTCCGCCGCCTCGAACCTCCATTGACAGGGGTGGGAGGCTCTCCGATACTCGGCGCCATGCGTCTGAGATTCCTGTCCTTTTTGGCAATAGCCGTCCCGCAATTCCGCGTCCTGCACTGAGCCCCACGCTCCGCGGCATGCTGTGGATGGTCGCCACCGGCGTCCTGTTCACGGTCCTCAACGCGATCATGAAGAAGATTTCCGAGGAGCTCGACCCCTGGGTCGTCGGCTGGCTGCGCTACCTGCTGGGCGCGCTAGTCATGCTGCCGCCGGTGCTGCGGCTCGGACTGGTCCGGATGCGTCCCAGCAGCCATCCGTTGCAGGCCCTGCGTGGACTGTTCCATACCGGGGGCCTGGTGCTGTGGTTCGCCGCGCTGCCGGTGGTGACGCTGGCCGAGCTCACCGCGATCGGCTTCAGCGTTCCGCTGTTCATCTGCCTGGGCGCGGTGCTGTTCCTGGGCGAGCGCATGAGCGCCGCGCGCTGGGCCGCGGTGCTGGTCGGTTTCGGCGGCGTGATCATCGTCATCCAACCCTGGGAGGGAGGGGTGTTCTCCGGCGTGTCGCTGGGCGTGCTGCTGCTGCTCGGCTCGGCGCCGCTGTTCTCCGGCAGCTTCCTGATGGCCAAGTACCTCACGCGCCGCGAGCCCTCGGACGTGATCGTGCTCTGGCAGCATGCATGGGTATCGGTGCTGTTCCTGCCCTTCGCGCTGGTGTACTGGACCAATCCGGATCCGGTGCAGTGGCTGTGGCTGGTCCTGTGCGGCCTGCTCGGCGCCGCCGGCCACTACTGCACCAACCGCGCGTTCCACGTGGCCGATATCTCGGCAACGCAGTCGGTCAAGTTCCTCGACCTGGTGTGGGCGGCGCTGCTCGGCTTCGCCATGTTCGGTACCATTCCCGCGGGATGGACCGTGATCGGAGGCATGGTGATACTGGTGAGCACCCTGTGGCTGGCGAGGCGCGAGGCGCGCGGCACCTAGGCCCCGGCGCGGCCTACTTCTGCCGCAGTACGATCGCGGTCACGCCGCGGCCGGCGACCCGGGTGCGGAAGAATGCCATGGTGACGCCGATCTCCTGCCCGTCGCGCCGCCGCACGGCGCCGGAGTACTCCAGCGCGGCAACGTCGTCCTCGGCACGTTCCAGCGCCGAGGCTTCGACCTCGAAGCGCATGCGCTGCGACTCCGGCAGCAGCTTCAGGAGCGGGCGGCCCGCGATCTCGTGCGGCAGGTAGTTCAGGAGCTTCTGCGCGGCGCGGTTGGCGAAGCGTATCTTGCCGTCGTCGTCGGCGAGCAGGATCGGTTCCGAAACCTGCTGCAGCAGGCGGTCGAGGAAACGGTTGACCGACTCGCAATGCCAGAGCAGCGCGAATTCGGCCTCGAGCCAGTTGCCCAGTTCGTTGAGCAGCGCATGCTCGGCGGCGTTCAGGGCATGCGGCCGGCGGTCGATCAGGCACAGCGTTCCCAACTTCTCTCCGCCGGGCGCGGCGAACGGGCGCCCGGCGTAGAAGCGGATCTTCGGCTCGCCGGTCACCAGCGGATTGTCTGAGAAGCGGTCGTCGGCCGCGGCGTCGGGGACGAGGAAAATGCCGTGCTGGTTGATGGCGTGGCCGCAGAACGACAATTCCCGCGGGGTTTCGGCGACATCCAGCCCGACGCGGGATTTGAACCACTGGCGATGCGCGTCGACCAGGCTGACCAGCGCAATGGGCACGTTGAACAGGCGCGCGGCGACGCGGGTAATGGCGTCGAAGCGCTCTTCGGGCAAGGTGTCCAGCAGCCCGAGCGCGTGCAGCGTCGCCAGGCGGCGATCCTCGTCCGCCGGTATCGCCGGTGCTTTCATGGCAACATTGACCTTCCATTCATTGCTGCTCCTCGCCGAACCCAGCTTGGCCGAAGATCGATCCTTCGATTATGCACCACCGCTGAACGGAGCCACCGCGTCGCCGCCGGCCGCGGGTCGAGCGGACGTGGTCGGGACATACCGCGCCAGCCTCGAGCAGCGTGGCTTCGTGCCGGATCCGTCGCAATGGCGCGCGGTCGAGCGCCTGCAGCGCCTGTTCGAGGAATGGAGCGCCTACAAGGCGCGGCGCAACAACGCCTTGAAGCGCATGCTGGTGAAGCCGCCGCTGCCCAGGGGCGTGTACCTGTGGGGCTCGGTCGGCCGGGGAAAAAGCTTCCTGATGGACGCCTTCTACCGCTGCGTGCCGCTGGTGCGCAAGCGCCGGGTGCACTTCCACCACTTCATGCGCGAGATCCACCGCGAGCTGGACCAGTTGAAGGGCACCGAGGACCCGCTGGCGGCCGCCGCCGAGCGCACCGCGCGCCGCTACCGCCTGATCTGCTTCGATGAATTCCATGTCTCGGACATCGCCGACGCGCTGATCCTGGGCCGCTACCTGGAGCAGGTGATGGACCGCGGCGTGCAGTTCGTCATGACCAGCAACTACCACCCGGACAATCTCTATCCGCACGGCCTGCAGCGCGAGCGCTTCCTGCCGGCCATCGAGCTGTTGAAATCGAGGCTGGACGTGGTGGAGGTGGACAACGGCACCGACTACCGGCGCCTGAAGATGGAGAAGCTGCGCGTGTACCACACCGGTCCGGGCGGCGAGGCGGAAATGGCGCGCATCTTCGGCGAACTCAGGGACGTCGAGGAGGAAACCCATGCCCTCGACGTCGAAGGCCGCAGGATCCCGTACCGCAAGCGCGCGGGCGGGCTGGTGTGGTTCGACTTCCCGGTGCTGTGCGGCGGGCCTCGCTCGTACGCGGACTATGTCGACCTGGCGAAGCGCTTCCACACCGTGATGCTGTCCGGCGTGCCGCGCATGGGACCGGGCAACGCGGACGCGGCGCGGCGTTTTACGTGGCTGGTGGATGTGTTCTACGATGACCATGTCAAGCTCGTGGTTGCGGCGGATGCGACGCCGGACGAATTGTTCGTCGACGGTGGCAAGGAGAAGACTGCGCTGGCGGAATTCCAGCGCACCGCCAGCCGGCTGACCGAGATGCAGTCGGCGGCCTACCTGCAGGCCGAACGGGTCACGAAGTAGGGAGGAGGCAGGCATGGCCGGGTCGCTACAGGACGCGACTATTGCGGCGCTCAGGGCGCACCCGCCCTTCGACCAGATGGGGTCGAGGTCGCTGGGCTTCCTCGCCGCGCGCCTGAAGCTCGCCTATTACCCGCGCGGCACGGTCATCGTCGCGCCGGAATCCGGCGTCGTGCAGCGCCTGCACATCCTCAAGCAGGGCCGCGTTCGCGGCGGCGCTTCGAGCACCCCGGGCTCAGTCGACGTGGTCATGGGCCCGGGCGAATGCTTCCCGCTGGGCGCCATGGTGGGCAAGCGCGCCACGGTCTACGCCTACCGCGCGGACGAGGACAGCTTCTGCTGGGAGCTGGCGGCCGCGGACTTCGAGAAGGTGATGGCGCGCAGCGCGCGCTTCCGCGCCTTCTGCACCAGCCACCTGGCGATGCTGGTGGCGCAATCGCACAGCGCGCTGCGCGCGGACGCCGGCGAAAGCGTGGCCGGCGGCATGCTGCGCCCGCTGCGCGAGGTGATCTCGCGTGCGCCGCTGTCCTGCCCGCCCGGCACGCCTGTGCGCGAGGTGCTGCGGACCATGCACGACCAGGGCGTCGGCTCCATGGTCATCGCCGAGGACGGGGTGCCCAGGGGCATCTTCACGATGCCGGACGTCCTGAACCGCGTGGCGCTGCCGCAGGCCGACGTGTCCGCGCCCATTTCCGGCGTCATGACCGGCAACGTGGTCACGCTGGAGGAGGAGGCGCCGGTGGTGGACGCGGCGCTCGCCATGGTCCGCCATGGCATCCGCCATGTGGTGGTGACGCGGGACGGCCGGCTGGCCGGCGTGATCTCGGAGCGCGACCTGTTCGGCATGCAGCGCACCAGCCTGCGGCGCATCGTGGAGCGGGTGAAGGCCGCGGCCACGGTGCCGCAACTCGCAGAAGCGGCCGCCGATGTGCGCGCGCTGGCGCGGGCGCTGCTCGCGCAGGGCGTGGGCGCGGAACAGCTGACGCAGATGACCTGCGCGCTCAACGACAGCATCGCGCAGCGGGTGCTGGAGCTGGTGGCGCCGCCCGAGGGGCTGCAGGGCGAATGGTGCTGGCTCGCGCTGGGCAGCGAAGGCCGGCTGGAGCAGACGCTCGCCACCGACCAGGACAATGCGCTGATCTTCTCGGAGGCCGGCGAAGCCGACGAGGCGCGGGGGCGATTCCTTGCATTCGCGCACGAGGCCAATGTCGCGCTGGATGCCTGCGGCTTCCCGCTGTGCAAGGGCGACATCATGGCGCGCAACCCGAAGTGGTGCCTGACACTCGAGGAGTGGCGCGCAGTGTTCGGCGGCTGGATCCGCAGCCCGCAGCCCGAAGCGCTGCTGAATGCGGCGATCTTCTTCGACTTTCGCGCGCTGGCCGGCGAAGCGCGCCTGGCGGGGGAACTGCGCGACAGCGTCCTGCAGGCCGCTGCCGGCAATGCCGTCTTCCGCCGCGCGCTGGCCGAGAGCGCCATCCGCGTCAAGCCGCCGCTGGGGCTGCTGCGCGATTTCACGCCCGACGAGTCGGCGGCGTTCCCCGGCAC
>JALHLN010000093.1 GCA_022844545.1 Burkholderiales bacterium | reverse complement strand
AAATGAACCCCAGGGGTCGGCTATGGCGAAACTGATTCTCAGCATGGATGGGCTTGTGCTCAAGGAGATCCCGCTCTCCAAGGAGCGCACCACCATCGGGCGCAAGCCGCACAACGACATCCAGATCGACAATCTCGCGGTCAGCGGCGAGCACGCCGTGATCGTGACGATCCTCAACGACTCGTTCCTGGAGGACCTGGGCAGCACCAACGGCACGCTGATCAACGGCAACACGGTCAAGAAGCACTTCCTGCAGAACAACGACGTCGTCGAACTGGGCAAGTACAAGCTCAAGTTCATCCAGGAGCAGGGCGCGGCGCCCGCCGCCGGCGCGGCCGATTTCGAGAAGACCATGGTGCTGCGGCCCTCGGCGATGAAGGCGGCAGCGGAGCAGGCCAAGGCGATGGGCGCAAGCGGCGCGCAGGCGGCGCAGGCCGCCCGCCAGGCGGCGGTGCAGCAGGTGGCGGCGAATGCCGCCGCTGCTGGCGTCGCCGACAAGGACAACAAGGGCGCTGCGGTCATGGCCGCCGCGGCCGCGGCGGCGCCCAAGCCGGCGGGGCAGCCGCTGGGCGCCATCCAGCTTCTGTCCGGGGGCAACGCCGGCAAGGAGCTGGAACTCACCAAGCCGCTGACGACGCTGGGCAAGCCGGGCGTCCAGGTGGCGGTGCTCACGCGCCGCCCGCAGGGCTACTTCATCACCCACGTCGAGGGCGCCCAGCAGCCCACGGTCAACGGCCAGGCGATCGGCACCGCGCCGCACGCGCTCAAGGACCACGACCTGATCGAGCTCGCCGGCGTGAAGATGGAGTTCTTCCTCAAGAACTGACGACGCCGGGCATCCGCTCCGGCGCCATCCGACGGGGAATCGGATGAGGCAGCACATTGTCCGCATCCTCGCCGGGCTGGCGATCACCGTCTTCTTCCTCGGACACGCCGCGTACGCCTGGCGAGCCGGCTTCATCGACCGCGTCGACAGCATCATCTACGACGCCCGCGTGCGCCTCACCATGCCGGGCCGCGGCGATGGCCGCGTCGTGATCCTGGAAATCGACGAGAAGAGCCTGGGAGAAGTCGGCCGCTGGCCATGGAGCCGCGACCTCATGGCGAAGCTGATGGACCGGCTGTTCGGGGAGTATGGGGTTAGGCTCGTGGCGTTCGACGTGGTCTGGGCCGAACCCGATACCAGTTCCGGCTTGACCACGCTTGATGCCCTCGCCGCCGGACGACTGCGCGACGCGCAGGTATTCCGGTTGGCCTACGAGGAGTTGCGCGCCGGCCTCGATTACGATGCGCGATTCGCCGCCAGCATGAAGGGGCGCCCCGTGGTGCTGGGCTACTACCTGAGCAGCGAAACCGGCGCCGTGCGCGCAAACGCCATTGGCGCGCCTGCGCTGGGACCTGGAGCGGTTGAAGGGCGCGGGGTGTCGTTCACCGCCTGGAACGGCTACACCGGGAACCTGGCTGCCTACATGGAGGCCGCGGCAAGCGCCGGCCACATCAACCCGATCGTGGACCACGACGGATTGGTTCGGCGGGTGCCGATGCTCGCCGAGCTCGACGGTTCCCTCTTCCAGGCATTTTCCCTGGCGATCGTGAGAACGCTGCTCGCCGGGCAGGCGGCGGACGGCGAACCGCCGCCGGTCCGGCTTGGCTTCCCGGCCGACGGGCAGGGCGGGCTGGAATGGATCGATGTCGGTGCGCTGAGGATTCCGGTGGACGCTTCGGGGTCCGCCCTGGTGCCTTACCATGGTCCTCGAGGCAGCTTCGACTACGTTGCGCTGGCCGACGTGCTCTCCGGAAAGGCGCCGGCCGAACGCCTCAAGGGAAGGGTTGTCCTCATCGGAGCGACAGCGCCCGGCCTCATGGATCTGCGGGCCACGCCGGTGGGCAACGTCTATCCCGGGGTCGAGATCCATGCCAACCTCGTTGCCGGGATGCTTAACGGCACGATGAAGGGGAGGCCAGCCTACGTCCTGGGCGCCGAGGTTCTGATCCTTCTGCTCGCCGGCACCGCGCTGTCGCTATTCCTGCCGAAACTGTCGATGCCTTGGGCGACGACGGCTGCGATGGCAGTTGCGGCACTCGCCTCCGGCATGAACCTGAAACTATGGTCCGATGCGGGGCTGGACCTTCCGCTTGCTTCGACGCTTGGCCTGGTTGCGATGCTCTACACGATCCACATGGCCTGGGGTTACTTCGCCGAGTCGAGGACACGGCGCCTGTTCGCCGACCTGTTCGGGCAGTACGTCCCGCCCGAACTGGTGGATCGCATGGCTGCCGACCCGCAGCGCTACAGCATGGAGCCCAGGGACGCCGAACTGACCATCCTGTTCGCGGACGTGCGCGGGTTCACCGGCATCTCCGAGGCGCTGCGGCCGCAGGAATTGCGCGAGTACATCAATGCCTACCTCACCGAGATGAGCGACATCATCCGGTCACGTCACCGAGGCACGCTCGACAAGTACATCGGCGACGCCATCATGGCCTTCTGGGGCGCTCCGGTGGCGGATCCCGGGCACGCGCGCCACGCCATCCAGGCGGCGCTGGACATGCAGCGGCATTGCACCGAACTGAACGCGAGGTTTCTCGCCCGCGGCTGGCCTCCCCTGCGCATCGGGGTCGGGATAAACTCCGGCAATGTGCGGGTCGGCGACATGGGATCCCGGGTGCGGCGGGCCTATACGGTGATGGGAGACGCAGTGAATGTGGCGTCCCGGCTTGAGGGCAGAACGAAGTACTATGGCGTCGGAATTCTGGCCGGCGAAGGCACCCGGCGCGCGGTCCCGGACGTGGTGTTCCGCGAAGTGGACCGGATCCGGGTCAGGGGCCGCGACGATGCGGTGGCGGTTTTCGAGCCGCTGGGTCCCGAGGCCGGATTGACCGGGACGGCGAGGGCAGGGCTGGACCTTTGGGATGAAACCTTGCGCGCCTGGCGCGCGCGCCAGTGGGAGCGGGCGGAAGTGAACCTACACCAGTTGCAGCGCATGGACCCTGACTGCGGGCTCTACCGGGTCTATGCGGGCCGCGTCGCCGAGTTCCGGCGCAACCCGCCCCCGGAAGCCTGGGACGGGGTCACGGCGTTCGACGAAAAGTAGGGGCGGCGGCGATGCGCCTGCGCGTTCTCGGCTGCTCCGGCGGCATCGGCGGGAGGCACCTGCGGACGACCTCCTTCCTGGTGGACAACGACATCCTGCTTGACGCCGGCTCCGGCGTCGGCGACCTGTCCCTGGCGGAACTGACGCGCATCGACCACGTCTTCGTCACGCACTCGCATCTGGACCACGTCACCTCGATTCCGTTCCTGGTCGACACGGTGGGAGGCATGCGGGCGAAGCCGATCACGGTCCACGCCTCCGCGCCCACGATCGAGATCCTGCGCCAGCACCTGTTCAACTGGTCCATCTGGCCGGACTTCACCGAGATCCCCAGCGCGGAGGCGCCGTTCATGCGCTACGAGGAGGTCGAGCTCGGGCGCACGGTCGAACTGGACGGGCGCACCTTCACCCCGATCCCGGCGGTGCATACCGTGCCGGCGATCGGCTACCACCTCGATAGCGGCGAGGGCAGCCTGGTCTTCACCGGGGACACCGGGCCGAACGACGAGTTGTGGAAGGTGGTGAACCGGATCTCCAACCTCAAGGTGCTCATCATCGAGACCGCGTTCTCGAACAAGGAGCGCCAGCTGGCCGAAGTGTCCAAGCACCTGTGCCCCTCCATGCTGGCAGACGAACTGGCCAAGCTCGAGCGCCGGCCCGAGGTGTGGATCACGCACCTCAAGCCGGGCGAGATCGAGCTCACCATGGAGGAAATCGAGGCGGCCGCCGGCGACCATCGGCCGCGGATGTTGCAGAACGGCCAGCAGTTCGAGTTCTGAGCCATGCGGGGGGCTTTGGGCCGCCAAGTCGCCAGCCGGGTCATAGGATTCCCGGAATATCTTTGAAAATCATGGGGGTTGCAGTTGAAACTTCAAGGCCCGGAGGCTAGGATGGGCGTTATCCGGGTGGCACTGCGTCCCAGGCACCCCAGCGGAGTTTGAAGGCAGCGGGAGGGTTTCGAATGAGCGCCGTTCTCAACCAGCAGGCCGCACCGCAGTCGGCGGACGTCAACGTCCGGCTGGCGTTCCAGAAGCAGCTGCAGCTGGTCACCAACAAGATCCACGCCACCAGCAACATCGACGAGATCATGCTGGAGGTCAGCGCGGACATCTGCCAGCTTTTCAACGCCGACCGCCTGACGATCTACTCCATCGGCGAGGACAAGCAGTCCATCGTCTCCAAGGTCAAGACCGGCCTCAATTCCTTCAAGGACCTGAAGCTGCCGATCGCCGAGCACTCCATCGCGGGCTACGTCGCGCTGTCGCGCAAGATGATCAACATCAAGGACGTCTACGACGACGCCGAGCTGAAGTCGGTCAACCCCAACCTGCGCTTCCTGCAGGAAGTGGACAAGCGCACCGGCTACCGCACCAAGCAGATGCTGGTGGCGCCGATCGTGGAGCAGGGGGGCGCCGACCTGATCGGCGTCATCCAGATCATCAACAACAAGGCGGGGATGCCCTTCGGGCCCCTCACCGAGGAGGGCGTCAACGAACTGGCGCAGACGCTCGCCATCGCCTTCAAGCAGCGGCAGAAGCCGCAGCTGGTCAAGACCAAGTACGACTACCTGATCTCGGACGCGGTGCTGTCGGCGGGCGAGTTCGAGCTCGCCTCGCGCCAGGCGCGCAAGAAGGCGATCGACATCGAGGCGGTCCTGACCGACGAGTTCCAGGTCAAGCTGCCGGCGATCGGCTCGGCGCTGTCCAAGTTCTTCGGCGTGCCCTACGAGGCCTTCAAGGCCGACCGCATCAAGCCGATGGACCTGCTGAAGAACCTCAAGCGCGAGTACGTCGAGGCCAACCAGTGGATTCCGATCGACGACGGCAAGGAAGGCCTGGTGGTGCTGTGCCTGGATCCGGAGCGGATCCGCAATTCGCGCATCGCCTCGAACGTGTTCCCGAAGTCGAAGATCGTCTACAAGGTCGCGACCCAGAAGGACTTCAAGGAGACGGTGAACCAGTTCTACGGCCAGGAGGCCGTGGATTCCGGCGACATCGGCGACATGCTCGCCGGACTGGGCGACGAGGAGAGCGGCGAGGCCATGGAAGGCTCCGCAGCCGATGACGTCTCGGCGGCCGCGGACAACGAGCTGGTGAAGCTGGTCAACAAGATCATCATCGACGCCTACAACATGGGGGTGTCCGACATCCACATCGAACCCTACCCGGGCAAGGCGAAGACCGAGATCCGCTTCCGCCGCGACGGCAACCTGCAGGCCTACATCGAGGTGCCGGCGAGCTATCGCGCCGCCCTGGCCGCGCGCCTCAAGATCATGTGCGACCTGGACATTTCCGAGAAAAGGAAGCCCCAGGACGGCAAGATCAAGTTCAAGAAATTCGGCCCGCTGGACATCGAGCTGCGGGTGGCCACCATCCCCACCGCCGGCGGCGTCGAGGACGTGGTGATGCGGATCCTGGCCGCGGGCGAACCGATCCCGCTGGAGAAGATGGGTTTCACGCAGTACAACCTGGACATCCTGCAGGCGACGGTGAGCAAGCCCTATGGCCTGTTCTTCGTCTGCGGGCCGACGGGCTCGGGCAAGACCACCACGCTGCATTCGGTGCTGAAGTACCTGAACACGCCGGACACCAAGATCTGGACCGCGGAGGACCCGGTCGAGATCACGCAGAAGGGCCTGCGCCAGGTGCAGGTGAACAAGAAGGCGGGCCTGGATTTCGCGGTGGTGATGAAGGCCTTCCTTCGCGCGGACCCGGACATCATCATGGTCGGCGAGATGCGCGACAAGGAGACCACCGGCACCGGCATCGAGGCCTCGCTGACGGGGCACCTGGTGTTCGCCACGCTGCACACCAACTCGGCGCCGGAATCCATCACCCGCCTGCTCGACATGGGCATGGACCCGTTCAACTTCTCCGACGCGCTGCTGGGCATCCTCGCCCAGCGACTGGCGCGGCGGCTGTGCTCATGCAAGGAGCCCTACACGCCGGACGGCGCCGAGATCAAGTCCTTCCTCACCGAGTATTGCGGCGAGCTGCTGAACACCAGCACCTTCAAGAAGGATCCCAAGGCGGCGATGGAAGGCGTCTATCGCGACTGGGTCAAGAACTACGGCAAGGACGGCCAGCTGGTGTTCTACAAGGCGGTGGGTTGCGACAAGTGCGGCGGCAGCGGCTTCAAGGGCCGTTGCGGCCTGCACGAGCTGCTGATCGCCTCGGATGCGCTGAAAAAGCTCATCTCCGAGCGCGCGCGAGTTGCGGAAATGCTGGCCGTCGCCCTGGAAGAAGGCATGCGTACGCTGAAGCAGGACGGCATGGAGAAGTGCCTGCTCGGCATCACCCACATCAAGGAAGTGCGCTCGGTCTGCATCAAGTGACCGGGGCGCGCGAGCGCTCATGAGCGGTTCGCAGGCCGACAGCATGCAGTCGCAGCGTCCCGCCGCGGGAAGCGACGCGGCTGCGGACGACCTGGGCCACCGGTTGGAGGAACTGAACGCCATCGGCGCCTCGCTCTCGGCCGAGCGCGACATCAACCGGCTGCTGGAATCCATCCTCGCCGCCGCCAAGACCATCACCCGAGCCGACGGCGGCACGCTCTACCGGCTGACCGAGGAGCGCACCCTGCGCTTCGAGATCGTCCGCACCACTTCGCTCAAGTACTACCTCGGCGGCACCACCGGCAGCCCGGTGCCCTTCTACCCGATCCACCTCATCGGCAAGGACGGCAAGCCCAACCACGGCATGGTCGCGGCCTATGCCGCCCTCACCGGGCAGACGGTGAACATCCCGGACGCGTATACCGCCGAGGGCTTCGACTTCTCGGGGACGCGCAACTTCGACAAGAAGACCGGCTACCGCTCGACCTCGTTCCTGACCGTGCCGATGAAGAACCACGAGAACGAGATCATCGGCGTGCTGCAGCTGATCAACGCCACGCACCCGAAGACCGGCGCGATCGTGGCCTTCTCCCCCTCGGACCAGCGCCTGGCCGAATCGCTCGCCTCGCAGGCCGCGATCGCGCTCACCAACCGCATGCTGATCAACCAGCTGGAGGAGCTGTTCGAGTCCTTCATCGGCCTGATCAACATGGCGATCGACGAGAAGTCGCCCTACACCGGCGGCCACTGCCAGCGCGTGCCGGCGCTGACCATGATGCTCGCCGAGGCGGTGAACGAGACCCGCGAGGGGCCGCTGGCGGAATTCAGCATGAGCGACAAGGACCGCTACGAACTCAAGATCGCGGGCCTCTTGCACGACTGCGGCAAGGTGACCACCCCGGTGCACGTGGTGGACAAGTCGACCAAGCTGGAGACGATCTTCGACCGCATCCACCAGATCGACACCCGCTTCGAGGTGCTCAAGCGCGATGCCGAGATCGCGCTTCTGAAGGAAAAGGCGCTGCTCGTGGCGCGGGGCGCCCCGCCGGCCGAGCAAGATGCCGCGGACGCGCGCCAGCGCGAGCGCCTGCGCCGGCTGGAGGAGGACCGCGCCTTCCTGCGCGCCTGCAACATCGGCGGCGAGGCGATGAAAGAGGCCGACATGGAGCGGGTGCGCCTGATCGCGCGCTACCGCTGGACCGACATCTCCGGGCACGAGGCGAACTTCCTGAGCGAGGACGAAGTCAAGAACCTCACCATCCGCGCCGGGACCCTGACGCAGGAGGAGCGCCAGGTGATCAATCACCACATCGTCGCCACCATCAAGATGCTGGAGGCGCTGCCCTGGCCGCGTCACCTCAAGAACGTGGCCGAGTACGCCGGCGGCCATCACGAGCGCATGGACGGCAAGGGCTATCCCAGGGGCCTCAAGCGGGAGCAGATGTCGGTGCAGGCGCGCGTCATGGGCATCGCCGACATCTTCGAGGCGCTGACGGCGCGGGACCGGCCCTACAAGAAGGGCAAGACGCTGTCGGAATCCCTGGAGATCCTGGGCAAGTTCCGGCTCAACGGCCACATCGACCCGGACCTGTTCGATGTGTTCATCCGGCGCAAGGTCTATCGCCGCTATGCCGACCTGTTCCTGGACCAGGACCAGATCGACGAGGTCGACGAGGCGCGGATTCCGGGTTACGTGCCCTGAGTGCCGAGGCGGGCGATTAGGGTCGGCAGGACGCCGGCCGGTACTTCGGAGTGATGCTGCCGGTGGTGCAGTCCCAGGACTTGCCGCCATCGGCTGTGGTCAGGATGAGCGTGCTGCCGGCGACAGCAGTGTTCACGCCGGTACCCCTCATGGTTGCCGTCACCGCCAGGTTGAGGTTCGAGGTCCCGGCGCCAGCTGTAATCGTGATTGAACTGAGGTACTTGCCTGCGGTGGTTCCCATGACGTCGCTGGCGGTCGACGGCCAGACTCCGAAATTGCCGAAGTACTCGGCCAGGGGCACCTTGCCGGACTGAACGAGATAGACGGCCTCGGTGACCTGCGACCGTGCGATGTAATCCTGATACGCGGGAATCGCCACCGCCGCGAGTATGCCGATGATCGCAACCACGATCATCAGTTCGATCAGCGTGAAGCCCTTCTGGATCGCTTTTGCACTCATCGTGTTTGCCGTTCCTCTCTTGCTGGAAAAACGGGGCCGCCAACTACAGGCGGCCCCGTACCCCGCGTATCAGCAACGCAAGCGAGTGACTATGGGCGGCAGGACGCCGGCCGGTACTTCGCCAGGATGGTGCCGGTGGTGCAATCCCAGGACTTGCCGCCATCGGGTGTGGTCAGGATGAGCGTGCTGCCCGCGATCGCACTGTTCACGCCGGTACCCGCCATGGCTGCCGTCAAGGCCATGTTGAGTTGCGTAAGACCGGCGCCGGCCGAAATCGTGATGGAGCTCACGTACTTGCCGGACGTGGTGCCCATGACGTCGGTCGCTGCGGCCGGCCAAACGCCCTTGTCGGCGAAGAACTCGGCCAGCGGGGTCTTGCCGCCGGCGGTGAGGCTGATGGCCTCGGACACCTGCGAACGCGCGATGTAGTCCTGGTAGGCCGGGATGGCCACTGCCGCGAGAATGCCGATAATCGCCACCACGATCATCAATTCGATGAGCGTGAAGCCCTTCTGCAACTGTTTCATGCAAGATCTCCTTTAAAGGTTGAAACGGAACCGCCAACGCTCGTGCATTGCAATACATAGCACGATGTGTGCCAGATAGAGAATTTCTTATCTATTTGAAATGTAACGATAAATATGAAATCGCCGAGCGGCGCGCAGCCAATGTCAGGCCCAGTTTCGTCACCACCTGACCATTCCGGTCACTTGGTGGGCAACTGGCTGACCAGGAAGTCCATTTGCGGCCCGCCGGAGCGCCCGACGAAACGCGCGTGCCGCAGCCAGAGATCGCGCGCGCCGGCGCGATCGCCCTGGGCCAGCATCCCGGCCAGGGCAGCAGCCACCAGGTAGCCGGCGCGTTCCTCGACGAGCCGGCCACCGGCCTCGAGCAGGGCGCGGGATTCGCGGACCATGGCGGCGGCGTCGCGCGCCGACACCGCCGCATATAGCGCCAGCCAGCGCCGCTCCGCGGCAGGCATCGCGCCATGACAGGGCGCCGCGGCAATCCGGTCCCAGAGGGGTTTCAGCTCTCCTGGCCTGAGCACCGGCACGACGTAGCTGGCGAGCGCAAACAGCGGCGCGCCGGCGCGCGCCATCTGGTCTGGCCGATTGCAGTCCACCAGCAGCATCCGCACCAGTTGGCGCTCGGCATCGAGCCCGACCGGCGCGCTCTCGCCGCTTCCGGCGCCTGGCCGGACGAGGTCGTCGACCATGGACCGCGCGGCCTCGCGCCGTCTCGCCTTGTGCAGCCAGGGACGCGCACCCGGACTTGCCGCCTTGTCGAGCACCGGCCCGCCGCTCAGCAGTTCCATAACCGGAATCGGCGCGATCGCCAGCTCGAGCCCGAAGCCCACCGATTCGCCGATGAAGCGCGCCTTGGGGGCGCGGAATTCGAGCACCGGGAAGAAATCCGAGTTGGCCGGCACCCCCAGGCTCGCGATGTAGGCGCGGAATGCCGCTGCGCCGCCGGCACGGTGCAGGTCAAGGTCCCCTGGGGCATTGATCTCGACGCGGCGCAGTTCGCGGCCGAGCGCGGTGTCGCCGAACAGGCGCTCCGGCGCAAGCCTGGGCGCGCCTTCGCGCCGCGCGAGGACGATGAAATCGATGTCGGTGGCGGCGTAGAGCTCGTACTCGGGGAAATGGCGCTCCAGCGCCTTGAGCACGGTACCCACCAGCGCCGGGCTGATCTCGTACATCTGCAGCCACTGCGCGAACACGCCGCCCTCGTTCAGGTGGCGCTTCACCAGGCCGTAGAACTCCTCGGTGAACAGGCTCGCGGTGCCGCTCACCCAGGGGTTCGAAGGCTCGGAAATGATGATGTCGTAGCGCTTGCCGTGCAGCGAGAAGAAGGTCTTCGCGTCCTCGAAGTGGATGCGGCTGCGCGGGTCCTTGTAGGCGAGCTCGTTGCGCGGCTGGAAGCGGCGCGCGGCCTCGACGATGAAGGGCTCGATCTCGATGGAATCCACCTCGCGCAGCTCGGGCGAGGTGAGCAGCACGTGCGAGGTGCGGCCGGAGCCGAAGCCGATGTTGGCCGCGGTGCGCGGCGCCGGGTGCGCCGCCAGCGGCAGCGCGGCGCTCAGCACCTGCGCCAGTTCGTCGGGACGCGGCGGGCCCTTGCCGCCCATGTTCACCGCGGCGTCGGGCTTGCCGTTGGTGAGCAGGCTGAGCGTGTCGCCGCGGCGCACCAGGCTCACCGTCGCCGTCTTGCCGTCGCGGTGGTAGTCGATCTGCGCGCTGCGCGGGTCGAGGACCTTGCCGTGCCGGAACACGCCCGAGGCCATCTTGTAGGCGTCCATCGGTCCGAGCAGCACGGTGGCGAGCAGCGCCGCAGCGCCGGCCGCGGTGGCGAGGTCCGCCCCGAGCCGGCGTCCGGATACGCGTCCCAGGAGGACCACGCCCAGGGCGATGTCGATGCCGGCGCCGAACACCAGCAGGCCTTTGAGGCCGAGCAGCGGCAGTCCGATGTGGACAGCGACCAGGATGCCGAGGATGGCGCCGACGGTATTGGCCGAGTAGACCGCGCCGATGGCGCGTTCGCCCGCGCCGGCCTTCATCAGGCTGTGGGTGATGAGCGGAAGCGTGGTGCCGGCGCAGAACGACGCCGGCAGCATCACCGCCAGCGCCACCAGGTGGCTGGAGACGTTGAACACCGCGTAGCCGGAATCGGTGCGGCTGATCGCCGACAGCAGCCACTCCATCCAGCCGTAGGTGAGGTCGTAGACGAACAGCGTGCCAAGGGCGCAGATCCCCATCACCACCTGCACGTAGCCGAGGAAGCGCTGCGGGTCCGCGAAGGCGTCGATGCGCTTGCGGATCCACAGCCCGCCCAGCGCGAGGCCGAGGATGAACGCGCTCAGCATCAGCTCGAAGGCGTG
>JALHLN010000092.1 GCA_022844545.1 Burkholderiales bacterium | reverse complement strand
ACCGCGGTGCTGCTGCTCGCGCTCTCCGTGGCGTTCGCCGCGGGGGCGCTCAAGCACTACAAGTGGTGGGGCGACGACGGCCCCGGCCCGGCGTTCCTGCCGTTCTGGCTCGGCCTGCTGATGGCCCTGCTCTC
The DNA here is from genome assembly GCA_022844545.1 of Burkholderiales bacterium. Lineage (GTDB taxonomy): Bacteria > Pseudomonadota > Gammaproteobacteria > Burkholderiales > SG8-39 > RBG-16-66-20. The sequence continues at coordinate 11,508 of JALHLN010000092.1, read as the reverse complement.
CGTGGCGCTGCTGGCGAAGAACCTCGGCAGCAAGGACCGCGGCGAGCCCTGGCTGCCGCGCGGCGAGGGCCTGCGGCACACGCTGGTGGTGCTCGCCGCGAGCGTCGCCTTCGTCGCGCTGCTGAAGGTCACCGGCATGGTCCTGGGCACGGCGCTCTTCCTCGCCGGGCTGCTGCGCTATCTCGGGCGGCACCGCTGGTGGGTCTGCGCCGCGGTGGCCGCCGGCGCCGCCGGGTTCAACTGGCTGGTGTTCGCCCACTGGCTGCGCGTGCCGTTTCCCGAAGGCCTGCTGTGGATTTTCTGAGCAACCTCGCGCTCGGCTTCTCGGTCGCGCTCACCCCCTTCAACCTGATGATGGCGGTGGCCGGCGTCACCATCGGCATCCTGATCGGCGCGCTGCCGGGCGTGGGCCCGCCCTCCGGCGTGGCGATGCTGCTGCCGCTCACTTTCGGCATGGACCCGACCTCGGGCATCATCATGCTGGCGGCGCTCTACGCCGGCACCATGTACGGCGGCACCATCACCGCGGTGCTGATCAACACCCCGGGCGAATCGGCCTCGGTGGTGACCTGCCTGGACGGCTACCAGATGGCGCTGAAGGGGCAGGCGGGCAAGGCGCTCGGCATCGCCGCCATCGGCTCGTTCATCGCCGGCACCGTCGGCGTGGTGCTGCTGATGCTGGTGTCGCCGGCGCTGGCGAAGTGGTCGCTGGCATTCGGCCCGCCGGAGACCTTCGCGCTGATGCTGCTCGGCCTCACCACCGTCACGCTGCTCACCGGCGAGGATGCGCTGAAAGGCTACATCAGCATGGCGCTCGGGCTGATGCTGGCGATGGTCGGTTTCGACATCATCGCGGGCGCCCCGCGCTACGGCTTCGGCGTGCCCGAATTGATGGACGGCATCGATTTCCTGCCGGTGGCGATCGGCCTGTTCGGGCTGGGCGAAGTGCTGGTCGGCGCCGAGGCGAGCGGCAAGGCGCAGATGGTGACTGGCCGCATCCGCCTGCGCGAAATCCTGCCCGGCCTGGCGGACCTCGCGCGCTCGAAGTGGGCGATCGTGCGCGGCACGGTGCTCGGCTTCGCGGTCGGCGTGCTGCCCGGGGCCGGGCCGACGGTGGCCTCGTTCCTGTCTTACACGGTGGAGAAGAGGGTCTCGAAGCGCCCGCAGGATTTCGGCAAGGGCGCGATCGAGGGCGTCGCCGCCCCCGAGTCGGCCAACAACGCCGCCGCCACCGCGGCGATGGTGCCGATGCTGACCCTCGGCATCCCCGGCTCGGCGACCACCGCCATCATGCTGGGCGGGCTGATGATGTGGGGCCTGCGGCCCGGGCCGATGCTGTTCGAGAAGAACCCGGAATTCGTCTGGGGACTGATCGCCTCGCAGTACATCGCCAACGTCATGCTGCTGGTGCTGAGCACCCTGTTCATTCCGCTGTTCGTGCGCGCGCTGCGCATCCCCTACAGCATCCTGATGCCGCTGATCATCGTGTTCTGCGTCACCGGCGCCTACTCGCTGAAGAACAGCCTGTTCGACGTCGGCACCATGCTCGTGTTCGGCGTCGCCGGCTACTTCATGAAGAAGCTCGGCTACTCGCCCGCGGCGCTGGTCCTGGCGCTGGTGCTGGGGCCGCTGGCCGAACGGGCGCTGCGCCAGTCGCTGATCCTCTCCGACGCCGGGCTGGCCATCTTCTTCACCCGGCCGATCGCCGCCACCCTGACGGTCGCGGCCCTGATCGCCATGGCGGTGCCGGCGTACCGCGGCCTGCAGGCGGCGCTGCGGCGGCGCAAGGCCTAGCGAACCAGCCCCGCCTCCCGCGCCTTCACCTGCATCGCCAGGTACTTCGAATAGATCCGGCACTGGGCGAAGCTGCCGGCGATGAACCACAGCCCCGGCTGCCCGGTGGGCATCCACATGTTGCGCAGCTCCTGGGTGCCCTCGTCGAAGCCCCAGATCGGCCCGACGCGATCGGCCACCGCGTCGCCGAACAGCTTGCGCACCAGGTGCTCCTGCCCCAGGTAGCCGGTGGCGAGCACCACCAGGTCCGCCGGGATCACCTCGCCCGAGCGCGTCTTCGCGCCATTGGCGACGAAACCCTCGAGGCCGGAGTGCTGCTCCAACCGGATTTTCTTCTCCACGATCAGGTCCGAGCAGCCGACGTTGAAGTAGTAGCCGCCACCGCGATCGAGGTACTTGAACTGCCAGCCGGTCCGGTCTTCGGTGTCGATCCTGAAGCCGACCCGGGTGAGCGCATCGCTCAGGGGCTTGTCGAGTTCGCGGCTCTGCGCCGCCGTCAGCCGGTGGTACTGCCGCTGCAGCGCGAGCGGATTGGCGGTGGTGATGAGGTCGCAGTCCTCGGTCGGGATCCCTTCCCCGTACAGCGCGTAGACCAGCTGCGCGCTGGGCTCGATGTTGAGGATCAGCGTCGGGCTGCGCTGCACGAGGGTCACCCGCGCGCCGTTGGTATGCAGGTCCTGCGCGATGTCGTGGCCGCTGTTGCCGGTGCCCACCACGATGGCGTCGCGCCCGGCCCAGGAGGTGGCCTCGTCGTATTCGTGCGAGTGCACCACCCTGCCGCGGAAGTGCTTCAGACCCGGCAGCTCGGGCTTGCGCGGGATGGTGCTGACGCCGGTGGCGAGGATGAGGTGCTTCGGCCGCATCGTGCGCTTGGCGCCGTCGCGCTTGAGCTCCACGGTCCAGCGCCCCGCGCGTTCGTCGTAGTTTCCCCCGACGAACTCGGTGCCGGTCCAGTAGTCCAGCTCCATGATTTCGGCGTAGGCCTCGAACCAGCCCGCGAGCTTGTCCTTCGGGATGTACACCGGCCAGTTGGCGGGGAACGGCAGGTAAGGCAGGTGGTTCACGTGCACCTGGTTGTGCAGCGTGAGCGCGTGATAACGCTTGCGCCAGTTGTCGCCCACGCGCGGATGGCGGTCGACGATCAACGCCTCGACACCCAGCTGCTTCAATCGCGCGGCGATGGACAGTCCCGCGTGCCCGCCGCCCACGATGAGCGCCACCGGGTCCCGGTCCGCGTACGCGGAAGCGGCCTTGCGCTTGTCCAGCCAGTTCGGCCCGCGGAAATCCCGCGAATACGCCTCGCCGTGCGGCCGGCGGCTGCCCACGCTTTCCTCGTGGCCCTTGATTTCGTCGAGTGCCGTCAGCAGCGTCCAGGCCTTGCCGTCATCCATCAGGCGCACGACGCCCTGCCCTCGCCCCACCGCGGTCTCGAAACGGAAGATGGCCTCGGTGACTTCCACGCCCGCGCGCGTGACGCGGCGCGGCGGCGTGCGCCTCGCCTCGACCTGGAAACCGGAGGCGCCCGATCCGGCCGCGCGGCGCTTCAGTTCCTCCACCACCTTCTGCGCGCCGCTGTCCGTCGTCACCGCCCAGCCGAAGGCGAGCAGGTCGCGCCAGTGGGCGTCGGCGCGGAACAGCCGGCCCAGCTCAGGCTGGTCGGGCGCGCCCAGGGCCGACTCGAAGGCCGCCAACCAGCGGCTCGCCGCCTCCCACAGGACCCCCTGAGCTGCACCCGGCATCGCGGCGCAGGCTAGCAGCCGCAGGGGCCGGCAGGCAAATGCGGGCAATCGCGGGCAACCGGACGCCGCCCGGCCTGCCCTTTTCGTCTGCAATGGCCGGAATCCACGGCGATTCCTTCCCCGCCGTGACATTCGTCACGCACCCCCGTGCACTACAATCTTTACATTCCCTGACATGGGTGCGGCGGGCGTGGCCTCGGTGATGCAAGGAACTTCTGCGTTCGACGCGCTTCTGGCCAGGTGCCGCGACCTCGCGTCCGCCGGGCTGGACGAGGCGCTCGCCGCCATGCTCACCGCCGCAGACGCGGACCTCGCCGAGCAGTCCGGCAAGACGCAGGACCGCGGGGAGCAGCAGCGCCTGCAGGCGGCGCGCGAGGTTGCGCGCGCGAAGGGGGACGAGCTCGCCAGGCAGTTCCACGCGCACTTCCTCGCCGAGTTCCAGAAGCGCAGCAACAAGGCGCGCCAGATCGACGGCAGCTTCGCCGACGCGGACCTGTCGTCGGTGGAGCTGTCCCTGATCGCCGACGACGACCTGGAGGAAACCCTGCGCTTCAACGAGCTCGCTGCGCGCCTGCGGCGGCGCTGCGACGACGAGGTCAACGCGCTCGACCAGCGCGTGGGCGTGCTGGTGGGCGACGCGGAACTGGATTCCGACGCGAGCCCCTTGAGCCCGCAGGCGATCTGCACCGCCTACATGCACACCTGCAAGCAGGTGATCGAAGGCACGGAGATGCGCGCGGTGTTCCTGCGCCTGTTCGAGGCCCACCTGCTGGCGGCCGCGCTGCCGGTCTACGAAGGGCTGAACGACCTCCTGGTGCAGAACGCGATCCTGCCCAAGATCCGCTTCGGCGGGCCGAAGAAGAGCGCCGAGAAGGCGCGCAGGAAGGATGGCCGGGCCGCCGAGGACGAAGAGCAGGACCTGATGGGCCTGCTGCAGAAGCTCGCCGCGAACCAGGGCGCGGGCGGCGCAGGCGGCGGCGGCAGCGGCGTCGGCGGCGCCCCGCTGGTGCAGGGCGTGGAGCTGCTCAACTCCCTGACGCAGCTGCAGCTGGACGGCCTCGCCGCCTTCGCGGCGAGCGGCGGGGTGCTGCCCTCGGGGGCGCCGGTCACCGCCACCACCAACGTGCTGCACGAGCTGAAGGCCTCGCAGGTGGGCGCGGCCATGGGCCAGGTGGACGCCATGACGCTGGACGTCGTGGCGATGCTGTTTGACCAGCTGTTCGACGACCCGAAGATCCCGCTGGGCGCCAAGGGCCTCATCGGCCGGCTGCAGATCCCGGTGCTGAAGGTCGCGATCGCCGACAAGAGCGTGTTCCAGAAGAAGGACCACCCGGCCCGGCTGCTGCTCGATACGCTGGGGGAGATCGCCATCCGCCTGCCGGCGGACTTCAACACCGGCAGCGCGCTGTTCGGCCACCTGGAGACGATCATCCAGGGCCTGGTGAGCGAGTACAAGGACGAGGTCGAGGTCTTCACCATCGTGCGCGAGCAGCTGCTGGCGCTGATGGCGCGCGAGGACAAGCGCATCGAGGAGGCGTCGCGCGCGGCCGCCGAGCGCGTGCTGCAGGAAGAGGCGCTCGCGGTGGCCAAGAGCGTCGCGCAGACCGAGATGAGCACGCGGCTGCAGGCCGCCCCCAACCTGCCCGGAACGGTGATCGAGTTCCTGATCGAGCACTGGCTGCGCCTGATGATGCTGATCCACGTCCGGCGCGGGACCGAAAGCGAGCCCTGGCAGCGCGCGCTGGAGGTGATGGACAAGCTCATCTGGAGCGTCCAGCCCAGGGAGGGCGTGGAGGAGCGGCGCCAGCTGGCGCTCGGCGTCCCGCCGCTGCTCAAGGGCCTCGCCGCCGGCATCCAGGCCGCCGGCGTCGCCGAAGAGGTGAAGCAGCAGTTCTTCGCCGACCTCATGCGCCTGCACACCGCCATCCTGGCCGGGCCGACCAAGGGCGCGGCGCAGCCGGCCTACGTGCCGGCCGCGCCCGCCCGGTCGCTCGACCCGGCCGCCCCGATCACGATGCGCAACCCGTTCGGCCAGGGCGAGGTGAGGGTGAACGGCATCGAATCCGACACCGCCGGGGAGGGCCAGGGCGGCGCGCGCCGACGCTGGGATCCGTCCAACCCGGACAATCTCAAGGTCGGCGACTGGCTCGCCTTCAAGGCGCCGGCGGCCGAAGGCGAGGCAGCCGGGCCGCCGCTTCCGGCCCGCCTCATTTTCATGACCCCGCGCAAGACGCGCTACATCTTCTGCGATCGCGGCGAGAAGGACTACATCGAGTGCACGCGAGCGGAAATAGCCCGCCGCCTGCGCGTCGGCGAGGCGGAACTGATGGAGGAGGAACCCGAGGTGCCGTTCTTCGAGCGCATCATGGGCGGGGTCATGGGCAAGCTGAAGACCAAGCTCGCCTGATCACCACTCGCGCCAGCCCTTGAGCAGCGGGAAGTAGAGCCCGCGCCGCGCTTCGCCCAGCGCCTGTGCGTACCCATCCAGCTGCGCCGCGTAGCGCTCGCGCTGCGCGTCCAGGAAGGCCTCGACGCCGCCGCCCTTGTGCGCCGAGGTCTTGTAGTCCACCACCCACTTCCCGCCTTGGGCGTCCTCGATGTAGCGGTCGATGCGCAAGTTGCGCGACGGCGTCGTGATCCGGTACTCGTTCACCGCCTTCGCGTGCCGCCCCAGCAGCCAGCGCCCGCGCTCGTCGCCGATCGCGTTGGCGAGCGCGGCGGCCACCAGTTCCGCCGCCGCGCCGGGATCCTGCACGCCGCGCCGCGCGAGGTCCCTCGCGAACGCGTCTTTGAGCGCCGCGACGCGCTTCGCGTCCCAGCCCCGCAGCTCGTCCCCGGCAATGCGCTGCAGCCAGGCGTGGACCACGCTGCCGGCGTGGCGCGCGTCTTCGCCCACCCAAGAGAACTCGATGTCCTCTCCGGCGCGCCCCTCTTCCGGCGCGGTCCACGCCACCGCTGCTGGCGGCGCGGGCAACTTCCAGTCCGCCGGCAGGCGCCGCAGCGTCGCCGGCGCCGCAGCGGCGTCCTGCGCGCCCTCGCCGTCGGGCGGCGCGAGACCTGCATAGAAACCCTGCGCCACCGGCCAGGCACGCTCGAGCAGGCTGCGCTTGGGCGGCATGGTCTTCCTGGGGCAGGCAAGCAGGTGCAGCCGGTGCTTCGCGCGCGTCGCCGCCACGTAAAGCAACCGCCCCGCCTCGGTATCCTCGGCCTCGCGCTCGAGCTGCTTCAGGTACTCATAGGCCGGCTCCGCGTCGCCGCCGGTCTCCTTCACCGGCGCCATGAGCAGGGCACCGCTCGCCAGTTCCCGCCAGCGCAGCAGCGGCGCCCCGCCCCGGCCCGGCGCGCGTTCCAGGCCCGGCACGATGACGGTGCCGAATTCCAGGCCCTTGGCCTTGTGGATGGTCATGACCTGCAGGTCGGACTCCGCGGCCTCGGGATCGGGCGGCGCATACAGCGTCTCCAGCAGCTCGGCCAGGCGCGCGAAATCCACCTCGCCCGCCTCCTCCAGCGCTTCCAGCGCGTCGAGGTAGGTCTCGGCGTCCTCCAGGCCCTCGGCGCCCGCCACGCAGGCCGGGCCGCCCAGCGCGAGCCAGGCGCCCTCGACGCGGTCGCGCAGCGTTCCGCGCTGCCGCTGCGCCAGCGCCGCGCCCAGGATGGCCGTCAAATGTGCACGATCGGTAACATTCTGCAGCCGCTCCCACACCGTTTCGGGCCGTCCTTCAAACCACTGCGCCAGTTCCGCCAGCGTGAACCCGGCCCAGGGCGCGCGCAGCACCGCCAGCCACGCCACGCGGTCGGCGAGGTGCGTGAGCGCCCGCGTCAGCGCGAAGAGATCCTGCACCACCTGCTTCTCGCCCAGCCGGTCGATCTCGATGGCGCGAAAGCGGATGCCCGCGGCCTTGAGCGCGGGAACGATCTGCGCCAGCGCGCCGCGGTTGCGCACGAGAAGCGCGCAGTCTTTCCCCGCCTGCTGCACCAGTTCGACCACCTGCGCCGCTTCAGTCGCGTGGTCGGCGGGCGCGTGCAAGGTCACCGCCTCGCCCGCGAGCGCCGGATGCCTCGCCACCGACGGCGAATAGGGCACCGCGCCGGAGGTCTCGTCCTCGGCTTGCGGCAGGATGCGGGAGAAGGACGCGTTCACCCAGTCCACGATCCCCGCCTGCGAGCGGAAGTTGGTCGCCAGCGCGAGCGGCTCCAGCCTCACGTTCGGCAGGCCTTCGCGCCGCGCGCGCAGGTACAGGCCCACCTCGGCCTCGCGGAAGCGGTAGATGGACTGCATCGGGTCGCCGACGGCGAACACGGTGCGGCCGTCGCCCGGGCTCCAGCCCGCGGTGAGGCGCTCGAGCAGGTCCCACTGCGAGAGCGAGGTGTCCTGGAACTCGTCCACCAGCACGTGCGCGATGCGCGCATCGAGCGCGAGCAGCAGGTCGGTGGGTTCGTCGGCGCTGCCCAGGGCCCGCACCGCGCCCTGCGCGATCTCGGTGAAGTCCGCCTCGCCGCGCTCGGCGAACAGGATCTTCAGCTGCGCCGCGGCCAGGGGCAGCAGCGCCAGGATCGCCTCCAGCGCCTCCCACTGCGCCTCGGTGTAGGTCGCCGGCGGCAGCTCGAGCAGCGCCGAGAGCGCGAGGCGCAGGGGTTCGTTGCCTTCATGTCGTTGCGCTTCCTTGTCGCGCTTGCGCCAGGTGCGCTTCTGCGTGAGCAGCTTCTCAGCCAGCTCGGGCGACGCTTCCGGCAGCAGCGCGCGGGCCTGCGCGACGATGCGCTTGCGCTCGGAGGCGAGCGCCGCCTCGATGTCCTGGCGCGAGGGCGGGTTGCCGGTGCGCCGCAGCCACTGGTCGCGGCGCCCGAGCATGCCGGCCAGCATGCCGATCGCGGAATCGACGTGGTTGTCCAGGTGCGCGAGCAGGCGCCCGACCGCGGGCTGCTCGAACGCGGCCAGCGTGCGCCGTGCCGCCTCGGCGTGCAGCGCGGAGGCGTCCTCGACGATGGCCGGCTGCGCGCCGAAGCGCGACAGCACCGGCAATTGCCGCGTGAGCGAGGCGCAGAACGCGTCGATGGTCAGGATGCGCAGGCGGTGGGCAACTTCGCCTGGATTGGGAAGCTTCTCGAGCACGCGCTTGCGCATCTCAGCGGCCGCCTTGCGCGTGAAGGTGATCGCGAGGACTTCCTCCGGATGCCTCGCGACCGCCAGCAGCCTGAGGAAGCGCTCCACCAGGAGCGTCGTCTTCCCGGAGCCCGCGGGCGCCTGCACGATGAAGGAGCGCGTCACATCGAGCGCGCGTTCGCGTTCGGCTTGATCTGCGATCGCGTTCCGAGAGGTCATTTACCGACGGCTCCGTAAACCGGTATCCTTCGGCGGTCTGGACTTATGCGATGGAGGGCTCGATGCGCTACGCGATCGTGATCGAGAAGGGCGAGGGCAACTATGGCGCGTACGTGCCGGATCTCCCCGGCTGCGTCGCCACGGGTCGGACGATCGAGGAAACCGAGCGCTCCATCCAGGAAGCCATCGAGTTCCACCTCGAAGGCATGCGCGCCGACGGGCTCCCGATTCCGGAACCCGGCAGCCGCGTCGAGTACGTCGAAGTCGCCGCCTAGCAGAACCCGGGCGGCGCCACGCCGCCCCGAACCGGAGTCCGCATGCGAGTCATCCCCGGCGACACCATGCCCGCTATCGATGCCCGCCTCGTGGGAGGCAATCGGTGGGCGCTCGCCACCGAGAAGCCCGGGAAGCTCGCGCTGCTCGCCTTCTACCGCGGCATCTTCTGCCCCATCTGCCGCGTCTGGATGGGCGACCTGGACCGCCTCGCGCCGCAGTTCGAGAAGCGCGGCGTGTCCGTGATCGCGCTCTCCTGCGACCGCAAGGAGGGCGCCGAGAAGGCGGTGAAGGACTGGGGCCTGAAGAACCTGCGCGTGGGCTACAAGCTGGATGTCGAGGACGCGCGCAGGGCCGGCCTGTACATCTCCGAGGGCCACGGCCTCAACACGGTCACCGGGCTGAAGGAACCGATGCTGTTCGCCGAACCGGCGCTCCTGCTGGTGAAGCCCGAGGGCGAGCTCTACGCGGCGTGGATCCAGTCCACGCCCTACGCCCGCGTGCACATCGCCGAGATCCTCACCGCGGTGGACAATTTCGTCGCCAAGGGATTGCCGGAACCGCGCGGCAGCGCCTAATACTGGCGCCTTGCGCTTTTCCCAGATCGCCTCTTTCATCCGGCCTCTTCCTCATCGGATGAAAGAGGCGAAACCCGCTCATACACCCGGCACAGCGTCTGCAAATCGCACCTCGCGCAGGTCGCCAGGCCGTTCTTCGGATCCACCCGCGCGTCGCCGAACCCGAAACCCTGCGCCAGGTCATCCGCTTCCTGGCGCCAGCCGGCGAGCAGGCCCTCCCAGGACTGGGCCTGCTTCACCCCGTCGATCGCATCCTTCGTCCTGGAAAAGCCCATGTACTTCATGTCGCCGGTCCTCAGCTTGGCGAACACGACCACACCAATATCCTCGGCAGCATTGATCGCGTAGACGGGCAGCTGCGGATCATCGGGACGTTCCCCAAGCCATTCGTTCGGCGACACGCGACCGGTCTTGTAGTCGATCAGCGCGTGGGTACCGTCCGCGAGCCGATCCATGCGGTCGATGCGGCCGCTGAATTCCAGCCCGCCCGCGCGCAGCGCGCGCTTTTCCTCGCGCGCCACCACTTCGAACGCCGGGCGCGCGCGCTCCACCTCCAGCCACTCGCGCGCGAGGCGCGCGAGGCGCGCGCGCTCGAGTTCCGCGAAGGGCCCGTCCATTTCCAGCGCCGCGATCGCTTCGCCCGCCGCCGCCTCGATCGCCTGCTCCACCTGCCCGGTCGAGGCGGACGCGAGCGTCGCGCTGTCCTTCAACCGCGCCCACAGCCCGGACATCAGCGCGTGCAGGAGCTGGCCGCGGCCGGCGGCGTCCAGCCCCTCGGCGGGCGCCTCGAGCGGCTGCGCGCCGAGGCGGTGGCGGGCGAAGGCGCGGAAGGGGCAGGCGGACTGGTCGGTGAGCACCCGGGTGCCGCCTTTCACCACTTTGTCGGCGAGAGGAGGCGCATGCCCTTCATCAACAGTTTCGAGGCGCCGTGCCTGGTGGATGAGATCGCGGTAGGCGGGCGCGTGATGGATCTCGATCTTCCCTGAAGGGAAGATCGAGATCAGGGGGGAAGGCGTGAGGTCGCGGTCGCCATCCTTCATCGGAGAGGAGAACACCACCTCTCCTGCGGCTTCGCTCCATCCCTTCGTGATCCACCGGTCCAGCTCCAGCGAGGTTTCCGCCGCCGCCTCCGGGATGCCCGCCTGCTTCTGCAGCGCGGCGGGGAGGAACGGATTGGGCCGCGCCGCAAGCGGCCAGGCGTCCTCGGTCATGCCGCCCACCCAGAGGTGGTCGAACTCCAGGCCGGCGGATTCGAGGATCCCCAGGACCTGGACCGGCGCCTGCGGGGATTCGGGCTGGAACAGGGTCTCGGCGCACAGGCGCCGCAGGCGCGCGAGGGCCTCGGCGAGCGCGAGGCGCGGCAGGACCGCGGCGAGGCGCGAGAACTCCGCGAGCAGGCTGTTGAAGCGGGCGCGCGCCTGGAACTCGGCGGAATCCGCGCTGCGCTCGCCGGGAAAGCCGGCGGCCTCGAGCAGCGCGGTGAAGTGCTGCGCCAGCGCATGCGGCGTATCCGCCTTCGCCCTTTGCGCGACGGCGTAGAGCTTCTCCAGCACCGCGCGCAGCAGCGGGCAGGCCGGCCCCTGCCCCACTTCGCCGATCACGCGCGCGAGGGTCGCTCGCGCGGGCAGGCGGCGGCGCAGGCGCTCGTCCAGCCGCGCGCGCGCGGCGAATTCCGCCTCGGCGCCGGCGAGGAACGGCGAGCGCAGGAGGCGCGACCAGCGCTCGAACTCCAGCGCGTGCACGCCCGCCTCCAGGATCGCGAGCGCGGCGTGCACCACCGGGTAGTCGGCGAGCGGCGCGC
>JALHLN010000091.1 GCA_022844545.1 Burkholderiales bacterium | reverse complement strand
CCCTGCCGCGAGGGCACCGGGTGGCTCTACCGCGTGGTGCACCGGATCGAGACCGGGCAGGGGCGGATGGAGGACCTCGCGCTGCTGGACAACGTCGCCGACAACATCGCCGGGCGCACGATCTGCGCGCTGGGAGACGCCGCGGCGCTGCCGGTGAAGAGCTTCCTCAAGCACTTCCGCCATGAGTTCATCCACCACATCGAGCACAAGCATTGCCTGCCCGGCATGCAGGAGCCGAAGTGGGGCAGGGCGGGCGCGCACGCGCCTGCGTCGCACCTGGAGAAGGCCGCCTGATGCTCAAGCTCGAGATCGACGGCAGGGAAGTCGAGGTCCAGCACGGCGCGACCGTGATGGACGCGGCGACGAAGCTGGGCATCTACGTGCCGCACTTCTGCTACCACCGCAAGCTGTCCATCGCGGCCAACTGCCGCATGTGCCTGGTGGAGGTGGAGAAGGCGCCCAAACCGCTGCCCGCCTGTGCGACGCCCGTCACGGACGGAATGAAGGTGAAGACGAGCTCGGCAGTTGCCAAGGGTGCGCAGAACTCGGTGATGGAGTTCCTGCTCATCAACCATCCGCTCGACTGCCCGATCTGCGACCAGGGCGGCGAGTGCCAGCTGCAGGACCTTGCCGTGGGCTACGGCGGCTCCGCCTCGCGCTACGGGGAGGAGAAGCGCTTCGTCATGGCCAAGGACATCGGCCCGCTGGTTGCGGCCGAGGAAATGAGCCGCTGCATCCAGTGCACGCGCTGCGTGCGCTTCGGCCAGGAAGTGGCCGGGGTGATGGAACTGGGCATGGTCGGCCGCGGCGAGCATTCCGAGATCGTCGCCTTCGTCGGCAAGTCCGTGGATTCCGAACTCTCCGGCAACATGATCGACCTGTGCCCGGTGGGCGCGCTGACCTCGAAGCCCTTCCGCTACAGCGCGCGGACCTGGGAGCTGTCGCGGCGCAAGTCGGTGTCGCCGCACGACGGCCTGGGCTCCAACCTGGTGGTGCAGGTGAAGCAGAACCGGGTGATGCGCGTGCTGCCGCTGGAGAACGAGGCGATCAACGAGTGCTGGCTGTCGGACAAGGATCGTTTCTCCTACGAGGGCTTGAACGCGGACGACCGGCTCACGGTTCCCATGGTCCGGAAGGACGGCCGCTGGCGCGAGGCGGACTGGCAGGAAGCGCTGGAGTTCGCCGCCCGGGGGCTGAAGGACTTCGGCGTGCTGGCCTCGCCGCACGCCACGCTGGAGGAACTGTTTCTCGCCGGCCAACTGGGCGCGGCGCCCGGCAACGCCGCAGACTTCCGCCTGCGCCACAGCGACTTCTCGGCTGACGGCAGGCGCGCGGGCATCCCCTGGCTGGGCATGCCGGTGACGGAACTGGGCAGGCTCGACCGCGTCCTGGTGGTGGGCTCGTTCCTGCGCAAGGACCACCCGCTGCTGGCGCACCGGTTGCGGCAGGCTGCGAAGCGCGGCACCCAAGTCCACATGTTGCACTCGGTGGACGAGGACTGGCTCATGCCGCTGCGCTCGAGGAAGGTGGTGGCGCCGTCGGATCTGCTCGCCGCGCTGCCGGGGTTTGCCGAGGCGCTCAAGGGCGCGAAGAACGGCGCCATCCTGCTGGGCAACTTCGCGCAGCAGCACCCGCAGGCGGCGCAGCTGCACGCCGCGGCGCAGGCGCTGGCGCAGGAGACCGGGACGAAGCTCGGCTTCCTCGGCGAGGCGGCGAATTCCGTCGGTGGCTACGTCGCCGGGCTGCCCGCCGGCGGCGGGCTGGAGGCGGCGCTGGGCAAGCAGGCGCTGCTGCTGCTGAACGTCGAGCCGCACCTGGATTGCGCCAATCCGCAGGCGGCGATGGCCGCGGTGCGCGGCGCCCGCTTCACGGTGAACCTGAGCGCCTACCGGTCGGAAGTGGGCGACGTGCTGCTGCCGGTCACCCCGTTCACCGAGACCCCGGGCACCTTCATCAGCACCGAGGGCCGGGTGCAGGGCTTCCATGCCACGGTGCGCCCGCTCGGCGAGTCGCGGCCGGCGTGGAAAGTCCTGCGCGTGCTGGGCACGATGCTGGGCCTGCCCGGATTCGACTATGAGACGGTGGAGGAGGTCCGCGCGGCCTGCCTGGGCGGCAAGGAGGTCGCGGCGATGCTGTCCAACGCCATTGATCCCGCGGGCGCTGCCGCCGGCCTGCCGGCGGCGCCTGGTTTCCAGCGCATCGCCAACGTGCCGATCTACTTCGCCGACCCGCTGGTGCGGCGTTCGCTGCCGCTGCAGAAGACCCGCGATGCGCGGCCGCCCCGCGCCTGGATGAATGCCCGGATGCTGCAAAGCCTCGGCGCGACCGACGGCAGCCTGGTGCTGGTCCGCCAGGGCGAGGGCGAGGCCGGGCTGGTCGCGGCACTGGACGACAAGCTGCCGGAGAACTGCGTCCGCATCGCCGCGGCGCATCCCTCGACCGCCGCGCTGGGCCCGATGTTCGGCCCGATCACGGTCGAGACCATCACCGCGCAGAGGGTGGCCTAGGTGCTCGACGCCCTCTACGCGCTCTCGCAGTCGCGCCTGGGCCCGGTCTGGGGCCCGGCGGTCTACGAGGTGGTGACCTCGCTCGTGTTCATCGTCGCCATCCTGGTGCCGCTGATGGGGCTGATGGCCTACCTCACGCTGTGGGAGAGGAAGCTCATCGGCTGGATCCAGATCCGCATCGGCCCCAACCGCGTGACCTTCTTCGGCATTCCCTGGCTGGGCGGCCTGGCGCAGCCGGTCGCGGACGGCATCAAGCTGCTGTTCAAGGAAGTCATCTTCCCCGCCAATGCCAACAAGGCGCTGTTCGTGCTCGCGCCGATGCTGGCCCTGATGCCGGCGATCGCGGCCTGGGCGGTGATTCCCTTCGCGCCGGATCTGGTGCTGTCGGACATCAACGCCGGTCTCCTGTATGTGATGGCCCTCACCTCCGTCGGCGTCTACGGCGTGATCATCGCGGGCTGGGCCTCCAATTCGAAGTATGCGTTCCTCGGCGCCATGCGCTCGGCGGCGCAGATGGTGTCCTACGAGCTCGCCATGGGGTTCGCGCTGGTCGTGGTGCTGATGGTCTCGGGCAGCCTCAACCTCACCGACATCGTCAACGGCCAGGGCAAGGGGTGGTTCGCCTCCATGGGCCTGAACTTCCTGTCCTGGAACTGGCTGCCGCTGGCGCCGATGCTGCTGGTGTACTTCATCTCCGGCATCGCCGAGACCAACCGCGCCCCTTTCGACGTCGTCGAAGGGGAGTCCGAGATCGTCGCCGGCCACATGGTGGAGTACTCGGGAATGGCGTTCTCGCTGTTCTTCCTCGCCGAATACATCAACATGCTGCTGATCGCGACCCTCACCGTGATCATGTTCTTCGGCGGCTGGCAGGCGCCGATTTCCAGCCCGGTGTTCGACGCCGTGCCGCCGATCCTGTGGCTGCTGGCCAAGATCTTCGTCGTGGTGTCGATGTTCCTCTGGATCCGCGCCACCTTCCCGCGCTACCGCTACGACCAGATCATGCGCCTGGGCTGGAAGGTGTTCATCCCGCTGACGCTGGTGTGGATCGTGGTCATCGGCGCGTGGATGCAGACGCCGTGGAGCCTCTGGAAATGAGCCCGACATGAGCCGGCTCGCCGAGTTCCTGCGCTCCTTCCTGCTGCTGGAACTGTTCCGCGGCATGGCCTTGACCGGGCGGCACCTGTTCGCGCGCAAGATCACGGTGCAGTTCCCGGAGGAAAAGACGCCGATGAGCCCGCGCTTCCGCGGCCTGCACGCGCTGCGCCGCTACCCCAACGGCGAGGAGCGCTGCATCGCCTGCAAGCTGTGCGAGGCGGTCTGCCCGGCATTGGCGATCCACATCGAGTCCGAGGCGCGCGCCGACAACACGCGCCGCACCACGCGCTACGACATCGACCTCACCAAGTGCATCTTCTGCGGCTTCTGCGAGGAGGCCTGCCCGGTGGACGCGATCGTCGAGACGCGGATCATCGAGTACCACGGCGAGAAGCGCGGCGACCTGTACTACACCAAGCCGATGCTGCTGGCGGTGGGCGAGCGCTACGAAGAGCAGATCGCCGCGGACCGCGCGGCCGACGCGCGCTACCGGTAGAGGGCGATGGTCAACTTCGAGACGGTGGTCTTCTACGTATTCGCCGCGATCCTGCTGGGCTCGGCGCTGCGGGTGATCACCGCGCGCAATCCCGTCCACGCGGCTCTTTACCTTGTACTCGCCTTCTTCACCGCCGCCGCGATCTGGCTGCTGCTGCGCGCCGAGTTCCTCGCCATCACGCTGGTGCTGGTCTACGTCGGCGCGGTGATGGTGCTGTTCCTGTTCGTGGTGATGATGCTCGACATCAACCTGGAGCGCATGCGCGAGGGCTTCTGGCGCACCCTGCCGCTCGGCCTCGCGGTCGGGATCCTGATGGCCTTCGAGATGGCGGTGGTGCTCTACGACCGCTGGCAGGGCCTCGCGCGGGCGCCGAAGGTGCCGGCGGCGGACTACAGCAACACCAAGGAGCTGGGCCGCCTGATCTACACCGAGTACGCCTACGCCTTCGAGCTGGCGGCGGTTATCCTGCTGGTGGCGATCATCGCCGCCATCGCCCTGACGCTGCGCCGGCGCAAGGATTCGCGCTCGCAGGACCCCTCGGAGCAGGTGAAGGCCCGCCGCGCGGACCGCGTCCGCCTGGTCAGCATGCCGGCGGACAAGGACGGCTGATGCTCGCCGCGCCGCCCTCCCTGTCGCATTACCTGGTGCTGGGCGCGCTGCTGTTCGCAATCGCGGTCGTGGGCATCTTCCTCAACCGCAAGAACGTCATCATCCTGCTGATGGCGATCGAGTTGATGCTGCTCGCGGTCAACCTCAACTTCGTCGCCTTCTCGCATTTCCTGGGGGACACGGCGGGGCAGATCATGGTGTTCTTCATCCTCACCGTGGCCGCCGCCGAGTCGGCCATCGGACTGGCGATCCTTGTGGTGCTGTTCAGGGCGCTGAACACCATCAACGTCGACGACCTGGATTCGCTCAAGGGATAGGGCGGCGATGAAGACACTCTACCTGCTGGTCCCGCTCGCGCCCCTCGCCGGCGCCATCGTCGCCGGCCTGTTCGGCCGCGCCATCGGCCGCGCCGGGGCGCACTGGGTCACCATCCTGTCGGTGCTGGTGTCGTTCATCGCCTCCTGCGTCATCTTCGCCGACGTGCTGGCCGGCAACACCTTCAACGGCAGCGTCTACACCTGGCTCACCAGCGGCGAGACGCGCCTCGAGATCGGCTTCCTGATCGACCGCCTGAGCGCGCTGATGATGGTCGTGGTCACCTTCGTCTCGCTGATGGTGCACGTCTACACCATCGGCTACATGGCCGGGGACCCGGGCTACCAGCGCTTCTTCTCCTACCTCTCGCTGTTCACCTTCTCCATGCTGATGCTGGTGATGGCGAACAACTTCCTGCAGCTGTTCTTCGGCTGGGAGGCGGTGGGGCTGGTGTCCTACCTGCTGATCGGCTTCTGGTACACGCGGCCCAGCGCGACCTACGCCAACCTCAAGGCCTTCCTGGTGAACCGGGTCGGCGACTTCGGCTTCCTGCTGGGCATCGCGCTGATCCTTTCGCACTTCGGCACGCTGTCCTACGCCCCGGTGTTCGACCAGGCGCCGGGCCTGGCGGCCGGGGGCGGCCTGCCGGTGACGCTCATCTGCCTGCTGCTGTTCGTCGGCGCCATGGGCAAGAGCGCCCAGTTCCCGCTGCACGTCTGGCTGCCGGATTCGATGGAGGGCCCCACGCCCATCTCGGCGCTGATCCACGCCGCCACCATGGTCACCGCGGGCATCTTCATGGTTGCGCGCATGTCGCCGCTGTTCGAACTGTCGCAGGCGGCGCTGTCCACGGTGATGGTGATCGGCGCCATCACGGCGCTCTCCATGGGCATGGTGGCGCTGACCCAGTTCGACATCAAGCGCGTGGTGGCCTACTCGACGCTGTCGCAGCTGGGCTACATGACCGCGGCGCTGGGGGCCTCCGCGTACTCGGCGGCGATGTTCCACCTCATGACCCACGCCTTCTTCAAGGCGGTGCTGTTCCTCGCCGCGGGCTCGGTGATCATCGCCATGCATCACGAGCAGGACATGCGCCGCATGGGCGGGCTGAAGCGGTACATGCCCTGGACGTACTGGACATTGCTCATCGGCGCCATCGCCTCGGCGGGGATCCCGCCGTTCGCCGGGTTCTTCTCCAAGGACGCCATCATCGAGGCCGTCAGGCTCTCCGGCACGCCGGGCGCGGCTTTCGCGTACGCCTGCGTGCTCGCCTGCGTGTTCGTCACCGCGGCCTACACCTTCCGCATGGTGTTCATGGCATTCCACGGCGAGCCGCGCTTCGACCCGAAGCATCCGCCGCACGAGTCGCCCGCCGTGGTCACCATCCCGCTCGTGCTCCTCGCCATCCCTTCGGTGGCGGCCGGCTGGTGGATCGGCAGCCTGGTGTTCGGCGATTATTTCGGCGCCAGCATCCTGGTCCGGCCGGAGCACGCCAGCCTTGCGAAGATGGCCGCCGACTACAGGGGACTGGGCGGGTTCATCCTGCACGGCCTGGCCACGCCGCCGTTCTGGCTGGCGGTCGCGGGCATCGCCGCCGCCTGGTACCTCTACCGGGTGCGCACCGACCTGCCCGGGCGCATCGCGCGGGCCTTCGGCCCGCTGTACGCGCTGGTGGAGCGCAAGTACGGTTTCGACGAGCTCTATTCGATCGTGTTCGCCGCCGGCGCCCGCGCCATCGGCACCGGGTTCTGGAAGGGCGGCGACCAGGGCACCATCGACGGGTTCATGGTGAACGGCTCGGCGCGCCTGGTGGGCTGGTTCTCCGGTGTGGTGCGCCTGCTGCAGAGCGGCCTGGTCTACTGGTACGCCTTCATGATGATCTTCGGCGTCTGCGCCATGTACGCGCTGGTCAAGTACCGGGTGTTCGGCTGATGGGCATCACGTCGTGAAGCTGCTCACCCTGGCCATCTGGGTGCCGATCCTCGCCGGGCTGCTGGTATTGGCCACGGGCGGGGACAAGAATGCGCCGTTGCAGCGCGCCATCGCGCTGGTGGGTGCGATCTTCGGCTTCCTGGTCACCATCCCGCTGTACACCGGCTTCAACCCCGCACAGGCGGGGATGCAGTTCGTGGAGCGCGTCTCCTGGATCCCGCAGTTCAACGTCTTCTACCACCTAGGGGTGGACGGCATCTCGGTGCTGTTTCTCCTGCTGAACGCGTTCATCACGGTGCTGGTGGTGATCGCGGGCTGGACCGTGATCCAGAGCCGCGTGGCGCAGTACATGGCGGCGTTCCTGATCATGTCCGGGCTGCTGAACGGGGTGTTCTCGGCGCTGGACGGGCTGCTGTTCTATGTCTTCTTCGAGGCCACGCTGATCCCGATGTTCGTCATCATCGGCATCTGGGGCGGGCCCAACCGGGTCTACGCCGCGCTCAAGTTCTTCCTCTACACGCTGTTCGGGTCGCTGCTGATGCTGGTCGCGCTGCTCTACCTGTACAACAAGTCCGGCGGCAGCTTCGCGATCATGGACTGGTGGAAGCTGCCGCTGCCCCTGGGCGCGCAACTCCTGTTGTTTTTTGGATTGCTGTTCGCCTTCGCGGTAAAGGTGCCGATGTGGCCGGTGCACACCTGGCTGCCCGACGCCCATACCGAGGCGCCCACCGGCGGCTCGGTGGTGCTGGCCGCGATCATGCTGAAGCTGGGCGCCTACGGCTTCGTGCGCTTCACGCTGCCGATCCTGCCCGACGCCTCGCGCGAGCTGGCCTGGCTGATGATCGCGCTGTCCCTCATCGCCGTGGTCTACATCGGGCTGGTGGCGCTGGTGCAGACCGACATGAAGCGCCTGATCGCGTACTCCTCCATCTCGCACATGGGTTTCGTGACGCTGGGATTCTTCATCTTCAATTCCTGGGGCGTCGAGGGCGCGCTGGTGCAGATGATCTCGCATGGCTTCATCTCGGCGGCGATGTTCCTCTGCGTCGGCGTGATGTACGACCGCATGCACAGCCGCAACATCGCCGACTACGGCGGCGTGGTGAACACGATGCCGAAGTTCGCCGCGCTGATGATGCTTTTCGCCATGGCCAATAGCGGGCTACCCGCCACCAGCGGCTTCGTCGGCGAGTTCATGGTGATCATGGGCGCGATGAAGGCCAACTTCTGGGTCGCCTTCGCCGCCGCCACCACGCTCGTCTTCGGCGCCGCCTACACGCTGTGGATGTACAAGCGCGTCATCTTTGGCGCGGTGGCCAACGACCATGTCGCGAAGCTCGAGGACCTGAACGGGCGCGAGACCCTGGTGCTCGGGCTGCTCGCGTTCGCGGTGCTGGCGATGGGGATCTGGCCGCTGCCCTTTACCGAGGTGATGCACGCCTCGGTCAACGAACTGCTGCGCCACGTCGCGCTGCCGAAACTCTGAGATGAACGGGAACGACATCCTGCCCGCGCTGCCGGAGATCGTGCTGCTGGCGGGCGCCTGCGCGCTGATGATCACGGACCTGTTCGTGAAGGACGAGCGCCGCGCCGTGAGTTTCGCGCTGGCGCAGTCGGTGCTGCTCGCCTGCGCCGCCGCCACCACCTTCGTGCTCTGGGGCACCGGCGGCAGGCTGGTCTACACGTTCCACGGCCTGTTCGTCGCCGACGTGCTGTCGCACGTGCTCAAGCTCGCGGCCTACGTTTCGGTCGCGGCGGCGCTGGTGTATTCGCGCCGGTACCTGCTCGACCGCGGCCTGCTCAAGGGCGAGTTCCTGACCCTGCTGCTGTTCTCGCTGCTGGGAATGATGGTGATGATGAGCGCCAACAGCTTCCTCAGCCTGTACCTTGGGCTGGAGCTGCTGTCGCTGTGCCTGTACGCAATGGTGGCGCTGAACCGGGATTCGGCGCAGTCGGTGGAGGCGGCGATGAAGTACTTCGTGCTGGGCGCGCTCGCCTCCGGCCTGCTGCTCTACGGCATGTCCATGATCTACGGCGCCACCGGCACCCTGACCATCACCGAGGTGGCGAAGCAGGTGGCCCTGCTGTCGCGCGACTCGACGCAGCACACCTTCCTGGTGTTCGGCCTGGTGTTCCTGGTGGCGGGCCTCGCCTTCAAGCTGGGCGTGGTGCCGTTCCACATGTGGATCCCGGACGTGTACCAGGGCGCGCCCACCGCGGTCACCCTGGTGATCGGCACCGCGCCCAAGCTGGCGGCCTTCGCGATGGCGATCCGGCTGCTGGTGAACGGCCTGCTCGACCTCGCCGCCGACTGGCAGCAGATGCTCGCGATACTGGCGGTGCTGTCGATGGCGATCGGCAACCTGGCGGCGATCGCGCAGACCAACCTCAAGCGCATGCTGGCCTATTCCACGATCGCGCACATGGGCTTCATGCTGCTGGGCCTGCTCTCCGGCGTGGTGGGGGGAAACTGGCTGAACGCCGCGGATGCCTACGCGGCGTCGATGTTCTACGTCGTCACCTACGTCGCGATGTCGCTCGGCGCCTTCGGCATGCTGCTGCTGCTGTCCTCCAAGGGCTTCGAGTGCGAGCAGCTCGAGGACTTGAAGGGCCTCAACCGCCGCAGCCCCTGGACGGCGTTCATCATGCTGGTGCTGATGTTCTCGCTGGCCGGGGTGCCCCCCACGGCCGGCTTCTACGCCAAGCTCTCGGTGCTCTCCGCGGTCGTCAATGCCGGGCAGGTCTGGCTCGCGGTAGTGGCAGTGGTGTTCTCGCTGATCGGCGCCTTCTACTACCTGCGCATCGTCAAGCTGATGTATTTCGACGAGCCGAAGGACATCACGCCGGTCGCCGGCGACACCGAGTTCCGGGTGCTGCTGTCCGCCAACGGCATGGCGCTGCTGGTGTTCGGCATCCTGCCGCAGCCGCTCATGACGCTCTGTTTCGTCGCCATCAAGAGCCTGTAGCGGGTTGAGCGGCACAGACCTCACCGAGGCCTTCGTTTCCGGGGAAGAGGTCTGGACCGGCAAGCTGCTGCACGTCCAGCGTCACGTGGTGCGCCTGCCCGACGGCTCGAGCGGCGTGCGCGAGTTCATCCGCCATCCCGGCGCGGTCCTGGTGGTTCCCCTGTTCGACGACGGCCGCGTGCTGCTGGAGCGCCAGTTCCGCTACCCCCTGGCGCGGGCATTCATCGAGTTGCCCGCGGGCAAGAAGCATCCCGGCGAGGACGCGCTGCTCACTGCGCAGCGCGAACTGAAGGAGGAGACCGGGTACAGCGCAAGGCAGTGGACGCGTCTCGGCGTGATCCACAACGCGATCGGCTACAGCGACGAGGGCATTGAGCTGTTCGTCGCGCGCGGCCTGGCCCAGGGCGAGCGCCGCCTGGACGAGGGCGAATTCCTGGACGTATTCACCCTGCCGATGGCGGACGCGCTGGCAATGATCGCCGACGGGCGCGTCACCGACGCCAAGACGGTCGCCGCGCTGCTGTGGGTGGAGCGCTTCGGGGGCTGAGATGACCGCGCTCCTGCTGCTCGCGGCCAACGTCGCCGTCTATGCCGCGTTCGCCGCCTCCGGCGGCGGCTTGGTGACCGCGGATTCGCAGATGCTGATCCGCTGGGGCTCCAACTTCGGGCCGTATACCGCCGACGGGCAGTGGTGGCGGCTGCTGAGCGCGGCGTTCCTGCACGGCGGCCTGGTCCACCTGGCGGTGAACATGCTCCTGCTCGCCGACGTCGGCCGCCTGTGCGAGCGGCTGTTCGGCTGGCGCCGCTTCCTGCTGCTGTACCTGCTCAGCGGGCTCGCCGGCAGCGCGGCGAGCGTGTGGTGGAACCCGCAGGTCAACAGCGTCGGCGCCTCGGGGGCCCTCTTCGGCGTCCTCGGCGCGGTTTTCGTCTACATGATGGACCGGCGCAACGGCATCGAGCCCGGGATCATGAGGACGCATGCGGCGAGCATGGCGATATTCATCGCCTACGGCGTAGTCAACGGCCTGGTTTCGACCAGAATCGACAATGCGGCGCACCTGGGCGGGCTGGCCGCAGGCGCCATCCTCGGCTTCGCCCTGGGCCGCCCCCCGGGCCCGGCGAGGGTCGAGCCGCTGCGCATGGCCGCCGGGATCGCGGCCTGCGTGATCGCAATCGCCGGGCTGCTCGCCCTGACGCCGAACACGCGCGCCGGATTCGAGGCCGAGCGCCAGTTCCAGGACGCCCTGAAAGCCTTCTCAAAGGAGGAGGAGCGCCTGGTTGCCTCGCTGCGTTCGGTCATCGCCAAGGCGCAGGCTCCCGGCGCCAGGGGAACCGAGCTCAAGCCGGAAGGGGTCGCGCTGGCGATCGGCTGGGAGGCGCAGCGGCAGCGCTTCGCCGCGCTGCCCGTCGGGCCGGAGTCGAAGCTGCATGTCCTGCACCAGGACATGGTCGCCTACACCGCGTCCCGGCACCGCGCCATGGGCGAGCTGGTGCGCGCCTTCGAGGACCAGGAGGACGGCCGGGCGCGGGTGCGGGAGTTCAACCGCTTGATGAAGGAAGGCGACGCGATCGTGGAGCGGATCCGGCAGCGCAATTCGAAGGACGCCAAGGGCTAGATCACGCTTGCCCGAAACCCGGGACGGTGAGCTGGTTTTCCAGCTGCCGTTCTCGGCACAATGCGGTCACGTCATGAACCGTCTCGCACCCTTGTTCTCGCCGCTCCTGCAC